>DATKOH010000001.1:0-9927 GCA_035524735.1 Gemmatimonadaceae bacterium
CTCGGGCTACGCGTGCGCGGTGCCCGCGATCATGAGCACGCGGAGCATCGAGGAGCCGAAGGACCGGATCGCGACCATCATGGTGGTGCCGCTCATGTCCTGCTCGGCGCGGCTGCCGGTGTACACGCTGCTCATCGCGGCGTTCGTGCCGGGGACGATCGTGTGGGGGATGTTCGACCTGCGCGGCGTGACGATGCTCACGATGTACCTGCTCGGCACGGTGACGGCGCTCGCGGTGGCGTTCGTCTTCCGGAAGACGCTGCTGCGCGGCCCCACGCGGCCGCTGATCATCGAGATGCCGCCCTACCGGCTGCCGCGGCTGCGCCCGCTGCTGATGACCGTCTGGCAGCGGGCGATGATGTTCGTGCGGCGCGCCGGCACGATCATCCTCTCGCTCTCGATCGTGCTCTGGGCGCTGGCCACGTACCCGCACACGCCCCCCGCGCCGGGGATGACGCCCGCGGCCGCGCAGGAGGCGCAGCTCTCCCACAGCGCGCTCGGCCGCGTGGGGCACGCGATCGAGCCCGCGGTGCGGCCGCTCGGCTACGACTGGAAGATCGGCGTGTCGATCGCGGCCAGCTTCGCGGCGCGCGAGGTGTTCGTGTCCACCATGAGCACGATCTACGGCGTGGGGGACGCCGACACCGCCGGCACGCGCGCGCTGCGCGACCGGATCCACGACGAGCGCGACCCCGCCACCGGCGCGCCGGTGTACACGCCGCTCGTGGCGGTGGGACTCATGGTCTTCTACGTGTTCGCGATGATGTGCATGAGCACGATGGCCGTCACCGTGCGCGAGTCCGGCGGCGGGCGCGCGGGCTGGAAGTGGGCCATGGTGCAGTTCGGCTACATGCTCGCGCTGGCGTACGGCGCCGCGTGGCTCGTGTACCACGGCGGGCGCGCGCTCGGGTGGGGATGACGGTGCAGACCGCGATCGTGGCGCTCATCGTCGCCGGCGCGCTGGCGTACGCGGGCTTCCGCGGCTGGAGCGCCTTCGCCGCCGCGCGCGCGAAGAAGGCCGGCGGCGGCTGCGACGACTGCCACTGACCCCGCTCAGATCAGCTTCCGGCGGAGCAGGAAGGTCTTCACCAGCTGCGTGAGCACGAGGTACGCCGCGAGCGTCGCGGCGAGGAAGCCCCAGTAGGCCGCGGGCAGCGCCACGAGTCCCAGCGCCGGCGCCGCGGGCGAGTACGGCAGCAGCGCCCCCGCGAGCATCACCAGCGCCGTGGTGGCCATCAGCGCCGGGCTCGCGCGGCTCTGCAGGAAGGGGATCTTGTTCGTGCGGATCACGTGGATGATCAGCGTCTGCGTCATGATCGACTCCACGAACCACCCGGTCTGGAAGAGCGGCGCGCGGGCGGCCGAGTTCGCGCCGAAGAGGAACCACATCGCCGCGAAGGTCGCGTAGTCGAAGAGCGAGCTGATCGGCCCGATGAACAGGATGAAGCGCGTGATCTCCGGGATCGACCAGGGGCGCGGCGCCGCGATCTGCTCGGGGTCCACGCGGTCGGTGGGGATCGGCACCTGCGAGAAATCGTAGAGCAGGTTGTTCGTGAGCACCTGGATCGGCGCCATCGGCAGGAAGGGGAGGATGGCGCTCGCGCCGAGCACGCTGAACATGTTGCCGAAGTTCGAGCTCGCCCCCATCCGCACGTACTTGAGGATGTTCGAGAACACCTTGCGCCCCTCGCGCACGCCGTCGGCGAGCACGAGCAGGCTCTTCTCGAGCAGGATGATGTCGGCGCTCTCCTTGGCGACGTCCACCGCGGTGTCCACGCTCACCCCCACGTCGGCGGCGCGCAGCGCGGGGGCGTCGTTGATGCCGTCCCCCATGAAGCCCACGACGTGCCCGCGCGCGCGGAGCGACGCGATGATGCGCTGCTTGTGCGCCGGCGAGAGGCGCGCGAACACGCTCACCCCCTCCGCGGCAACGCCGAGCGCGATGTCATCCATCGCCTCGATCTCGGCGCCGAGCAGGATGCGGTCCACCGCCAGCCCCACCTGGGAGCAGACGGTGCGGCTCACGAGCTCGTTGTCGCCGGTGAGGATCTTCACCGTCACGCCGCCGGCGCGCAGCTCGTCGAGCGCGGGGCGGGCGCTGTCCTTCGGCGGATCGAGGAAGGCCACGTAGCCCACGAGCGTGAGGTCGCGCTCATCGTCGCGGTCGTACGGAGCCTCGGTGGCCGGGCACGCCTTCGCCGCCACGGCGAGCACGCGGAATCCCTCGCCGCTCAGCTTCTCGTACACGGCGCGAGCGCCGCGGTCGTCCCCCGGGGCGAGCGGGCGCTCGCCGTCGCCGTCGCGCACCCGCGTGCAGCGCGCGATCACCGCCTCCGGCGCCCCCTTCACGATCAGCCGCTGGATGCCGTCCGGCGCGCCCACCACCACGCTCATCATCTTCCGCTCGAAGTCGAAGGGGATCTCGTCCACCTTCGTCCAGCCGGCGGCCACCGCCGCCGCACGGTGCTCCTCGTGCGCGAGGATCGCCTGGTCCATCACGTTGCGCAGCCCGGTCTGGAAGTGGCTCACCAGCCACGCGTCGCGGATCACCTCCTCGCTCTCGGCGCCCGTCGCGTCCACGTGCCGCTCGAGGATCACCGCGTCCATCGTGAGCGTGCCCGTCTTGTCCGTGCAGAGCACGTCCATCGCGCCGAAGTTCTGGATCGCGTTCAGCCGCTTCACGATCACCTGCGTGCGCGCCATCGCCATCGCGCCCTTGCTCAGGCACACCGACACGATCATCGGCAGCATCTCGGGGGTGAGCCCCACGGCCACCGCGAGCGCGAAGAAGAACGCTTCCTTCCAGTCGTGCTTCGTGAGGCCGTTGATCAGGAAGACCAGCGGCACCATCACCGCCATCAGCCGGATCATCAGCCAGGTGAAGGCGTTCACGCCGCGGTCGAAGGCGGTGGGCGGCTCCTCGGCGGTGATCGCGCCCGCCATCGCGCCGAGGAAGGTCGAGCGCCCCGTCACCACCACCACCGCGCGCGCCGTGCCGCTCGCCACCGAGGTGCCCAGCCAGCAGAGGCAGGGCATCTCGAGCGGGGGCGTGCCCGCCGCCGCCGGCGCCTCCGACTTCTCCGCGGGCACCGACTCGCCGGTGAGGCTCGACTGGGTGACGTGCAGGTCCTTCTGCGCGAGCAGCCGCACGTCCGCCGGCACCATGTCCCCCGCGGCGAGCACGATCACGTCGCCGGGCACCACCTCGCGCAGCGGCACCTCGCGCGGCGCGCCGTCGCGCAGCACCGTGGCGGTCACGCGGATCATCGCGCGCAGCTTCGCCGCCGCCGCCCCCGCGCGCGATTCCTGCGCGAAGCGCAGCGTCACGCCGAGCACCACCATGACCGCGATCACCACCGCCGCGCGCACGTCGCCCGTGGCCCACGACACCACGCTCAGCAGCGCGAGCAGCACCACCAGCGGATTGGCCATCGTGCGCAGCAGCCGCAGCGGCCAGGGCCGCTCCCGCTGCGCCGCGATCTCGTTGGGTCCGGCCGTCGCGAGCCGCTGCGCCGCTTCGGCGCCGGTGAGCCCCTCGGGGCGCGACCCCAGCTTCGCGAGCGCGGCCGCCGCGTCGAGCGACGCGGCCTCCACCACGGCCGGCGCGACCTTGATCGCCGATGCCTTCGCCCCGGGCGTCGCCATCCCCCAACCTACGGCGGCGGAGCGCATCGCGCACGGCGCGCGCGGTTGCGGCCCCCTGCTCCCCGTGCCAGAATCAGCCTCGCCGTCACACTCCCGGAGATCCCCAGATGCGCCGCACCAGCACGGTCCTGTTCCTCGCCCTCGCCCTCGCCTGCCGCGGCGAACGGGCCGCCCCCCCGGCCCGTTCCGCCGGCGCCGCCGCCCCGTCCGATTCCTCCCTGCTCGCCGCGTACGCCACGGTGAAGCTCACCACCGACACCGCCGCGCTCACGCCGGCGGAGCGGAAGATGATCCCGCTGCTCATCGACGCGGCGAAGGAGATGGACCCGGCGTTCTGGATGGAGACGTACGGGAACAAGGACTCGCTCATGCGCCACGTCTCCGGCGCGGACGCGCGCACGCTCGTCGAGATCAACTACGGGCCGTGGAACCGCCTCGCGAACAACGCCCCCTTCGTCCCCGAGATCGGGGCCAAAGCCCCCGGCGCGAACTTCTATCCGCCCGGGATGACGAAGGAGGAGTTCGACTCCGCCGCCTCCTCCTCGAAGGCGCGCGGCGACTCGCTGCGCAGCCTCTACACGATGGTGCGGCGCGACGGCACGGGACGCCTCACGGCCATCCCGTACCACGTGATGTTCAAGGCGCAGCACGAGCGCGCCGCCGCGAAGCTGCTCGAGGCCGCCAAGCTCGCCGCCGACCCGGGGCTCAAGGCGTACCTCGAATCGCGCGCCAAGGCGCTCGCCACCGATGACTACCAGCCGAGCGACTACGCGTGGATGCGCATGAAGCAGAACACGCTGGACGTGATCATCGGCCCCGTGGAGACCTACGAGGACGAGCTCTTCGGCTACAAGGCCGCGCACGAGGGGCTCGTGCTCGTGAAGGACCAGAGCTGGAGCAAGCGGCTCGCCGCGTACGGCGCGATGCTCGGCGACCTGCAGAAGGGGCTCCCCGTGCCGCCGGCGTACAAGCAGGAGACCCCCGGCACCAACTCCGACCTCAACGCCTACGACGTGCTCTACTACGCCGGCCAGGCGAACACCGGCGCGAAGACGATCGCCGTGAACCTCCCGAACGATGAGGAGGTGCAGCTCAAGGTCGGGACGCGGCGCCTGCAGCTGAAGAACGCCATGCGCGCCAAGTACGACGTGATCCTCGTGCCGATCGCGAAGGAGCTCATCGCGCCCGACCAGCTCCAGTACCTGACCTTCGACGCCTTCTTCGAGAACGTGATGTTCCACGAGGTGGCGCACGGGCTCGGCATCAAGATGACCATCGACGGCAAGGGCACGGTGCGCCAAGCGCTCAAGGAGCGCGCGGGCGCGCTGGAAGAGGGGAAGGCCGACATCCTCGGCCTCCACATGGTCATGGCGCTCAACGCCCGCGGCGTGCTCGGCAAGGAGGACGTGCGCAGCAACGACGTGGCCTTCCTCGCCAGCCTCTTCCGCTCGATGCGCTTCAGCGCCGCCGACGCCCACGGGCGCGCGAACATCGCGGCCTTCAACTACCTGCAGCGGCTCGGCGCCTTCACGCGCGACAGCGCCAGCGGCCGCTATCGCGTGGACTTCGACAAGTTCGCCGCCGCCACCGACTCGCTCGCGGCCACGATCCTCGAGTTCCAGGGGAACGGCGACTACGCGGGCGTCGGCGCCTTCCAGGATTCCTACGGGAAGGTCACCGCGCAGACGCAGGCCGACCTCGCGCGCCTCACGCAGCTGCGCATCCCGGTGGACGTGATCTTCGATCAGGGGCGATGAAGCCCCATCCTTCGCCGCGGCCGGCGGACGGCCCGCGGGACGGCGCGATCAGCCGCCGCGAACTCCTCGCGGCGGCGGGCGCCACCGCGCTCGCCCTCGCGCTCCCCGAGGGCGCCGGGCCCCTCGCCCAGCGCTCGCCCGGCGGCGGATTCCCGTCCGCCGATGCCCTGCCGCTCGACGAGATCACGATCGCGCAGCTGCAGGACGCGTTCTTCAAGGGCACGGCCACCAGCCGCGCCGTCTGCGAGTCGTACGTCGCGCGCATCCAGGCGCGGAACCCGTCCCTTCGCGCGGTGATCGAGCTCGATCCCGACGCGCTCGCCACCGCGAGCGCGCTGGACGCCGAGCGGCGCGCGGGGAAGCTGCGCGGCCCGCTGCACGGCGTCCCCGTGCTGATCAAGGACAACATCGCCACGCTCGACCGGATGCAGACCACCGCCGGCTCGCTCGCGCTGGTGGGCGCGAAGGTCCCGCGCGACGCGTTCATCGCCGCGCGCCTCCGCGCCGCGGGCGCCGTGATCCTCGGCAAGGCGAACCTCTCGGAGTGGGCGAACTACCGCTCCACCCACGCGTCGAGCGGCTGGAGCGGGCGCGGCGGGCAGTGCGGCAATCCGTACGCGCTCGACCGCACGCCGAGCGGTTCGAGCTCCGGCACCGCCGCCGCGATCTCCGGCAACCTCTGCGCGGTGGGCGTCGGCACCGAGACCGACGGCTCCATCGTCGACCCGTCGTCGCGCAACGGGCTCGTGGGGATCAAGCCCACCCTCGGTCTCGTCTCGCGCGCGGGGATCGTCCCCATCGCGCACAGCCAGGACACGGCGGGGCCGATCTGCCGCACCGTGGCCGACGCGGCGATCGTGCTCACCGCGATCGCGGGCGTCGACCCGCGCGACGCGGCCACCGCCGCGGCGGCCGGGCGCATCGCCCCCGACTACACGAAGTTCCTCGACCCGAACGGGCTCAAGGGAGCGCGCATCGGCGTCCCCCGCGAGTACTACACCGGCTACAGCCGCCACGCCGACGGCGCGCTCGCCGCCGCGCTCGACGCGATGCGCGCGGCGGGGGCCACGATCGTCGATCCCGCGCCCCTCCGCGCCGACCGCGAGTACGGCGACGACGAGTCGACGGTGCTGAGCTACGAGTTCAAGGCCGACCTGAACGCGTACCTCGCCGAGCTCGCGCCGGGGGCGATGGTGCGCACCCTCGCCGACCTCATCGGGTGGAATGAGGCGCACCGCGCGCAGGAGATGCCCTTCTTCGGGCAGGAGATCTTCGAGAAGGCGGAGGCGCGCGGCCCGCTCACCGAGCAGGCGTATCTCGACGCGCTCGCGAAGTGCCGCCGCCTCTCGCGCGAGGAGGGGATCGATAGCACGATGGACAAGTTCACGCTCGACGCGCTCGTCGCGCCGACCAACGGCCCGGCGACGCCGATCGACCTCGTGAACGGCGACTGCGGCGGCGGGGGGGGCAGCTCGAGCCCCGCCGCCGTGGCCGGCTATCCGAGCATCACCGTCCCCGCGGGCTGGGCCTTCGGGCTCCCCTGCGGCATCTCCTTCTTCGGCCGCGCGTGGAGCGAACCCGTGCTCATCCGCATCGCGTACGCCTTCGAGCAGGCCACCGGCGTGCGGCGCCCGCCGCGCTTCCTGGCCACGGCGGCGCTGTGACGCGCGCGCTCGTGCGCGTTCTCGCGCTCATCGCCCTCCTGGCCCTCCCCGCGGGCGCGCAGGCGCCCGCCGACACCGGCCGGCAGGAGCTCGCACCTCCCGTCGGCGCCGTGGTGATGCTGGACGGCGATTCCCTCTTCACCCTCTACGGGTCCTCGCGGACCTACACGGCCCAGGAGCGCGCGCAGCGCGTCTCCACCTCGCTCGCCCGCGCGGCGAGCCGCGGGCTGCTGCCGAGCGACACCATCGGCGTCATCGACGAGGCCGGCCGCACCGAGATCACGCTCGCCGGCCAGACCCTCTTCTTCGTGGCCGACGAGGACGCGGCGCCGCTCAACACGCCGCGGCCGAAGCTGGCGCGCGAGTACGCCGACGTGCTGCGCGCGGCGCTCCCCGCGGCGAGCGAGGGCCGCACGTCGCGCGCCCTCTGGCTCGACGCCCTGCGCGCCGCGCTGCTCACCGCCGCGGCGATCGCGCTCATCCTGATCATCCGCGCCGTCTTCCCCAGGATCTACGCGTTCATCGACCGGAGCCGGCAGCGGATGACGGACGCGCTGAAGAACTTCGGGATCCAGGGGATCACCGGCGACCGCGCGGCCGACGTCCTGCTCTCCTTCGCGCACGTACTGCGCGGCCTGCTCCTGTTCGTGGTCGTGATCGCCTACGTGCCGCTCCTGCTCCGCATCTTCCCGCAGACCGCGGATCTCGCGATCAGCGTCACCGCCTCGATCCTCACGCCGATCGGCCGCGCGCTGCGTGCGATCATCGACTATCTGCCGAACCTGGTGGTCATCGTCGTGATCGTGTTCGTCACGCGCGTCACGCTGCGCCTCGTGCACGGCGTGTTCCTGGCGGTCGAGCGCGGCACGGTGACCATCCGCAACTTCGATCCGGACTGGGCGATCCCCACGTACCAGATCGTGCGTCCGCTCCTCCTCGCGCTCGCCTTCGCGCTCGCCTTCCCGTACCTCCCGGGCGCGAACTCGGAGGCGATCAAGGGGGTCTCCCTCTTCATCGGCGCGCTCGTCTCCTTCGGCTCCACGTCGGCGATCGCCAACCTGATGGCGGGGATCGTGCTGCTGTATTCGCGCGCCTTCCACGTGGGCGACTGGGTGCGCATCGGCAGCGTGGAGGGGATCGTGGTCACGCGCACCCTGCTGGTGACGCGCGTGCGGACGCCCAAGAACGTGGAGATCTCCGTGCCCAACAGCGCCGTGCTCTCGGGCGCCATCGAGAACTTCACCGCAAGGGCCGAGGCGGGCGAGCTGATCCTGCACACGGAGGTGACCATCGGCTACGACGCGCCCTGGCGCACCGTGCACGAGCTGCTCATCGCGGCCGCGCTCGCGACGGAGCACATCGAGCCGCAGCCGGCGCCCTTCGTGCTGCAGACCGCGCTCAACGACTTCAACGTGAGCTACCAGATCAACTGCTGCACGCGCCGCGCCGACCTGCAGCCCGCGATCTACGGCGAGCTCCACCAGAACATCCAGGAGAAGTTCAACGCCGCGGGCGTGGAGATCATGTCGCCGAACTACCACGCGCTGCGCGACGGGAACACGGTGACCATCCCCGCGCCGCAGCGGCCGGCGGGGTACAAGGCGCCGGGTTTCCGGGTGGACCGCGGATGAACGAGCGCGCCCGGGCATCGCTGCCCGGGCGCGCGTCGGTTCACGGAGAGGCGCGGGCCGGAATCGAACCGGCGAATAGCGGTTTTGCAGACCGCTGCCTTACCACTTGGCTACCGCGCCGTGCGTCCCTGCAAGCTAGCCGCCCGCGGCGGCCCGCTCAACCACGTCCCCCGATGCGAACGGGGCCCGCCGCTCGCGCGACGGGCCCCGCCCTTCCTGCCGGCGCTCGCCGTTAGTGCTTGTAGCCGAGCGTGAAGCCGATCTGCATGACGCTGTTCTTCGCCTTGGCGCCGGAGAAGTCGCCGCCGAAATCACCGCCGGAGAGCAGCCCCAGGTAGCTGAGGTACGGCGAGATCGCGAACTTGTCGCCGCTCATCAGGATGTCGTAGCCCACCGCGAAGCCCGCCGCGAAGCCGCTCGACGTGCCCGACGCCGTGCTCGCGCCGCTCACCTTGGACGAGCCGTAGCCGAGGTTGAGGCGCCCCCAGAAGCCGTCGGTGGCGCTCGGGTAGAACGTGCCGGCCAGCGTGTAGTACGACGTCGCGTCCTTCAGCCCCGACGTCGCGAAGACGTCGTTCACCGAGTACATGTCGTACTGGAAGCCGAGGCGGAACATGTTGCTCTTCAGGCCCAGGCCGATCGCGCCCGTGAAGCCGGCGACGTTCGTCGTCTGGCCGATGATCTCGCCGCTCGAACCCGTCAGCTCGGCGCCGCTCACGCCCAGCGTGTAGTTCACGCCGACGTCGACGTAGAGACCCTGACGATCGACCTTGCCCTGCGCGCTGGCGGGGGCCGCGACCGCAGCGGCGAGCACCGCGACTGCGAAGAAGATGCTGGACTTGCTCATGATTCCTCCCGGAGGGTTGTACCCGCCGGCCCGGTCGGGCCCGGCGGCAATGCGAGACATCCGTTCACATTAGGACGCCCACATGCACCCAAAAGTTACAAGGTCGGGGCGTCCAATGGCACTCCCCAAGTGCCGGGTCTTCTGTCGGGCGGCGGACTAGGGGTAAGGCGGGGCCGCGCCCCCCGGATGCACGACGGGCCAGCCTCGCGGCTGGCCCGTCGGCATTCCGTACAGCGGTCAGCCTACTTGCACTGAATGACGCCGTCGCCCACGCCCGCGATCGAGTCGCTGCCGAAACCCACCTGGCAGGTGATCGCCGTCGCCGGGTGCGAGGTGTTCGCCGCCCAGCCCGTCCCCTTCGCGTCCGTCACCGTCGCCGTCAC
>DATKOH010000002.1:0-7063 GCA_035524735.1 Gemmatimonadaceae bacterium
AGCGCGCCGATCAGGATCAGGAACGTGCCGAACGCGTCGAGGTCCCCGTCGCGCACGGCGGGCTGGAAGGCGCGGTACACCGCGACGGCGGCGAGCAGCACGAGCAGCTTCAGTCCCGTCGCGAAGAACGCGATCCCGAAGGCGGCGGCCACCGCCCAGCGCTGCCACCGGCTCAGCGCGTGGAAGCCGCGCGAGCCGTCCAGCTGCCAGAACGGGATCAGGTTGAACAGGTTGATGAACCCGGTGAGCTGCGCGAGCGCGCCCCAGTAGCCGTTGCCGGTGTAGCGGTACACGGCGTAGCACACCAGCCCCGCGCCGAGTCCCCAGAGCGGACCCGCGAGCCCCACCTTGGCATCGAGCTTCGGATCATCGTAGTGCTGCTTCGACAGCACCACGGCGCCGAGCCCCGGCACGAAGAGCGGCGCCGACGCGTCCATGCCGTAGCGCCGGAGCGCCGCCACGTGCCCCATCTCGTGCACGTAGATCGTCGCCACGAAGCCCAGCGCCAGCGTCCACCCGAACGCATTCCAGTACACGGCCGCGAACGCGAGCATCGACGCCAGCGTCGTCATCTTCCCGAGGCCGAGCAGCAGGAACTTGGCCTTCGACAGCGCCAGCAGGACGGCGGCGCTCACCGCGGCGGCGCCGCGCTTCCACCACGGGCGCGGGTCCGCCGGCTCGCCGCGCTGCGCGGCGGGCGTCGACTCGATGCGCCGCGCGAGCTCCGACGCGCGCGCCTCCACCGGCGCGCGCTGCTCCGCGTGCGGCGGCAGGAGATCCAGCACGCGCAGCCAGCTCCGCCGCGCGCCCGCGAGATCCCCGTCCGCGGTCTGGCGCTCCGCATCGGCGGCGAGCGTCTTCAGTTCCGCCGCGTGCACCAGCGCGCCGCAGGCCGGGCAGGCGAGCAGTCCCGGCGCGATCTCCGTGCCGCACTGCGCGCAGCGCGACAGCCGCCGCTGCGGAGCGATCGACGGAACGGTCACGCGCGGCGCGGCGCCGGCGGCGGCGGCGCGGCGCCCACGCGGAAGGGGCCGCGCACGTCGATGTGCATCGCCGCCGTCATCCGCCACGCCTGCAGCAGGCCGATCCCGATGATGAGCAGCCCGATCGCCCCGCCGGGCATCGATCCCAGGTTCGCCATCACCGGCAGCGCGAGCACGAGGCCGATGAGCGCCACGAAGGCCACCGCGAACGATCCGGCGCCCGGCGCATCCGCCCCCTTCCCCGCCGCGCCCGTCGCCGGCGCCGTGTCCCGCCCCGCGCGGTCGCCGCTCGCGGCCAGGCTGTCCGTGCCCACGCGCACGCTGTCCACCGACACCGCGTGCTTCACCGCGCTCTCCCGCCGCGCGGCCTTCACCGCCCCCTCCACCGCGAACGGCGCGTACGCGAGCGCCACCGCCACGTACGTCAGCCCCGCCGCGAGCACCTGGTAGCGCCGCCCCCCGGCGTGCTGCGTCGCCTTCTGGATCATGCGGCCGACCATCCATCCGATCAGGATCGCCACGATCCCGATCTCGAGGTCCAGGAACTTCATGACGCCGTAGTAGATGGCGGCCCCCGCGATCGCGGCGCCGAAGCCCCACACCGCCGCGCGGAGGAACACCGCGGTCGTCTTGCTCCTCGCCTGCAGCGCCTCCGCCGCGCCGAGCACCTTCGTCCGGCAGTCGGCGCAGAGCGGGCGCCCGTTCACGTGGAAGTACTCGTCCGTGATCGCCTTCCCGCAGGAGGAGCACGTCACCGCGGCCGCCGGTGCGCCCCCCGCCGGCGGCGCCGAAGACACCCGGTCGAACTGCAGCGCATCGTCCCGCGAGGGGGGCGTCGGATCAGGCGACATGGTCGGCTCCGCGAGAGGAAGAGGGCGGCGCGTCGCGCGCCGCCCTCACGTTGCCCCCGCCCTCCACGCGCCGCAAGCGGCCGCGCGAGCGGGCCCGCACACGACTCAGAACGCGATCGGCTTGATGTGCACCCCGCGCTGGTCGAGCGCGTCGATGTACTTCTGCGCCGGCACGCACTCGTCCGGCGTGTGCACCCCCGCGGGCCGGATCTCCCCCCGCGCCTGCATCTGCCCGGTGATCGAGAGCGAGTAGCCCGTGGTCTGCATCATCGCGCTGATCTTCCGCGCCTCGTCGTAATAGCAGAGCAGCTCCCAGCCGACCCGCTTCCCCTTGCCGTCCTTCGTGCCGTCCACGATCACGCGCAGCGCCACCAGGTCGCGCCCGTTCGGCTTCGTGAGACGCGGCCCCATCACCGCCACCGTCACGTCGCGCGGCACCACCTTGATCCCCTTGACGTCCACCGGCGTCAGGTCGAGCAGCCCGAGCTCGCGGATCGCCTCCATGATGTGCGCGTGCCCCGGATAGCGGAGCGTCTTGTACTCCATGGTCGGGATCTTCCCCTCGTAGCGCCACGCCATCGTGCTCAGCCCCCCCGCCGTGTGGAACGCCTCCAGCTCGCCCACCGGCTTCGGGAACTCCACCGCCTCGCGCTCGCTCAGCGCCTTCACCTGCGCGCGCTTCCCGTCGCGCACCACCCACGAGAGCGTCGTGTAGTAGTCGAGCACCCCCTCCAGCGAGTACACGATCTGGTAGTTCAGCGGCGGCTCCGGGTGCTGCGGCAGTCCGCCCACGTAGATCTTCACGCTCTTCACCTTGTCCAGCTGCTCGATGCCGTGCTGTGCGAGGATGTTCACCATCCCCGGCGCGAGCCCGCAGTCGGGCACCACGGTGATCCCCTTCTTCGCCGCCTGCTCGCCCAGCTGCTTCTGCTGGAAGACGATCTCGGTGTTGCCGCCGAGGTCGCAGAAGTGGGTGCCGGCCTCGACGGCGGCCTTCGCGAGGTCGAGATTGAAGTAGTACGGGATCGCGCTCATCACCGCGTCGCTCTCCTTCATGAGCGCGAGCACGGCGGCGCGGTCGCGCACGTCGAGCGGCGTCGGCAGCAGACGCTTCCCCGAGTGCGGCGCGAGGAACTCCGGCAAGTGTTCGATGTGCAGGTCCGCGAGGCGCACTTCCTTGACCTCGGGATTCTGGAGCAGATCATAGGCACAGGCCGAGCCCTGGAGGCCGGCCCCGAGGACGAGCATACGCATTGTGAGGGATCTCCGAACGACGGGAACAGCGGTACGTTGACGATGGAATCTACACCGCCCCGGGCACCCATGGGAAATCGATGACCGACGCGCATGACGACTGGCACCGCCACCTGATCGACGATCCCGCCGGCATCGCGGCGCTCCTCGGCCGCACGCGCCGCATCGCCGTCCTCGGCATCAAGCCCCCCGAGTCCGGCGCCCCCGCGTACTTCGTTCCCGCGCACGCGCAGGCCGCCGGCTTCGAGATCGTGCCCGTGCCCGTCTACTTCCCCGACGTCACCGAGATCCTCGGCCGCCCCGTCGTCCGCCGGCTCGCCGACATCCCCGGCGACATCGACATGGTGGAGGTCTTCCGCCGCTCGCACCGTATCCCCGAGCACCTCGACGACATCCTGGCCAAGCGCCCGAAGTCGGTCTGGTTCCAGCTCGGCATCCGCAACGACGAGGCCGCCGAGCGCCTCGCGCGCGCCGGCATCGACGTGGTGCAGGACCGGTGCCTCATGATCGAACTGGAAGCGCTCGGCCGGTAGCGCCGCGCCGTTGGCTCGGCGCGCCGCGCGGTGGTATCGTTCGCGATGCTCCGCCTCCCGCTCGCGGCCACGATCGCCGCCCTCGCGCTCGCCCCCGCGGCCCGCGCCCAGCAGCTCGGCACCATCGACTTCCCCACCTCCGGCGCCCCCGCCGCGCAGGCGCATTTCATCACCGGCGTCCTCTACCTCCACAGCTTCGAGTATCCCTCGGCGCTCAAGGAATTCCGCGAGGCCGAGCGCCTCGACCCCGGCTTCGCGATGGCGTACTGGGGGGAGGCGATGACGTACACGCATCCCGTGTGGGACGAGCAGGACACCGCCGCCGCCCGCGCCGCCCTCGCACGGCTCGGCGCCACACCGGCGGCGCGCGCCGCCAAGGCGCCCACCGCGCGCGAGAAGGGCTACCTCGGCGCCGTCGAGATCCTCTACGGCGCCGGTCCCAAGCCCGCGCGCGACACCGCGTACGCCGCCGCGATGGCCGCCGTCGCGCGCGACAACCCCGGGGACACCGAGGCGCAGCTCTTCTGGGCGCTCGCCCTCCTCGGCCTCAACCAGGGGGACCGCGACGTTCCCACCTATCTCAGGGCCGGCGCGATCGCGGAGACGGCGTTCGTGCACCACCCCGACCATCCGGGCGCCGCGCACTACGTGATCCACGCGTACGACGATCCCGCGCACGCGCAGATCGCGCTCGCCGCGGCGCGCGCGTACTCGCGCATCGCCCCCGGCGCCGCGCACGCGCAGCACATGACGTCGCACATCTTCCTCGCCCTCGGCCTCTGGGACGACGTCGTGACCGCGAACGTGCACGCCGTGCACGTCACCGCCGGCCACGCCCACACCGATCCCATGCACAACGGCTGCTTCCACTACAACGAGTGGCTCGAGTACGGCTACCTGCAGCAGGGACGCCCCGACTCGGCGGCGCCCGTGATGGCGGCCTGCTGGGCGCGCGTCGGCATGGGTGGACGCGCGGGCGCCGCCAATTCCTACGCGCAGATGCGCACCGCGTATCTCGTGGACGCGGGCCGGCCTGACGCGCGCTGGCTCGGCACCCTCCCCACGGGCGCCGACGCCGAGACGCGCGCCGACCTCGCCTTCGGCACCGGCTACGCCGCCTTCCGGCGCGGCGACCGCGCGGCGATGGCCGCCGCGCTCGCGGCGATGGACAGCGCGGTCGCGGCGCTCGCGCCGAGTGCGGCGGACCCCGAGGCGGGACGCTACCCGCCGATCCTGCGCACCGAGCTTCGCGCCATGGCCGCGATGCTCGGCGGCGACACCGCCCGCGCGCTCGCCCTCGCCGCCGCGGCCGCGCACAGCGACGATTCCCTCCCCTTCCCCTTCGGCCCCCCGGCGACCTTCAAGCCGCCGCACGAACTGCGCGGCGACCTCTTCCTCGCCGCCCGCCGCGGCGACAGCGCGCGGGCCGAGTTCACGCTCGCGATCGCCCGCACGCCGCGCCGCCCCGCCGTGGTGCTCGGCCTCGCCCGCGCGAACGCGATCGCGGGCGACCGCGCGGCGGCGAGGGCGGCGTACGCGCAGCTCTTCGAGATCTGGCACGGCGCGCAGCCCGGGTACGCGCCGCTCGCCGAGGCGCGGAAGGAGGAGGGCGCGCTCACGCCGTAGGCGCGAGGCGCCCCCCGCGCGCCGTCACTTCGGGCGGAGCTCTTTCCGGTAGAGGTACGCGCACTCCTCCAGCCGCGCGCCGTTCGCGTCGCACACGGCGAACTTCCGCCCTTCGTACATCGTCGACGCGCCGTAGCTGCCGTCCTTCGCGACGGCGTAGTACTCGAGGTCGATCTTCGGGCGGCCGTTCCCGTCGAGCAGCCGCGCCTCCGTGGTCTCCACCACGCGCTCCAGCGCCTTCATGCAGGCCTGCTGCGGCGCCATTCCCTGGCGCATCAGCTCCACGATGTAGTAGGCGCCGCAGATCTTGATGTTGGACTCGCCGCGCCCCGTGGAGCCCGCCGCGCCCACCGCGTTGTCGCAGTACTGTCCCGCCCCCACGACGCCGCTGTCCCCCACGCGCCCCGGGATCTTCCACGAGAGGCCGCTCGTCGTGACCACGCTCGCGATGTCGCCGCCCGCGGTGACGCCGAGCATCGGGATCGTGCCCGTCGTGAACTTGATCTTCACGTCGTCGGAGTGGTCGAGCCAGTTGTCGTTGGCGTTGAGGTTCGCCTTCCACCGCAGCCAGTCCTGCCGCGACTTCTCGGTGAGGAGATTGGTCTCCTTGAACCCCATCTCGAGCGCGAACTTCTTGGCGCCCGCGCCCACGAGGAAGATGTGGTTCGTGTAGTCCATGATGGCCTTCGCGACCAGCGACGGCGTCGCAATGTCTTCGAGCGCACCCACCGCTCCCGCGCGCTTCGTCGGCCCGTGCATGCAGGACGCGTCGAGCTGCACCACGCCCTCCTCGTTCGGCAGTCCGCCGATCCCGACCGACTGGTCCTCCGGATCGAGCTCCTGGATGTTCACGCCGGCGATCACCGCGTCGAGCGGGTCCGCGCCCGCCTTGATCTGGTCGTAGGCCACCGCCACGCCGCGGATGCCGTTCGCCGACGCGACCACGCACGGGCGCCCCTTGCTCCTCAGGATTCCGGGCGCGCCGCCGAGCGCGACGAGTCGCTCGGCCGCCTCCGCCGCCGTGGGGACGAGCGTGAGACCGGCCGCCGCCGCGGCACCGGTGCCGATGAACGTGCGACGTGAGATCGACATGTGCGCTCCTCGCGATTCGAGCCCGCGACCACCGCGGACCACGGCCCAATACTGGCGCGAATCAAAGCGCGATGACAGGTCCACGGCGAGGGGAACGGATCGACACGGATGAACGCGGATGAACGCGGATGAACGCGGGTGAACGCGGGTGAACGCGGATGAACGCGGATGAATGCGGATGAACGCGGATGAACGCGGATCGCTCCCTGCGCATCCCGGCGACCTCCCCTCCAGGAAAGCGTGCCGTTGGTGTTGGCAGCGATGCGACCGCCGGAGCGGGGGGAGCGCGCCCTGACGCGCAGGGCGCGAGCCGCAGTCATCCGCGTTCGTCCGCGTTGATCCGCGTTGATCCGCGTTCATCCGCGTTCGTCCGCGTTGATCCGCGTTGATCCGCGTTGATCCGTGTTGATCCGTGTTGATCCGCGTTGATCCGCGTTGATCCGCCCCACCCGCAGTCATCCGCGTTCATCCGCGTTCATCCGCGGTTGCGGTTGCAGTTGCGGTTTGGAGTTGCAGTTCCCCTGAGATGCTGAACGGGCCAGGCATCGCTGCCTGGCCCGCCCGGTCCTGCCCTATCCGTGGTCTACTTGCACTGAATGACGCCGTCGCCCACGCCCGCGATCGAGTCGCTGCCGAAACCCACCTGGCAGGTGATCGCCGTCGCCGGGTGCGAGGTGTTCGCCGCCCAGCCCGTCCCCTTCGCGTCCGTCACCGTCGCCGTCAC
>DATKOH010000003.1:0-5657 GCA_035524735.1 Gemmatimonadaceae bacterium
CGGAGCTGGCGCAGCGGATCTCCTCGCTCTACGACCACGTGCTCGTGGACGAGTACCAGGACACCAACGTCCTGCAGGCGCGCATCCTGCGCGGCATGGCCATGACGCACAAGAACGTCACCGTGGTCGGCGACGACGCGCAGAGCATCTACAGTTTCCGCGGCGCCACGGTGCGGAACATGCTCGACTTCCCCGAGCAGTTCCCCGGCGCCACGATCGTCACCCTCGAGCAGAACTACCGTTCCACGCAGCCGGTGCTCGACGTGAGCAACACGCTCATCTCCCGCGCCCGGCAGCGCTACGGCAAGCGGCTCTTCACCACGCGCACCGGCGGCGAGCGCCCCCTGCTCGTGGCGGCGCGCGACGAGCACGAACAGACGCAGTACGTGGTGGACCGGATCCTCGAGCTCCACGAGGCGGGCACCCCGCTGCGCGAGATGGCGGTGCTCTTCCGCGCCGGCTACATGAGCGCCGACCTGGAGATCGAGCTCACCAACCGCCAGGTCCCCTTCGAGAAGTGGGGCGGCATCAAGTTCCTCGAGGCCGCGCACGTGAAGGACGTGCTCGCCTTCCTCCGCATCCTCGAGAACCCGCGCGATGAGGTGAGCTGGTTCCGCGTGCTCACGCTCCTCCCCGGCATCGGCGACGTCACCGCGCGCGCGGCGATCGCGCTGCTCGCCGACCGCGCGTGGGATCCGAAGGCGATCGTGCAGTTCGTCCCGCCGCCGCGGGCGCGCGCCGCGCACGCGCAGCTCGTGCTCCTGCTCGCGGAGCTCATGCAGCCCGACGCCGCGGGCGCCGAGCGCTCGGTGGCCGAGGAGATCGCGCGCCTCCGCTCGCTGTACGACGACATCCTGCGCGAGCGCTACGACCGCCCGGAGCCGCGCCTCGCCGACCTCGACCAGCTCGAGGTGATCGCCGGCGGCTTCCCCCATCGCGACGCCTTCCTCGCCGAGCTCGCGCTGGAGCCGCCGTCGAACACGCAGGACCTCGCCGCCGGCGGCGGCGCCGAGGACGACGCGCTCATCCTCAGCACCGCGCACAGCGCGAAGGGGCGCGAGTGGGATGCCGTGTTCATCATCTGGGCCGTGGACGGCTGGTTCCCCTCGTCGCGCGCGCTCGACGATGACGAGCAGATGGAGGAGGAGCGGCGCCTCATGTACGTGGCGATGACGCGCGCGCGGAAGCACCTCGCGGTGGTCTACCCGCTCAACGCCTGGCAGTCGCGCTTCGGCACCGAGTACGCGGTGGACCAGCTCACCCGCTTCGTCGACGGCGGCGTGCGCGAGCTCATGACCCGCGTCGCCGCGGCGCCGGACGCGGTCCCCGTCCCCGAGGAGCGCGAGCGCCCCTTCACCGGCGAGCCGGTGGACCTACGGGCGCTGCTGCGCGGCCGCTTCGGCGCCTGAGGCGAGCCAGTCGCGCACCGCGGCGAGCGGATCGTCCGGCCGCGCGCGCGCCAGCGCGATCACCCGCGCCGCGGCGCGCCGCAGGTCGTTCCCCTCGCGCGCGTACACGGAGTCGAAGGCGTCCAACCCGGTGCGGTACAGCCGGCGCGCAAGGATGGTCCCGTTGTCGAGCCGCAGCTGCACCACTTGCCCCGGCGGCAGCCCGGGGATCTTCGGCATGATGTCCTTCGCGAACCAGAAGCGCATGTGCACGAACACGCTGTCGCGCGCGGCGAGCCGCGCGGCGCGGTCGCCCGGGTGGGCGCGGAAGGCCGAGTCGAGCGACTCGTACACCGCCGTCCAGTAGCGGCCGAGGTACTTCTCCCGTTCCCAGTCCGTGCGGGCCCGCGCCGCGTGCGCGCTGTCGCCGCGGGCGGCGAAGAAGCGCTCGGCGCCCCGCGAGCCCACGAAGTTCGCGAAGCTCTCGTTGAACACCGCCTGCCCGGGCGCGTAGAACGTGTTGTGCGTCAGCTCGTGGATCACCGTGTTCGCGAGCGTCGTGCTGTCCTCGGCGAGCGTGGTCGAGAGCACCGGGTCGTTGAAGAAGCCGAGGGTGCTGAACGCGCTCGCCGGGCGCACGTAGCTGTCGAATCCCTTCCGGTCGAGGTCGCGGCCGAGCGCCTCCGCCTGCGCGAAGTCGAAGTACCCCTTGTAGGGCACGCGCCCCACGATCGGGAACCACCAGGTGCGGAAGGCGAGCGTGTCGCGGAAGGCGGCGGAGACGACGAGCACGAGCGTGTCGCGGTCGAGCCGCGTGTAGCTCGTGAAGCTCTCGCGCGCGGCGAGGCCGAGCGAGTCCTGCGCGTACGCGCGCGCGGCGAGCACGAGCTCGAGCTTGCCGCGGGTGAGCGGGTCGGTCGCCGGGTCGGCGACCAGCGCGGCGATCGGCCGGCGGCGTCGGAGGATCCCCGCCTCCGCCCACCCCGCGCGCGCGAGGTAGCGCCCCGCGGGAGTCGCGATGGCGAAGAGCAGGAGCAGCGCGACGAGCGCGAGCGCCCCGCGCACCGCCCACCGCGCGGCGCGCGACCTCACCCCGCGCGCCGCGCGCGCGGCGTCACGGACAGGCCGACGCCGACGGACAATGCAGCACCGTCACCTGCGCGTGGTCGCCCGAGGGGAAGCTCCCGCCCGAGCTGCTCGTGAAATGCAGCCGCATCGCCCCGCCGCTCGACGGCATCGTGAGCTTCCAGAAATGCATCGTGCCCACGAGCATGCTGGAGGAGGCCGTCGAGCCCACCGGCAGCGCCGGGAGCGTCACCGGGAAGGGGAGCGGGTAGGTGGCGGCGTCCACGGAGTTCAGACGCGCGTAGATCTGCCGCAGGTTGCGCGACACGAAGCGGTCGCGCGCCGGCGCGCTCGCGCGGGGCATCCCGGGCAGGCTGTCCGAGTAGACGGCCATCGCGAAGTCGCCGAAGAGGGACTGGAAGCTCTCCCCCGCCTGCGTCTCCACGTTCGTGATGCCGGTGAGCGCCGTCTGGTCGAGCTTGCCGTAGATCGTGGAGTCCTTCAGGTCGCCCAGCCAGCGGAGGAAGATCCACGCCGCGCCGCGCTCCTGCAGGGAGCCGGAGTTCGCGAAGATCGTGACCGAACTCGCCCCCGGCGCCTGGAGGTACGTGTACGAGTTGTAGAGGTCGCCCGAGATGAACCCCTGGGACGAATCCGGGAAGAGCTGCGCCGGATTCGCGCGGCCGCTCGGCGCCGGGTACTTCTGCTCGTAGTAGCGCGAGCCCAGCTCCTCGGCGATGTGGCTCATCCCCTCGTTGAGCCACGTGTCCTCGGAATTCCCGCCGCGCACGATCACGTGCTGGTTCCACGAGATCATGTGCTGGAACTCGTGGATGAACGTGGCGAGGATGAGGCTCTTGACCGTCGTCGCCGAATGCGCGCAGCTGAACGTGCCGTTCGAATCGGGGACGATCGAGTAGAAGATCTCGCCGTCGTTGGAATGCGACTGCGTGGGCACCAGGTCGGCGCCGAAGAAGAAGCCGGCGATGTAGCCCTGCGTGCTGCACTGGCTCGACGGCGTCATCGCGTTCACCTTCGGCGACATGAGCACGATCACGCGCCCGTTGCCGTCGATGTCCGAGGGCGCGCCGAAGGTGTTCACGTCGATGTCGTAGAGGTCCTGGTCGAAGGTGTTGCCGAGCGCCGTGATGTCGCCCGCCGTGAGTCCGCCGGATGGCGTGTTCTGGCTCATGAAGATGGCGATGTGGCTGCCGACGTACTTCGCCACCGCCGTGTCCTTCTTGAATGTGGTGCAGTTGAGGTCGCTGCACACCCAGAACGTGTCGACCGTGCCGACGATCGGCGTCGCGCGCAGCGCGGCGACCAGCGCGGCCCGCGGGTGCGCCCCGGCGCCCGACGCGGCGATCTGCCGCTCGCGCTCGCGCAGCATGAAGTCGAAGGTCTGCCGCAGCCCCACGGCGGGGGCCTGCAACGAGAGGCTCGCGCCGGGCTGCGCCGACACGATGCGCGGCACGATGTCCTGCTGCGCCGGCGCGGGATCGGTGCCGATCTGATAGTTCACCGGCGACGTCCCGCCGGTGCCGCTCGCGTACTGCGGCACCACGATGTACGTGGACCCGTCCGACGGCATCGCGACGCAACCGGCGCTCGCGGCATCCACCGTCTGCACGCCCAGCGGCGGCACCGTGTCCACCACGCCGGAACAGGTGGCGGTATTGCTGCCGGTGCTGTCCCCGCTGCTGCACGCCGCGGCACCCAGCGCCGCCGCGATCACCAATCCCGTAGTCGCTCGCATGTCGTCAAGTGTCGTGAGGAAGCCGGGGCGCGCGAGCGCACGTCCCGCGTAGCCCGCGCCCCGCCCGGCCGGTATAATATATCCTCTCCCCGATGCGCCCGGCGCGCCGTCCCATCTCCCGCCGTTCGCTCGCGCCGCCCCCCTGCCCCAGCCCCCTCGCCACGCCGGCCGTCGTCCGTGTCCTTCGTCCACCTCCACACCCACACCGAGTACTCCCTCCTCGACGGCGCGAACCGGATCGATGATCTCATCGCGCGCGCGCTCGAATTCGAGATGCCCGCGCTCGCGATCACCGACCACGGCAACCTCCACGCCGCGTGGGAGTTCCAGGAGAAGGCGAGGAAGGCCGGGATCAAGCCCATCATCGGCATGGAGGGCTACGTCGCGCCGGGCTCGCGCCGCGAGCGCGCGCGCCCATCGCCGGGCGCCAAACCGTACTACCACCTCGTGCTCCTCGCGCGCGACCGCACCGGCTACCAGAACCTCGTGCGGCTCTCCTCGCTCGGCTACACGGAGGGGTTCTACTCGCGCCCGCGCGTGGACCGTGAGCTGCTCGCGCGCCACGGCGAGGGGATCATCGTCAGCTCGGCGTGCATGGCGGGGGAGGTCGCGGTGCACCTCCTCGAAGGGCGCCGCGACGAGGCGAAGGCCACGGCCGAGTGGTACGCCGAGCACTTCCCCGGCCGCTACTACCTCGAGGTGCAGGCGCACGACGCCGCCGGACAGCAGCCGCGGCTGAACGCGATGGTCTTCGAGCTCGCCGATGAGCTCGGCCTCCCGGTGGTGGCCACCAACGATGCGCACTTCCTCAAGGCCGGCGACCACGACGCCCACGACGTGCTGCTCTGCATCGGCCTGCAGAAGGACCGCGCCGACCTCGACCGCATGAAGTACGACTCGGGGCTCTTCTTCAAGAGCGCCCCCGAGGTCGCGAACTGGTTCCCCGGCCGTCCGGACGTGCTCGAGAACACGCTCAAGGTCGCGGGCGAGACGGACCTCCTCTTCGAGAAGAAGTATTTCCTGCCGGCCTTCCCGCTCCCGCCGGAGGTGAAGAGCGAGAACGACATGCTGGTGACGCTCGCCGAGGCCGGCGCGCGCGCGCGCTACGGCGACCCGCTCCCCGCCCCGGTGCGCGAGCGCCTCGACTACGAGCTCGGCGTGATCACGAAGACCGGCTACGCCGGCTACTTCCTCATCACCTGGGATTTCATCAAGGCGGCGCGCGACCGCGGCATCCCGGTGGGCCCGGGGCGCGGCTCCGCCGCGGGCTCGCTCGTGGCCTACGCCCTCCGCATCACCGACGTCGACCCGCTGGCCTTCGACCTCCTCTTCGAGCGCTTCCTGAACCCGGAGCGGAACGAGATGCCCGACATGGACCTCGACTTCTGCGCGGACCGCCGCGAGGAGGTCATCGAATACGTGCGCCGCAAGTACGGCGACGACCACGT
>DATKOH010000004.1:0-26124 GCA_035524735.1 Gemmatimonadaceae bacterium
AGCCCGCGGTTGCCGGGATCGTCGCTGTACGGGTCGAGCAGCGCCGCGCCGCGCGAGCCCAGCGCGCCATCGGCGTACAGCTTGATCGCGCGCACCCAGAGGTGCGCATCGTACATCGCGCTCCGCGGGCCGAGCTTGAAATAGTACGCCTCGGCGGCCGAGTCATCGCCGATCATGACGTAGGCGCGGATCGTGAGCTTCCCCGCCTTCGCGAGCTCCTCGTACACGTCGATCGTGGCGCGCGACTCGCCGGCGTCGTGCACGCCGGTGAGCCCCCAGCGGTTGGCCTCCGCCACGGCGGCCTGCAGCGCGGCCTTCTCCTGCTCGCGCGTCATCGGCGGCACGGCGCGGTAGATGAGCTCCTGCGCGTTGTCCACGAAGACCCCGGTGGGCTCCCCCTTCGCGTCGCGCATGATGCGTCCGCCATCGGGATCCTTCGTGGCGGCGGTGACGCCCGCGGCCTTCATCGCCGCCGCGTTCACCAGCAGCGCGTGCCCGTCGATGCGCTCGAGCACGACCGGGTTGTTCGGCATCGCGGCGGAGAGCTTCTCCTGCGTCGGGAAGCGCGTGTCCCCCCAGCGGTTCTGGTCCCAGCCGCGGCCGTTGACCCACGCGCCCGCGGCGGTCCCCTTCGCGTGCGCCACGACGCGGGCGACCATCTCGTCCTCGCTCGCGCTGCCCACGAGGTCCACCGAGGACAGCGCGACGCCGAGGCCGAGCATGTGCGCATGCGCGTCGGTGATCCCGGGGACGATCGTGCGGCCGGGATAGGCGACCACGCGCGTCTTCGGACCGCGGAGCGCCATCGCCCCCGCGGCCGAGCCGACGTACGCCACCTTGCCGCCGCGGATCGCCATCGCGTCGGCGAAGGGGCGGGCATCATCCACGGTGTAGATGCGGTCGGCGGTGACGATCAGGTCGGCCGGCTCGACTTGAACGGCGACCGCGGATGACGCGGATGGACGCGGATCCGAACGAGAGGCGTTCTGGGCGCGCACGCCCGTGGCGAGAGCAAGAAGAAGGACGCCGAGCGCGATGGCGCCATGCCCGCGCGCCGTCCGATCCGCGTTCATCCGCGTCATCCGCGGTGGCCGTGTCGTCATGTCGTCCTCCGTCCCACGCGATACAGGGGATACGCCAGCGCCACCACGTAGATGACCACCGCCACCGCGGCGCTCGTGCCGAACCAGCCCACGTGCGATGAGAGGTCGAACCAGCGGTCGGTGCCCTTCGCCTGGAAGGCGGCGATGATCACGCCCATGATCGCGCCGCCGGCGATGAGCCCCGAGCTGAAGAGCACCCCCGGTCCCGAGTCGCTCGACGCGGCCGCGCGCTCGGCGGCGGTCGCGCGCCGCTCCACGAGCCAGCGCACCGCGCCGCCCATGAACATCGTGGCCGAGGTGGAGATCGGCAGGTAGACGCCCACCGCCACCGGGAGCGACGGCACGCCGAGCAGTTCGCACGCGATCGCGATGAACGCGCCGATCAGGATGAGCCCCCACGGGAGCTTCTGCGTGAGGATCCCGTCCACCACGAGCGCCATGATCTGCGCCTTCGGGCTGTCGAGCTTGTCCTTGGTGTTGCCGCGCACATCGGTGCGCTCGCGCCCGCCGATGCCGGGGTCCACGAGGTACGCGATCGCGCCGGTGCTGTCCACGAGGTACTTCCCCGCGGGGGCGGCGCCCTGCGCCTCGGTGAGATGCCCCACGCGGTACCAGACGCCCATCACGGAGTCGCGCGCGCCGGGCTCGATGTCGGTGACCGTGACGCCGGGATAGCTGCGCGCCACCATCGTCGTCTTCGCCGCGTTGAGGAAGGAGATCATCCCGCCGATGAGCACCGCGCTCGTCGTGACGCCGAAGAGCAGGCCGATCTGCTGGCGCGCCGGCGTCGCGCCCACGAGGTAGCCCGTCTTGAGGTCCTGCGACGTCGCGCCCGCCACCGCGGCGGCGACGCACACCACGCCGCCCACGGTGAGCGCGAGCACGCGGTGCTCGATCCCCGTGAGCCCGAGCGCGAGGAAGATGAGCGACGTGAGCAGCACCGTCGCCACGGTCATCCCGCTGATCGGGTTGGCCGAGGAGCCGATCTGGCCGGTGATGCGGCTCGACACCGTGACGAACAGGAACGCGAAGCACACCGCGAGCACCGCCGCGAGGAAGGAGAGGTGGATCTGCGGCACCACCATCATCGCGACCACCAGCAGCGCCGAGCCGCCGATCACGATCGTGAACGGGAGGTCGCGCTCGGTGCGCAGGCGTGCGACCGCGGCGACCCCCTTCGCCGCGCCCGCTCCCGCGCTCTTGAGCCCGCCGACGAGCGCCGAGCTGATCGTCGGCAGGGAGCGGAGCAGGGAGATGAGCCCCGCCGCCGTCACCGCGCCGGCGCCGATGTAGTAGACGTAGTTGGCGCGCACCTGCATCGCGTTCATCGACGCGATGAGCGTCGTCGCCGGCGGGATCGCCGCCGTGAGCCCCGCGCCGAACATCTTGATCGCCGGGATCAGCACGAAGAAGGAGAGGCAGCCGCCCGCGAAGAGGTAGCCCGAAATGCGCGGCCCGATGATGTAGCCGACGCCGGTGAGCTCCGGGCTGATCTCGGCCTGGATCTCGCCGAAGAGCTGCGGCGGACCGTTCGCGACCACGCGCTCGAACGCGCGCCGCGGCACCTCCGCCCACAGGTGCAGCAGCCCGTTGCCGAACTTGTACAGCGACGCGAGCCCGAAGCCCATGAACACGGTGCGGGCCTGCACGCCGCGCTCCTCGCCGACGATCAGCACCTCCGCCGCCGCGGTCCCCTCGGGGTACTTGAGGTTGTCGTGCTCCTTCACGATCAGCGTGTGGCGCAGCGGGATCATGAGCAGCACGCCGAGCAGCCCGCCCACCGTCGCGACGGCCGTGACCGTGCTCCACGGGAGCGAGTAGCCGAGGAGGAGCAGCGCGGGCAGCGTGAAGACGGTGCCCGCGGCGATCGACTCCCCCGCGGAGCCGGTCGTCTGCACCATGTTGTTCTGGAGGATCGTCGCCGGCTTCGCGCGGAAGGCGGTGGAGAGGTAGCGGAAGATCGTGATCGAGAGCACCGAGATCGGGATCGAGGCGCTCACCGTGAGCCCGACCTTGAGCGCGAGGTACACGCTGGACGCGGCGAAGACGAGGCCGAGGAGGACGCCGAGGATGATGGCGCCCGGCGTGAGTTCGGCCATCTCGGTGCTCGCGGCGACGTACGGGGTGCGCGGCGCGCCGGGCGGCGGGGCGTGGTCCGACATTGGGGCTCCGGGGTGGAAGCGCGCCGAGAATATGGGGCGGGGGCGTGGCGGCGGCAACGCGACGCGGGGCGGAGCGCTCGCGCGCCCCGCCCCGGAGGTCCCGTGCCGCCCGCGCGCTACTCCGTCTTCGCGGGACGGATCATCCGCCGCACGAGCGTCACCGCCGCCCACGCCGCGAGCGCGAGCAGGAGCACGGTGGGGATCACCGTCCCCAGCGCCGCGATGAGCCGCGCCGTGAAGCCGATGAAGTTCCGCCAGCTCTGCTTGAACGCGCCGCCGAGCACGCTCGTGCTCCCGCGCTCCCCCACCACGGGATACGGCTCGTGCACCGTGATGCTGAAGGTGGACACGGAGGCGCGGTTCCGGAGGTAGCGCATCCGCCCCTCCATGCGCTCGATCTCCTCGCGCACGCGCGCGAGCTCGCGCTCCACGTCGAGCACATCCTTGAGCTTGCCGGTCTTGGTGTTGAGCACGTCGATGAGCCGCTGCTCGAGCCGGTGCGCGTTCGCGACGCGCGCCGCCACGTCCACGTACTCCTCGCCCACGTCCTCGGCGCTCACGTTCACCGACTCCACGCGGCCGACCGGCTGCAGGCCGGTGGCCACGTCGTCGAAGCGCGCGCTCGGGAGGCGGATCTCGAGCGTGGCGGAGCGCGTCTGGTTGCGCCCCGCCTGCATCTGCACGTTCGCCACGAAGCCGCCCACGCGGCGGGCCAGGTCGCGGACGTGCGCCACCGCGGGCTCCAGCGAGTCGACCTCGATGCTCGCGGTGCCGGTGCGGATGATCATCGATGGCGCGAGCGAATCGGCGGCGGTCCACGCGCCGGGCGCGCGCACCGGCTCGCCGGGCGCGGCCTCGTTCGCGGCGAAGCCGGCCGACGGTCCGGGGGGAGCGGCGGCCGCGCGGTCCACCACCGCGGCCTTGGCGAGCATCTCGCCGCGCGCCCCGCCGTCGGCGCGCGACTCGGCGTCGCGCTCGGGGGCGGCCTTCGTGCACGCGGCGGCGAGCGCGATCGCGGCGAGCGTGGCGGTCATCAGGGTGCGCATGGCGGTCCTCTCGGTCGGGGTGGGTGCTGCTGCCGTCCCGGGGACGCGGCCGCGCCGGCGCTTTGCACACCGCCGCGCGCGGGGAGATATTCCCGCCTCATCCTTCACCAACACGTCATCCATGCTTCGCTCTCTCTTCGCCCTCGCGGCCCTCGCCGCCCCCGCGCTCGCCGCGCAGGCCGCTCCCGCCGCATCGGCGCCGGTGAGCGACATCCAGTACCGCGTCACCTTCGACCGCGACGCCGCCGCGCGGCGCCTGGTGCACGTGGAGATGAGCTTCCGCACGAAGGGCGACGCGCCGGTGCTGCTCGCGCTCCCGGTGTGGACGCCGGGGGCGTACGAGATCAGCTACTTCCCGCGCTGGGTCCGGAACTTCGCCGCGAGCGCCGGCGGGCGCGCGCTCGCGTGGGAGAAGACGGACTACGACCGCTGGCGCGTGAATCCCGCCGGCTCCACGCAGGTCACCGTCGCCTTCGACTACAAGGCCGACACGCTCGACAACGCGATGGCGTGGGCGCGGGATGACTTCCTGCTCTTCAACGGCACGAACCTCTTCCTCTATCCCGCGGGCCGCGGCTTCGACTTCCCCGCCACGGTGCGCATCGTCACCGACAGCGCGTGGCGCGTCGTGACGCCGATGGCGCCGACGGGACCCGCGAACACCTTCGCCGCGGGGAACTACCACGATCTCGTGGACATGCCCTTCTTCGTCGGGCGCTTCGGCCTCGACAGCGTGCCCATGGGCGCGCACTGGATGCGCCTCGCGTGGTACCCGCAGGGCGCGGTGGACGGCGCCGAGCGCGCGCGCGAGCTCGCCGTGCTCGCGCGGCTCGTGCCGGTGGAGGCCGCGGTGTTCGGCGACACGCCCTTCGCCGACTACACCACCATGGAGATCTGGGACTCGACGTACGCCGGCCTCTCCGGCCTCGAGCACCAGAGCGCGCACGTGGACATCTTCGCCGCGCAGGCGGTGGGCGATCCGCTGCTCACGAGCATCTACGCGCACGAGATCTTCCACGCGTGGAACGTGAAGCGCCTCCGCCCCGCCGAGCTCTGGCCCTACGAGTACGAGCGCGAGCAGCCCACGCCGTGGCTCTGGATGAGCGAAGGCGTCACGGACTACTACGCCGACCTGAGCGAGGCGCGCGCCGGTCTCATCGACGAGGAGGGCTTCCTCGGCCTCACCGCCGGCAAGGTGACGCACGTGGCCGACGCCGGGCCGACGGCGCTCGGCGACGCGTCGCTCGACGCGTGGGTCCACATGACCGACGGCACCGACGACCTCTACTACGACAAGGGGTCGCTCGCCGGGCTGCTGCTCGACATCCAGATCCGCGACGCGAGCGACGGCAAGCGGTCGCTCGACGACGTGATGCGCCAGCTGTACCGCGAGGCGTACCTCAAGGGGAAGGGCTTCACCGCCGCGCAGTTCTGGGGCGCGGTGAGCGCGGCGGCGGGGGGGAGATCATTCGCCGAGTTCGACGCCCGCTACGTGCGCGGGCGCGACCCCTTCCCGTACGCCACGGTCTTCCCGCTCGCGGCGATGAAGGTGCGGATCGACACCGTGCGGAACCTCGCGCTCGGCGTCGGGCTGCAGCCGGACAGCACGGGCGCGGTGGTCGTGACGGAGGTGCGTCCGGGCTCGATGGCGGCGGCGGCGGGCGTGCGGCCGGGGGACCAGCTCATCGCGATCGGCCCCTACGCGGCGATCGACCGCAACTTCATCCTCTCGGCGCGCGACCGCTACACGACGGCCGGCGAGCCGGTGACGATCACCGTGCGGCGGGGCGCGGGCCCCACGGTCCCGCTCGCGGCGCGCGTGCAGCTGCAGTCGCGGGTGTTCGCGCACGTGCTCAAGGATCCCGCGGCGAGCCCGAAGGCGAAGGCGATCCTCGCGGCGATCCTCAGCGGGCCATCGCCCGCTCCACCTCGGTGAGCTCGCGCGGCGCGCGCGAGACCCACTCGACGCCGGCGGCGGTCACGAAGTAGTCGTCCTCGATGCGCACGCCGAGGTCCTGGTAGCGCGCGAAGGCCGCGCGCACGTGCGCGATGAACGCGCGGTTGCGCGGCGTGTCGGGGAGGAGGTCGAGCGCGTTCGCGCGCACGTAGAGCCCCGGCTCGATCGTGAACGCGCTGCCCGCCACGAGCCGGTGCGGCGCGAACTCCCAGGGGTCGGGGTCGTGCACCTCGAGCCCGATCCCGTGGCTGAGCGCGTGCATGTAATAGATGGAGAGCTGCAGGCAGCCGCGCTCGGACCGGTGGTGGCAGGCGCCGTGCGGCGGATCGTAGACGGCGTCGGCGCTCTCGATGAGGCCGAGGCGCGCGAGCCCCGCGGCGAGCGCGAGGTTGGCCGCGTCGTCCACCGCGCGGGGATCGCCCCCGGGCACGGCCGCGCGCTCGGCGGCGGCCTGCGCATCGCGCACCACCTGGTAGAGCGCCGCCTGCTCGGGGGTGAAGGTGCCCGACACCGGCACGGTGCGCGTGACGTCGGCGGTGTAGCCGCGCCAGCTCGCGCCGATGTCCATCACCACCAGGTCGCCGCTCCGCATCACGCGGTCGCCGGCGAGGTGGTGGAGGGAAGTGGCGTTGGGCCCCGAGCCGACGATGGTCGCGAAGCCGGGGCGCTCGGCCCCCGACGCGCGGAAGACCTGCTCGATCGCCGCCTGCACCTGGTACTCCGCGGCCCCCGGCGCGACGGTGCGCATCGCGGCACGCTCCGCGTCGACGGTGATGGCGATCGCGCGGCGGAGCAGCGCGAACTCGCTCTCCGAGTGCACGGCGCGGAGCGAGTCGACGATGCTCCCCGCATCCACCACCATGAGTCGCGGGTGCGCGCGGCGCACCGACTCGACGAGCTGGTCGTCGGCGGAGAGGATGGCGCTCTGGTCGATGTCGCCCACCACGTAGAGCGTGCGCGCGCCGGCGAGCGCGCTGTCGAGCACGGCGCGGAATTCGCCGGCGGGGCGGGCCGCGAGGCCCGTGGTCTCGGCCGCGCGCTCCACGCCGGGGCGGGGGCCCGTCCATTCTTCCGACGCCGCGTCGCGCGGCGGCACGAAGAGCGTGGACGCGGTGCGCGCGCCGCGCTTCACCATCAGGAGGTTCGCATCCGGCTCGAGGTACCCCACGAGGTACCAGAAGGCGGGCGCCTGCACGAAGAGCACGTAGTCCTCGCGCGGCTCGCGCGCGCCGAGGGCGATGACCACGGCGCTGTCGGGGAGGCGGGCGAGGAGCGCGGCGCGGCGCGCGGCGTGCTCGGCGGGCGCGGCCTGCGCCGCGAGCGGGGCGGCGGCGCAGGGGAGCGCGATGAGGAGCGCGACGAGGAGCAGCCGGGGGCGGGGGGGCGCCATGGGCGAAGTCTCCGCGCCGGGCCCGGGTTGCACAAGCGGGGCTTGCCGCGCGCGCGGGCGCGGGACAGACTCAGGCATCCCGACCCCCCCCATCGCGAGGAGACCGATGACCGCACCGCCGCCCGCCGAGAAGGCCGGACTGATCGACGATTTCCTGGAGATCTTCACCTCGCCCGCGAAGGTGTTCGAGCGCCGGAAGGGCGGCGACTTCTTCGCGCCGCTGGCGATCCTCACCGTGCTGGCGGGGATCGTGATCGTGGCGTCGATGGGACCGATCTCCACGCTGATGGATGCGGAGTGGCCACGGATCGTGGCGCGCGCCATCGCGCAGAATCCGCAGGTCACGCCCGCGCAGATGGAGCAGGGGCGGAGCATGATGGCGAAGGTGATCCCGGTGATCGGCACGCTCAGCGTGCCGATCGCGATGATCTGCGGCGGCCTCATCCTCTGGCTCGCCGGCAAGCTCTTCGGCTCCGTGGCCACGGTGAAGGACGCGATGATGGTCGCCACGTGGTCGTGGGTGCCGCGCGTGCTGCAGCTGATCGTGGTGCTCGTGATCATGCTGCTCATGGACCCGGCGCACATGACGGGACTGTTCGCGCCGTCGGTGAGCGTGGCGCACTTCCTCGATCCGGACTCCACCCCCTACAAGCTGCTCGTCTTCGCCAGCCGCGTGGACGTGTTCGTGATCTGGCAGACGGTGCTGCTGGGGATCGGGCTCTCGGTGGTGGGGAAGATCCCGCGCGCGCAGGCCTACATGGCGGCGGCGCTCACCTGGCTGATCGGGAGCGGCCTCGCGACGATGATGCAGCGCTGACCGCGACCCGTTCGTGGTGACGCGCGCGGCGCCGGCCTCCGGCGCCGCGCGCGCTCATTTCATGAGCAGCTTCGCGATCGTCTGCAGCTGCATGTTGGACGTCCCCTCGTAGATCGTGCCGATCTTCGCGTCACGGTAGAACTTCTCCGCGGGGTAGTCCTTCGTGTAGCCGTAGCCGCCGTGCAGCTCGAGACAGGTGGACGTCACCCGCCCCGCCACCTGGCTCGCGAAGAGCTTCGCCATCGCCGCCTCGCGCGTGAAGGGGAGGCCGGCGTCCTTCATCCGCGCGGCGTTGTACACCATGAGGCGCGCCGCCTCGAGCTCCGTCGCCGCCTGCGCGATCTGGAACTGCACCGCCTGGAAGTCCGCCACCGGCTTCCCGAACTGCCGGCGCTCCGACACGAACGCGATCGCCGCGTCGAGCGCGCCGCGCGCCACGCCGATCATCTGCGCGCCGATCCCGATGCGCCCCGTGTTCAGCGTCTCGATCGCCACCTTGTAGCCCTGCCCCACCGGGCCGAGCACGTTCTCCCCGGGCACCACGCAGTCGTCGAGGATCAGCTCCGTGGTGCTCGACGCGCGGATGCCGAGCTTATCCTCCTTCTTCCCCACGGCGAATCCCTTGAAACCGCGTTCCACGATGAAGGCGGTGATCCCCTTGTAGCCCGCCGCGGGGTCCACGGTGGCGAACAGCACGTAGACCTCCGCCTCGGCGCCGTTGGTGATCCAGAGCTTCCGTCCCGTGAGCGACCAGTCGCTCCCGCGCTTCACGGCGCGCGTCGCGAGCCCGAAGGCGTCGGAGCCGGAGCCCGGCTCGGAGAGCGCGTACGCGCCCACGGTGCCGGCGGTGAGCTTCGCGAGGTACTTCGCCTTCTGCGCGTCGTTCGCCCACCGGAGCAGCGGCTCGTTCACGAGCGTGTTCTGCACGTCCACCATGATCGCGGTCGACGCGTCGGCGCGGCTCAGCTCCTCGACCGCGATGGCCACCATGGTCAGCGTCCCCCCCGCGCCGCCGAGCGCCTCCGGCACCTCGATCCCCATGAGCCCGAGCTCGAAGAGCATCGGGACGAGCGCGGGGTCGAGCTTCGCGGCGCGGTCCATCTCCATGGCGCGCGGGCGGACCTCGGCGGCCGCGAACCCGGCGACGGCTTCGCGGAGCGCGTTCTCGTCGTCGGAGAAGGACGTGAGGGCGGGACGTGCGGTGGAGTGCGTCATGCGGGGAAAGTAACGCGCCTCAAACGCTCCCGCGAATCACCGCGATCGCGAGGTCCGCGCGGCCGAAGGGCGCCGACACCTGCACCCCCTGCACCGCGCCGCGCACCCGGTCGAGCATCTCGCGCGCGATCGCGACGCCCTCCGCCGCCGCGTGCTCCTTGGAACGCTCGTTCGCGCGACGCATCCGCGCGACGATCGCGTCCGGCACCACCACGCCGGGCACCTCGTTCGCGAGGAACTCGGCGTTGCGCGCCGACACGAGCGGCCAGATCCCCGCCACGAAGGGGATGCGCGCATGCGCCACCGAGGCGAGGAACCGCTCCAGCTGCGCCGCGTCGAACACGGGCTGCGTGACGGCGAACTCCGCGCCAGCCTCCACCTTCCACTCGAAGCGCTTCCGCTCCTCCGCCGGATCGATCGCGGCGGGATTCGCCCCCACGCCGATCACGAAGCGCGTCGGCGCGCCGATCGCGTGGCCGCCCGGGTCCATGCCGTGGTTGAGCCGGCTCACGAGGTTCGTGAGGCCGATCGAGTCGATGTCGAACACCGCCGTCGCGTCGGGGTAGGGTCCCATCTTCGGCGGGTCGCCGGTGATCAGCAGCAGGTTGCGCAGCCCCATCGCGCTCGCGCCGAGCAAGTCGCTCAGCATGCCGAGGAGATTGCGGTCGCGGCAGCAGTAGTGCGTGACCGTCTCGATCCCCACGCGCTGCTCGATGAGCAGGCTGGTCATGAGCGCGCCCATGCGGCTCTGCGCGCGCGGCCCGTCGGGGACGTTCACCGCGTGCACCCCCGCGCCCTTGAGCGCGCGCACGCTCTCGAGCATCGCCGTGGCATCCACGCCGCGCGGCGGCACGATCTCCACGGACGTGACGAACTCCCCCTCCGCGAGCCGCGCGCCCCAGCGCGAGCGTTCGGCGAGCGGCACGGAGGGGACGGCGGCGGGCTCGGCGCTCGGCGCTCGGCGCTCGGCGGTGTCCGGCGGGCGGGCGCTGAGCGCGGGGCGGGCGACGTGCCTCGGCATCAACGGCTTCAGGCCGGCGGCCATCGCCTTGATGTGGTCCGGCGTCGTGCCGCAGCAGCCGCCGATCACCTTCGCGCCGGCCTGCAGCAGGTGGCGCGCGTAGGTGGCCATGTACTCGGGGCTCGCCATGTACATCATGCGGCCGCTCACGTCGCGCGGGATGCCGGCGTTGGGCTGCGCGCTCAGCTTCCGCGTGGTGACGGCGGCCATCCGCTCGATCCCCTCGAGCACGGTCTGCGGTCCCACGGAGCAGTTGAGCCCGGCGACGTCGGCTCCCCAGGCGTCGAGCGCGGCGGCGATGTCCTCGGGCGTGGCGCCGAACGCGGTGAGCCCGTCGGGGCCGATGGTCATCTGCGCGATCACCGGGGCCGCGGGATCCACCGCGCGCGCGGCGAGGATCGCCTGCTCCATCTCGGCGAGGTCGCTCATCGTCTCGATCACGAAGCAGTCGGCCCCGCCCTCGCGGAGCGCCGCCATCTGCTCGGCGAAGTGGGCGCGCGCCTCCTCGCGGCTGGTGGGGCCGAAGGGCTCGAGGCGGACGCCGAGCGGCCCCACCGCGCCGGCCACGAGCACGCGCTCGCCGGCGGCGTCGCGCGCGATGCGCGCGGCGCGCGCGTTGAACTCCGCGACGTGCGATTCGAGCCCGTGCTGCGCGAGCTTCACCCGGTTCGCGCCGAAGGTGTTGGTCTCCAGCGCCTGCGCGCCGGCGCGCACGTACGCGTCGTGCACCTCGCGCACGAGCTCGGGGGCGCGGACGTTGAGCTCGTCGTAGCACTGGTTGATGTACACGCCGCGCGCGTAGAGCATGGTGCCCATCGCGCCGTCGAAGAGGAGCACGCGCTCGGGGTCGAGCAGCGCCGAGAGGTCGCGCGGGCTCATGACGCCGCCTCCGCGGCCCCCGCGGGCGCCGCCGCCGCCCGCACGGCGAAGTACTTCGCCTCGGGGTGGTGCACGACCATCGCCGCGGTGCTCTGCTCCGGCACGAGCTGGTGCGCGCTGGTGAGCTGCATGCCGAGCGCGTCGGCGGCCGGGAGCAGGCGGAAGAGCGCGTCGTGCCCGTCGAGGTCGGGGCAGGCAGGATAGCCCCACGAGTAGCGCTTCCCCTGCGCGTCGGGGAGCGCGAGCTCGCGGCGCACGCGCGCGTGCATCCACTGCGCCACCGCCTCCGCCGCCTCCACCGCGAAGCCGTGCACGTAGAACGCCTCCGCGTACTCGCCGCGTCCCTGCAGCTCGGCGAAGCGGCGCGCCGCGCCGTCGCCCACCGTCACCACCTGCAGCGGGAGCACGTCCACCTCCCCGGATTCCACGGAGCGGAAGTAGTCCGCGAGGCAGAGGCGCTCGCGCCCCTCCTGCCGCGGGAAGGAGAAGCGCGCGATCTCGCGGCGCGCGCCGCCGTCGCTCGTGAACGCCGCGGGATCGTACACGATCACGTCGTTCCCGCTCGACTGCGCCGGGAAGTATCCGTACACCGCGGCGGGGGCGAGCCATCCCTCCGCGTGCGCCGCCGCCGCGAGCCGCGCGAGCGCCGGCTCGAACTCCTCGCGCCGCGCGCGCTCGAACTCCGCCCCCGAGCCGCGGCCGCCCCACTGCAGCCGGAAGAGCTCGTCGAGGTCGAGCAGCGCGAGCACCTCGCCGAGCGGGATGTCGCGCAGCACGCGCGCGCCGAGGAAGGGCGCCGCGGGCACCGGCGCGTCGGCGGCCACCGCGCTGCGCACCGTGCTCGCGCTCCCCGCCGCCGAATTCTTGCCCGCGCCCGAATGCAGGAAGACGTCCTCGCGCGCCGCGCGCAGGTTCTCGCGCACGAACTCCTCGCGCCGCGCGCCGTCGCGCAGGCGTTCCATCGCGTCCAGCCCCTCGAAGGCATCCTTGCAGTAGAAGACGCCGGCGCCGTACGCGCGCTCCCCCTCCACGAACAGCGCGCGCCGCCCGAAGCGGCGGTTGATCGCGGCGCCCCCGATGAGCACCGGTACCGCGAGTCCGCGCCGGTCGAGCTCCTGCACGCACAGCGGCATCTGCCGCGAGGTCGATACGAGCAGCGCCGAGAGCCCCACCGCGTGCGCGCCGTGCTCCACCGCCGCGTCCACGATCGTGTTCACCGGCACCTGCTTGCCGAGGTCCACCACGCGGTAGCCGTTGTTCGCGAGGATGGTGTGCACGAGCGACTTCCCGATGTCGTGCACGTCGCCGTACACCGTGGCGAGCACCACCGTCCCCTTCGAGTGCCCCTCCTTCCGCTCGAGGAAGCGCTCCAGGTGCGCCACCGCACGCTTCATCACCTCCGCGCTCTGCAGCACGAAGGGGAGGATCAGCTCGCCCGCGCCGAACTTGTCCCCCACCTCCTTCATCGCGGGGAGGAGCACGGCGTTCAGCACGCGCACCGGATCCGTGCGCACCCCCGCCGCATCGAGCGCCTCCTCGATGCCTTCCTTCCGCCGATGCACCACCATGAAGCGGATCTTGGCATCGGGTTCGAGCCCCGCCGCGGGATCCTCCCCGCCGCCGCCGAGCGCCGAGCGCCGAGCGCCGACCCCTTCATAGTGCGCGATGAAGCGCGCCAGCGCGTCCGGCCGCGCCGCGAACACCAGGTCGTCCGCGAGCGCGCGCTCCTCCGCGCCGAGCTCGGCGTACGGCCGCACGTGCGCGGGGTTCACGATCGCCATGTCGAGCCCCGCCTGTACGCAGTGGTGCAGGAAGACGGCGTTGAGCGTGGCGCGCGCCTCCGACGACAGCCCGAAGCTCACGTTGCTCACGCCGAGCGAGGTGAACACCCCCGGCAGCTCGCGCTTGATCGCGCGGATCCCCTCGATCGTCTCCACCGCGCTCCGCGTCCACTCGGCCTCGCCGGTGGCGAGCGTGAAGGTGAGCGCGTCGAAGATGAGGTCCTCGGGCGCCAGCCCGTACTCGTCCACCGCGATCGCGCGGATGCGGCGCGCCACGGCGAGCTTCCGCTCGCGCGTCTTCGCCATCCCCTCCTCGTCGATCGTGAGCGCGACCACCGCCGCGCCGTGGCGCCTCACCACCGGCATCAGCGCGTCGATGCGCGCGCGCCCGCCCTCGAGGTGCACCGAGTTCACGATCGCGCGCCCCGGCACGTGCTCCAGCGCGCGCGCGATCACCTCCGCCTCCGTGGAGTCGATCATCAGCGGCGCCTCCACGGTGAGCGAGAGCAGCTTCGCCACGCGCGCCATCTGCGCCGCCTCGTCCGCGCGCTCGGTGAGCGCGACGCACACGTCCAGCACGTGCGCCCCCGCCTCCACCTGCTCGCGCGCCACGCGCGCGATCCCGTCGTAGTCGTCGGCGAGGAGCATCCGCTTCACCGCGCGCGACCCCTGCGCGTTCACGCGCTCGCCGATCAGGAGCGGCGGCGGGTCCTGGTGCAGCGTGATCGCCCGCATCGCGCTCGACACGCGCGGGACTCGGCGCTCGGCGCCCGGCGCTCGGCCTTCGCCCCCCGCCGCTGCCGGGCGCGGGGCGCCGAGCGCCCGCACCACCGCCTCGAGATGCGCGGGCGTCGTGCCGCAGCAGCCGCCGACCACCCGCACGCCGTAGTCGCGCACGAACTCCGCGAGCATCGCCGCCATCGGCTCGGGCTCCAGCGGGTACACCGCCTCGCCCGTCCCCGTGTTGAGCGGCAGCCCCGCGTTCGGGATGCAGCTCACCGGCCGCCGCGCGTGCTCCGCCAGCCAGCGGATCGGCTCGCGCATGTGCTCCGGCCCCGTCGAGCAGTTGAGCCCGATCACGTCCACGCCGAGCGCCTCGAGCGTGGTCATCGCGCTCGCGATGTCCGTGCCGAGGAGCATGCGCCCGCTCGTGTCGAGCGTCACCTGCGCCTGCAGCGCCACGCGGCGGCCGAGCGCGGCGAAGAGCGCCTCGATCCCCGCGATCGCCGCCTTCACCTCGAGGATGTCCTGCGCCGTCTCGATCAACAGCACGTCCACGCCCCCCTCGACGAGCGCGGCCGCCTGCGCGCGGTACTCATCGGCCAGCGCGCCGAAGGAGATCGCCGAGAGCGCGGGGTCGTCGCTCGAGGGGAGCATGCCGGTGGGGCCCATCGAGCCGGCGACGAAGCGCGGCCGCCCGTCGCGCGCCGCCGCCGCGTCGCACGCCGCGCGCGCGAGCCGCGCGGCGCCCGCGTTGATCTCGTGCACCTGGTCGCGCAGCCCCCACTCGGCCAGCCGCCGCGGCGTGCTCTGGAAGGTGCACGTCTCCACCACGTCGCAGCCCACCGCGAGGAAGGACTCGTGCACGTCGCGCACGACGTCGGGGCGCGTGAGCACGAGATGGTCGTTGCAGCCGTGGTAGCGCTCGCCGCCGAAGTCCGCCGCCGTGAGCTTCGCGCGCTGCAGGTTCGTCCCCATGGCGCCGTCGTAGACGAGCGGGCCGCGGGTGAGCGCGTCGAGGTAGGCGGAGTCGAAGCGGCGGGACATCGCGGTGCGGGTCTCCCCCAATGAAAAACGGCCGGTGCGCACGGGCACACGGCCGGCGCTTTAGCGGATTGTTTTACGTGGCCGCAAGTTGCCCGAAATCGCCACGGATCGGTTGTCCTCCCTCGTCGAATGCTATCGGGGGTCCGGCGGTTCGGGAAGCCCCGCCGGCCGCGGCGCCGGCTCGCGCCCGGTCACGCGCGCCCGGTCCGCCACCCGGTGCACGAGCGCGAGCAGCCGGTTCCGCTCGAGCGGGAGCGTGAGGTCGGCGAGCACCAGGCGGTGCAGGGCGGGGGGGAGCGCGCTCGGCGCCTCGCCGTCGGCGTGGCAGAGGAGCACGGCGCCGCCGCTCGCGAACGGGACGCGCAGCGCGTCCGGGTCCTGCCCGGCGCTGCGCCGGTCGACGACCACCAGCAGCGGCCGGTCGGCCAGCGCGATCTCGACGCCCTGCGACGCGGTGGGCGCGTGATACGTGCGGTGCCCCGCGTTGACCAGCGACTGGGCCAGTCCCTCCAGCAGCGCGTCGTTCGCGCCGATCAGCAGGATCGTCGCCATGCCTCCCCGGTCACCCCTCGTCCGACCGCCGGCGCACCGCATCCGCGGTGATGCCGCTCACCTCCACCACCTTCGACCGCGACGCCTCGCCGATCACGATCCGCACGTCGCGCCGCGCCACGCCCAGCCACTCCGCGAGCAGGTCGACCAGCTCCTCGTTCGCCGCGCCGTCCACGGGCGCCGCGTGCAGCTTCACCTTGAGCACTCCCGCGTGCACGCCGCTCACCCCGCTGCGCGGCGTGCGCGGCTGCACGCGCACGCTGAACCGCACCGCGTCGTTCCGCTCGTGGACGACGAGCACGGTCACCTCACACCCAGCCGAGCACCAGCGCCTCGGCGATCCAGAGCACGAGGAGCGCGACCAGCGGACTCACGTCCATCATGCCGAAGGGCGGGAGCACCCGGCGCAGCGGGCGCAGCAGCCACTCGGTGAGCGTCACCGTCCAGCGGAGCCACCAGGCGTAGGGCGTGAGGCGGAGCCACGACGCCACCACGCGCACGATCAGGGCCAGCCGGAGGAGACCGAAGGTCCATTCGACGATCACCCGAAAGAGTCCACGCGGCGAGCGCGAGGCGAGCATCACCTCGGCGGCCATCCCGCGCGCCCCCTGCAGCAGGAGCAGCACGAGGAGCCCGCCGACCACCACGGTCACGAGCGCCCACCACGGCGCCGAGCTCGGCAGCCCGCCGGCGCGCACCACCCGCCGCTCCATCGGCTCGAGCAACGGGTCCACCACCCGGCGGAAGAACCGCGCCACCGCGCCGAACGGGCTCAGCCGCCGCGTGCGGACGAGCCAGTCGACCGTGAACACGACGAGCGCCACCACCGCCAGCACGAGGGCCGCGCGACGCACCACGTCGATCGCCGCGTCGAACGCCGTCAGCAGGTCGCTCACGCCAACAAGAAAACGGGAGGGCGCGCTCCGTGCAAGAGCGCGCCCTCAGATCGTGCGCTCGCGGGTGAAGAGGAGCTTGAGCACGCGCGGGATCGCCGCGAGCCGCTCCAGCGGCCGGCGCCCGTGCCAGAAGCGCGCGAAGGCGTCGATGTTGCGCGCGTGATCGGCGCTGTAGCCGAACCACCAGGGCTGCCGCACGCGCGGCAGCCAGTCGACGATCACCGCGTGCGTGCGCGTGCACTCGAGCAGGCCGCCGGGGCCGTGCGAGTGCCCGTAGCCGCTGTCCTTAACGCCGCCGTACGGCATGTCGGCGATCCCCGCCACCGCGAGGACGTCGTTCACCGTCACCGAGCCCGTCTCGAGGCGGTCGGCCACGCGCCGCGCGTGCGCGAGGTCGCGCCCCCACACCGAGCCCGCGAGCCCGAACGGCGTGTCGTTCGCGATGCGCACCGCGTCGTCGGCGTCGCGCGCGCGGACCACCGGCAGGATGGGGCCGAAGGTCTCCTCCCGCAGCACGAGCATGTCGGGGCGCGTGTCCACGAGCAGCGTGGGCGGGAACCACGCCCCCTCCGGCGTCTCGGCGCGCGCCGCGACCGTCGCGCCCTTCGCCAGCGCGTCGTCGAGCTGCCGCACGAGGATCGCGCGCTGCACGGGGCGGATGATCGGCCCCACGTCCACGCCGTGCTCCCCGGCGTGCCCCACCTTCAGCGCGCGCACGCGCGCCGCGAGCTTCTGGACGAACGCGTCGTACACCGCGTCCTCCACGATCACGCGCTTGGGCGCGATGCACGTCTGTCCCGCGTTGCTGAAGCGCCCCCACGTGATGCCGCTCGCCGCGGTGTCGAGGTCCGCGTCGGCGAGGATGACCGCCGCGTCGCTGCCCCCCAGCTCGAGCACGCACGGCGTGAGATGCTCGGCGCACGCCGCGGCGACCTTCTTCCCCGTGGCGGCGCTGCCGACGAAGAAGACCTTGTCCACCCCCGACTCGACCACCGCCGCGCCGGTGCGCCCGTCGCCCGGCAGCACCTGCACGAGCCCCGCCGGCACGCCCGCCTCCGCCATCAGCTCGCCGAGCAGCAGCCCCGTGCTCGGCGTGAACTCCGAGGGCTTGAGCAGCACGCCGTTCCCGGCGACCACGGCGGGGATCAGGATCCCCGCCGCGAGCATGAACGGGTAGTTCCACGGCGAGATGATGCCGACCACGCCGAGCGGCTCGTGCTGCAGGCGGACCCGCTTCCGCCACAGCGCGATGTTCGATGGGATGAAGCGGTCGGGAGCGAGGAGCCGCGGCGCGAGCTGCGCGTAGTAGCGCGCGAGGTCCATCGTGACGAGGACCTCGACGACCATCGCCTCCACCGCGGGCTTGCCGCTCTCGCGGTGGATGATCCCCGCCACCTCGTCGCGCCGGGCGTAGAGGATGCGCCGGAAGCGCTCGAGCACGCGCGCGCGGTGGCGCGGCGACTCGCCGCCCCACGCGTCCTGCGCGGCGCGCGCGGCGCGCATCGCCGCCCCCACCGCCGCCGCATCGGCGGACTCGAACGTGCGCCAGACCTCGCCGGTGGCGGGGTCGCGCGATTCGACCGCGCGGATGGGCGTCCCCGCCGCGGTCACGGGGTCGCGGCCCCCATGCCGAGATTGCGCAGCGTGAACGCGTACTGGTCCGCGGTCACGTCGAGCACCTTGTCGAGGGGCTTGCCGCCGCCGTGCCCCGCCTTCGTGTCGATCTCGATCAGCACCGGCGCCGTTCCGGCCTGCGCCGCCTGCAGCGCGGCGGCGAACTTGAACGAGTGCCCCGGCACCACGCGGTCGTCGTGGTCGCCGGTGGTGATGAAGGTGGCCGGATAGCGCGTCCCCGCCCGGATGTTCTGCAGCGGCGAGTACTTGATGAGGTAGGCGAACTGCGCCGAGTCGTCGCTCGAGCCGTACTCCACCTTCCATCCCCACCCGGCCGTGAACTTCTGGTAGCGCAGCATGTCCATCACGCCCACCGCGGGCAGCGCGACGCCGCAGAGGTCGGGGCGCTGCGTGAGCACCGCGCCCACCAGCAGCCCGCCGTTGGAGCCGCCCTGGATGGCGAGCCTCGCCGGCGACGTGTACTTCTCGCTCACGAGGTACTCGGCCGCCGCGATGAAGTCGTCGAACACCGTCTGCTTCTTCTCGAGCATGCCGGCCTCGTGCCACGCCTCGCCGTACTCGCCGCCGCCGCGGATGTTGGCCACCGCGTACACGCCGCCCATCTCGAGCCACGCGATGCGGCTCGGCGAGAACGCGGGGAGCTGGCTGATGTCGAAGCCGCCGTACGCGTAGAGCAGGGTGGGGTTGGTGCCGTCGAGCGCGAGGCCGCGCTTCGCCGTGATGAAGATCGGCACCCGCGTGCCGTCCTTGCTCTTGTAGAAGTACTGCTTCGTCTCGAAGCGCGCGGTGTCGAAGGTGACCTTCGGCTCGAAGAAGGTCGACGCGGCGAGCGTCTTGAGGTCCTCGCGGTACACCGTGGCGGGGCGCAGGTACGACGTGAACGTGTAGAGCAGCTCGTTCTCGTCAGGATGCCCGGAGAGCCCGCTCACGGTGCCGAGCCCCGGCAGCGCGATCTCCCGCTCGAGGCGGCCGTTGATCGAGAAGAGGCGCAGCACCGAATGCGCGTCGTGCAGGTAGTTCGCCACGAGGTGCCCGCCGATCAGCTGCACGTCCTCCAGCTTGTCCGCCGACTCGGGGACGAGCACGCGCGGCGCGATGCGCTTCCCCTCGTCGATGTTGCCGAGCACGATGCGCCCGCGCGGCGCGTTCAGGTCGGTGGAGATGAAGAAGAAGTCGCCCGCGTTGTCGATGAAGGTGTAGCGCGCGTCGAAGCGGTCGATCAGCCGCACGATCGGCGCGTGCACGTTCGGGCTCCCCGGATCGTCGAGATCCATGAAGTAGAGCCGGTTCTTCGGGCTCGTCCCCTCGTTGATCGTGAGGATGAGGAACTCCCCGTCGTCGCTCACCTCGCCGTGCACGTACCACTCGGGCTGGTCCGGCCGCTGCCAGATGAGCACGTCGTTCGCCTGCGGCGTGCGCAGCTTGTGGTAGTAGAGCTTCTGCCCCTTCGACGGCACGAGCAGCGGGTTGCCGCTGTCGGGCGCGGCGTAGCGCGAGTAGAAGAAGCCGCGGTTGTCGTTCGTCCACGCGATGTCGGTGAACTTCGCCCAGTGCAGCGTGTCCCCCATGTCCTTGCCGCTCTCGAGGTCGCGGACGCGGATCTCCTGCCAGTCCGACCCGCTCACCGACACCGCGTACGCGAGATAGCGGGCGTTGCGGCTGGGCGACCACGCGGTGAGCGCCACGGTGCCGTCGGCGGAGAGCGCGTTGGGGTCGAGCACGAGCTTCGTCTCGCCGTTGCCGGCGCGCTGCGTGTAGACCGGCGCCTGCCGCTGCAGGCCGCTGTTGAGCGTGTAGAAGTAGGTCTTCTGGCGGCGGAGGGGGAGACCCATGCGCGCGTAGTTCCACAGCGTGTCGAGGCGCGCGCGGATCGCGGCGCGCTGCGGGACGGCCGCGAGGTACGACGCCGTGAGCGCGTTCTCGGCGGCGATCCATTCGCGCGTCTCGGGGGCGTCGGTGTCCTCGAGCCAGCGGTAGGGATCGGCGACCTTCGTGCCGAAGTAGTCGTCCACCTGGCCGCTGCGGCGCGCATCCGGGTAGCGGAGCGGCGCCTGCGCGGCGGCCGCCATCGCGGCGGCGGCGAGGAGGGCGCAGGACCAGCGGGCGATTCGCATGGGCATGGCGTCGGCGGGTGGGGAGCGGAACGGCGCGCGCGAGGCGGCCGTGCTGAATGTACACCGCACCGGCGCGGGTTGCTCCACGCCTACACCGCCCGCAGCGCCTGCTCCAGGTCGGCGATCACGTCCTCCGGGTGCTCCACCCCGATCGACAGCCGCACCATCGCGCTGCTGATCCCCATGCGCGCCTTCCCCTCCGCCGTCACGTCGGCGTGCGTCATGCTGCACGGATGCTCGGCGAGCGACTCGGTGCCGCCCAGGCTCACCGCGAGCTTGATCAGCTGGAGCGCGTCGAGCAGGCGGAAGGCCTCCGCCTCGCCCCCCTTCACGTCGAAGGAGATCACCGAGCCGGCCGCCGTGCACTGCCGGTCGTAGAGCGCGCGCTGCGGCGTCCCGGGTTCCAGGTGCCCCAGGTAGTACACGCGCGCCACCTTCGGATGCGACTTGAGGAAGTCGGCCACGTAGCGCGCGTTCTTCATCTGGCTCGTCATGCGCAGCTTCAGCGTCTCCAGGCTGCGCAGGAGGAGCCAGCAGGTGTGCGGTCCCGCCATCGTGCCGAGGAAGGTGCGCATCGCCTTCACCCGCTGGATCAGCGCGCGCGAGCCGAGGCACGCGCCGGCGATCACGTCGCTGTGGCCGCCGATGAACTTCGTGGCGGAGTAGAGCACGAGATCGGCGCCGTGCGCCAGCGGCGCCTGCCAGAGCGGGCCGAGGAAGGTGTTGTCCACCGCCACCACCACCTGCCGCTCGGCGGTGGACCGCGCGCGCGCCAGCTCGGCGCACATCGCGATGTCGGCCATCGCGTTCGTCGGGTTCGCCGGCGTCTCCACGTAGATCATCGCCAGCGGCTTCCCCCCGCCCTTCGCCGCGAGCGCCGCCTCCATCTCGGCGCGCGTGGCCTCCGCCGCCACCCCCACGGGCGTGATCCCGAAGCGCGGCAGCACGTGCTTGATGAAGTGGTCCGTGCCGCCGTACACCGGCTCGCTGTGCAGCAGCACGTCCCCCGGCTTCAGGAACTCGAGCAGCATCGTCGTGATCGCGGCCATCCCGCTCGCGAACGCCGCGCACGCCTCCGCGTCCTCCCAGATCGTGAGGCGGTCCTCGAGCACCTCGAGGTCGGGGTTGTTGATCCGCGAGTAGATCAGCCCCATCGCCTCGCCGGGCGCCGCCTCGCGCAGCCCGTACGCCATCTCGAAGAACGCCTTCCCCTCGCCGGCGCTCTTGAACACGAAGGTGGACGTCTGGAAGATCGGCGTCTTCACCGACCCCTCCGAGAGCGCCGGGTCGTAGCCGTAGCTCATCATCAGGCTCTCGGGGCGCAGCGCCTTGCCGCCGATGTAGCCGTCGGGCTTCCGCGTGGGTTTCGTCACGTGGGTGGGGTCAGGAGACCTTGCGCGTCTTCCGGCGCAGGAAGTCCATCAGGATGAACTGGCCGAGCGTCATCGTGTTCGTGAAGTACGCCTTGCCGCGGCTGATCGCGCTCATGCGCTTCACGAACTCCACCAGCGCGCGGTCGCGCGCGAGCATGAAGGTGTTGATCACGATCCCCGCGCGGCGGCAGTCGGACACCTCGCGCAGGGTCTGCGCCATCACCCTCGGGTCGAGCCCCGCCGAGTTCTTGTAGATGAGCCCGTTCGGCATCGTCACGGCGCTCGGCTTGCCGTCGGTGATCATCACGATCTGCCGCATGTCCTTCTTCTGCCCGAGCAGGATGCGCCGCGCGAGCTTGAGCCCTTCCGCGGTGTTCGTGTGGTACGGCCCCACCTGCGCGTGGGCGAGCCGCGCGAGCGGGATCTCCTCCGCCGAGTCGTGGAAGAGCACCACGCGCAGCGAGTCGCCCGGGAACTGCGTGCGGATGAGGTGCGTGAGCGCGAGCGCCACCTTCTTGGCCGGCGTGAAGCGGTCCTCGCCGTAGAGGATCATGCTGTGCGACGTGTCGAGCATGAGCACCGTGGCGCAGCTCGAGCGGTACTCCGCCTGGCGCACCATGAGGTCGGAATAGTCGAGATCGAGCGGCGTGCCGAGCTGCCCGGTGCGCGCGAGCGCGTGCTGCAGCGTCGCCGCCACGTCCAGGTTCATCGTGTCGCCGAACTCGTACGGCTTGCTCCACGCGTCGGCCTCGATGCCGGTGGCCAGGTAGGGCGTGTCGTGGCTGCCGAAGCTCGACTTGCCGAGCGAGCCGAGGAGCGAGCGCAGCGTCTTGAAGCCCAGGAAGTCGATCCCCTTCTCGGTGAGCTGGAACTGCACGTCCCGCGAGGCCGCGCGCGCGAGCCCGCCGGGGCCCGTCACCGGCTGGTGGCCGGCGGGCATCTGCGGCGGCGCCTCGAGCTTCAGGAAGCCCTCGTTCACCAGCCGCTGCACGATCTCGTCGAGCAGCTTGGCCAGCCGGGCCGCCGATTCGCCGTCATCACGCGCATCGCCGCGGAGCGCCTCGAGCATCTCCGGCGTGAACTGCCCGCTCTCGATCAGCGCCTGGAGGATCGCCTCGCGCAGCGCGTCCATCGACCGATCGGCGTCCTCGCCGGCGAAGTCCCCCCAGTACGGATCGCCGTTGCCGCCGCCGGCGAAGCCCGACTGCAGCAGGAAATCGGCGAGCTGGTCGAGCAGCGCCTGCAGGTCCACCGCATCGGCCTGCGCCGGGGAGAACTTCGTGTAGCTGTGCCGCTTCATGCGTGGACATTGGCGCGCGCACACGAGGGAAGCAACCCTTGTCCCCGGCGCTCCCGGCGCGGAAGATTCCCCGCGCATGGACGTCCCCCGCATCGCCCGCCGCGCGCTCGGCGCGGTCGCCGCGCTGGCCCTCGCCGGGCCCGCCGCGCGCGCGGGCGCGCAGACCGCGGGCGACTCCATCTGCGCCAAGGCCGAGGACCCGCACCGCCGCCCGGCCTCCTGCAGCACGCCCGCGGGCGGCCCGGTGGTGCGCCTCGAGCGCACCCTCGCGCGCGACTGGGGGGGCGCGCGCTCCTGGCTCGCCGCGCGCGGCATCACCCCCACGCTCTCCCTCTACGCCGCGCCGATGACGAGCAACACCACGGCCTCCGGCGCGCGCGGCTGGAGCTGGGTGAACCAGTCCGACCTCGGACTCGCCATCGACCTGCGCAAGGGCCTCGGCGCGCAGGGATTGCAGCTCTACATCGGCATGGTCTCCGAGCAGGGGCCGTCGCTCTCGGGGAAGATCGGCAACCTCTTCGACGTGCAGGGGCAGTCCGCGGGCTACGGCTTCTGGATCGGCGAGGTGTACCTGCAGCAGACGCTCGACGGCGGCCGCCTCACCGTCGCCGTGGGGCGCCTCGCCTCCAACGCGAGCTTCGGCGCGCTGCCGGTGGCCGTGAACTATCTGAGCGCGGCCATCCAGTACGGCAACCCGCTCTCGCTGTACATCAACGATGACGCGTTCACCGCGCCCCCGCCCGGGGTGCAGTGGGGGGCGCAGGCCGCGTACGCCTTCGGCGATGGATGGCAGCTCGGCGGCGGCATCTACAACAACAATCCGAATTCCTCGGCCGGGAACGACCACGGCCTGGAGTGGCAGCTGCAGCAGGGGAACAGCGGCGCGATGATCGTGGCCCAGATCCAGCGCGGCGTGAACCAGGGCGCGAAGGCGACGGGGCTCCCCGGCTGGTACGCCGTCGGCGGCTCGTACGACGCCAACTGGTTCGCCACGCTCCCCGACGGCGCGTCGGAATCGAAGGGGATCTGGCAGCTCTGGGCGATGGCGCAGCAGATGGTGCTGCGCGGGCTCACGCTCTGGGGGGCGGTGACGTACACCGGGCGCGAGCTCATCGCGGAGATGCCGGTGGACGTGAGCGGCGGCGCGAGCTGGGCGGGGGCGTTCGCGGCGCGGCCGGCCGACATCCTGTCGGCCGGGTGGTACTACGGGAACATCTCCTCGCACGTCCCGTCGGCCACGGCGGAGACGGTCGTCGAGGTGAACTACCAGTTCGTGGTCACCGGCTGGCTGACCGTGATGCCCGACGTGCAGCGGATCTGGCGCCCCGCGGGGACGACGACGCCGATCGCCGGCGCGACCGCGGCGGGCGCGCAGGTGATCGTGGTCTTCTAGCGGCGGCTCAGAACTCCGGGCCGGGGCGGCGCCGTTCGGGCGCGGCGGCGCGCGCGTAGCGCCCGGCGTCGGAGCGCGAGATCTTCCGGCGCGCGACGAGCGCCTCGAGCGCGAGCTCGCAGGCGGCGGCCACGGTCGGCGCATCGCCGCCGTCGCCGAGCCCGGTGTGCGCCACGAGGTCGATCAGCCCGGGGACGCGCGCGAAGCCCTCCACCATGGAGCCGCTCGACACGTCGTCGCCCACCTGCAGGGCGTTGCCGGCGTCGAACCACATCACGATCTCGTCCGTGTCGGCGCCGCCGGCGCGGTCCTGGAAGGTGGCGTCCGCCGCGCGGCGGATGAGTTCCTGCGCGATCACGTGCGAGCCGATGAGCTCGCCCTCGTACTCGAGCTCGATCTTCCCGGTGATCGCGGGGAGCGCCGCGTACACGTCGGACACGCGCGGCACCACGTCGCACTCGCCCGTGACCGCGGCGCGCCGCTCGGCGTTCGACACCGCGTTCTCCATCACGGAGATCGGCATGCGCTGCGAGACGCCCGACCGCTTGTCGATCCGCTTGTCCGTGCGCGCCTCGAAGGCGATGCGCTCCACGAGCTCCGCCATGAAGTCGGGAACGCGCACCGGCATCGCGCCCCGCGCCGTCCACGCCTCCTGCTTCGTGATCGCCATGCCGAGCTCGACCTCGGCGGGATAGTGCGTGAGGATCTCGCTCCCGATGCGGTCCTTCAGCGGCGTGATGATCTTGCCGCGCGCCGTGTAGTCCTCCGGGTTCGCCGTGAAGCAGAGGAGGACGTCGAGCGGCAGCCGCACGGGATACCCTTTGATCTGGACGTCCCCTTCCTGCATGATGTTGAAGAGCCCCACCTGGATCTTCCCGGCGAGATCCGGCAGCTCGTTGAGCGCGAAGATCCCGCGGTTCGCGCGCGGGAGCATCCCGTAGTGCATCGTGAGCTCGTCGGCGAGCACGTGACCGCCGCGCGCCGCCTTGATCGGGTCCACGTCGCCGATGATGTCGGCGATCGTGACGTCGGGGGTCGCGAGCTTCTCGACGTAGCGCTGCTCGCGCCCGACCCACGCGATGGGCGTGTCGTCCCCCGCCTCCGCGATGAGCGTGTGCGCGAACTTCGAGATCGGCGCGAACGGATCGTCGTTGACCTCGGAGCCGGCGACGATCGGGATCCGCTCGTCGAGCAGCGTCGCGAGACCGCGCAGGATGCGCGACTTCGCCTGCCCGCGCAGGCCGAGCAGGATGAAGTGGTGACGCGAGAGCAGCGCGTTGACGATCTGCGGGACCACGGAGTCGTCGTAACCGACCACCCCCGGGAAGACGGGCCCGCCCTTCGCGAGCCGCGCGAGCAGGTTCGCGCGCACCTCGTCCCGCACCGACCGCCGCGCGACCGCGGGGGAACCGTACGGGGACTGCTTGAGGGCACCCAGGGTGGTGGGGAGCGCGGCCACGGTGATCTCCGAAGTTTCGCGGGGGGAGATGCAGATTACTCCGACGGCACCGCTCCGCGCCAGAGGCGCGCGCGCACGACCGCGGATGACCGCGGATGACCGCGGATGAACGCGGATCGCTCCGTGCACGATTGGATGCCGTCCCCTCATGGAGGGGCCGTTGTCCCCTTCCCGATGACGAGCTCCAGCCAGAATCGAGGGGAGCAGGCCGGGATGCCCTCGGAGCGATCCGCGTTCATCCGCGGTCATCCGCGTTGATCCGCG
>DATKOH010000005.1:0-9124 GCA_035524735.1 Gemmatimonadaceae bacterium
CGCGCGCCGCGGACGTCATCGAGTACCTGCCGGAGAAGGTCCGGGCGCGCGCGCTGGAGGCGATGAGCCGGGCGCAGGCGGCGGCGCTGGTGTCCGCGATGACGCCGGACGACCGCGCCGATGCGCTCGAGGAGATGGAGGAGGGACCCGCCGACGAGATCCTCTCGGCGATCCCGGCGGAGGCGCGGAGCGAGACCGAGCGGCTGCTCGAATTCGATCCGAACAGCGCCGGCGGCCTCATGACCACGGAGTTCGTGGCCGTGAACGAGGCGGACACGGTGGAGCGGGCGCTCGAGCGCGTGCGCACGCTCGCGCGCGCGGGACGGCGCGAGGCGATGCACGCGATCTACGTGGTGGACCCGCAGGGGCGGATGCGCGGCGTGCTGTCGCTGCGCGAGCTGCTCGCGGCGCCCGAGGGGGCGCGGATCAGCGACATCGCGTGGACCGACGTCGTGAAGGTCCCGGCCGCGGCCGACCGCGAGGAGGTGGCGCGGCTCGTCTCGAAGTACGACCTCGTGGCCGTGCCGGTGGTGGACGACCAGGACAAGGTGCTCGGCGTGGTCACGGTGGACGACGTGATCGACGCGATGCAGGAGGAACAGACCGAGGACGTGCAGAAGCTCGGCGCCGTGCAGCCGCTCGAGGAGCCGTACTTCCAGGCCGGGTTCTGGACGATCGCGCGGAAGCGCGCGGGTTGGCTGATCCTGCTGTTCATCGAGGAGATGTTCACCGGCACCGCCCTGCGGCACTACCAGGCGGTGCTCGAGGGCGCGATGGCGCTCGTCTTCTTCGTGCCGCTGATCGTGAGCTCGGGGGGGAACTCGGGCTCGCAGTCGGCGACGCTGATCACGCGCGCGCTCGCGGTGGGCGACGTGGAGCTGCGCGACACGATGAAGGTCTTCATGCGCGAGCTCGGACAGGGGATCGCGCTCGGCGGCTTCCTCGGGGCGATCGGCTTCGTGCGCGCCCGGATGTGGGGGAACGGGAACGACGTGGCGATGGTCGTGGCGTTCACGCTCACCGCCGTGGTCATGACGGGCACGCTCGTGGGCGCGCTGCTGCCGCTGCTGTTCACGAAGCTGGGATTCGACCCGGCGATCGCGAGCTCGCCGTTCGTGGCGAGCTTCGTGGACGTGGCCGGCATCATCATCTACTTCTCCGTGGCGCAGCGGATGTTGGGGTTGTAAGGCGGGAGTCAGGGCGCGCGGGCGCAGCGGACACGCGGGGCGGGGTCCTCCCGGGGGCCCCGCCTTCCTTTCCCCCACTTGCGATACCCCCAGGGGGTATATAACTACCATGCGTGAGGGGAATCGGACGGGGCGGGGTGCCCCGCCCCGGCTCCCCGCTCGACCCTCACCCCTCTCCCGATGACCCTGGACCTGGCGATCGACGGCATGAGCTGCGGGCACTGTCTCAATGCCGTGCGCAACGCGCTCGCGAAAGTGCCCGGCGTGACCATCGACTCCGTCACCATGGGGCGCGCGACGCTCCAGGTGGATCCCGCCGCGGCGAACGCCGAGCAGATCACGGCGGCGGTGGCGAAGGCGGGCTATCGCGCGCAGGTGGTGACGGCGTGACCTGGCTCGTGATCGCCGCGGCGGCCGCGGCGATCGGGTGGGTCGGCTGGTACTTCCGTCTCCTCGCGCCGGGCGCACCGGCGCCCACGGAGCCGCGCGGCGCCGCGGGCGGCAAGCCCGCGGTGGTCATCCTCCCCGTGACGGGCATGACGTGCGCGGCCTGCCAGGCGCGCGTGCAGCGCACGCTGCAGGCGGAGGCCGGCGTGCGCGACGCGACGGTGAACCTCATGCTCAACACCGCCACCGTCACCTACGACCCGGCGGCGACCGCGCCCGAACGCTTCGTGCGCGCCATCGAGGACGCGGGCTACGGCGCCGAGCTGCCGGACGCCGACCGCTCCGCCTTCGAGGAACAGGAGCGGCGGGAGGCGGAGGCCGGGCGCGAGTTCGCGTCGCTGCGGGCGAAGGCGATCGTGTCCGGGGCAGTGGGCGTTGCGGCGATGGCGCTCTCGATGTTCGCGATGGACTGGCCGCCCCTCCCCTGGCTGCTGCTCGCGCTCACGAGCGTGGTGATGGGCTGGGCGGGGCGGCACTTCTACGTGCGCGCCTGGAAGGCCTTCCGCCACCGCGCGGCGGACATGAACACGCTCATCGCGGTGGGCACGGGGGCCGCCTTCCTCTTCTCGGCGGCGGTCACGGTCGCCCCCGGCTTCTTCCGCGCCCGCGGCGTGGTGCCGGACCTGTACTACGAGGCGGTGGACATCATCATCGCGCTGGTGCTGGTGGGGAACATGCTCGAGGCGCGCGCGAAGAAGGAGACGACGCGCGCGCTGCGGGCGCTGGTGCGGCTGCAGCCGCGCACGGCGCGCGTGGTGCGCGACGGCGCGGAGGCCGACGTGCCCGTGGCGGAGGTGCGCACCGGCGACGTGGTGATCGTGCGCCCCGGGGAGCGGATCCCGGTGGACGGGCGCGTCACCGCCGGCGCGAGCGCCGTGGACGAGTCGATGGTCACCGGCGAATCGATGCCGGTGGAGAAGACCGCGGGGATGAGCGTGATCGGCGGCACGATGAACGGCACCGGCTCCTTCCGGCTGGAGGCGACCACGGTGGGGGAGCGGAGCGTGCTCGCGCGCATCGTGCGGCTCATGCGCGAGGCGCAGGGGTCGAAGGCGCCGATCCAGCGGCTGGCCGACCGCGTGAGCGCGGTGTTCGTGCCCACGGTGATCTCGATCGCGATCGCGACCTTCGCGGCGTGGACGGTGCTCGCGCCGGCGGCGGGCTTCGTGCGCGCCTTCGCCGCGGCCGTGGCGGTGCTGATCATCGCCTGCCCGTGCGCGATGGGGCTCGCGGTGCCCACGGCGGTGATGGTCGCCACCGGGCGCGGCGCGCAGATGGGGATCCTGATCAAGGGGGGCGAGGCGCTCCAGCGCGCGGCCGCGATCACCACCGTGGTGCTCGACAAGACGGGCACGGTCACGGAGGGGAAGCCGGTGGTGACGGATGTGGTGGCCGTCGCGGCGGACGCGGGCGTCGGCGGCGACGCACTGCTCGCGATGGTCGCGTCGCTCGAGAAGAGCTCGGAGCATCCGCTCGCCGACGCGGTGGTGCGCCACGCGCGCGCGCGATCGCTCGCCCTGGCGGACGCCGAGCGCTTCGAGGCGCGCGCGGGGCTCGGCGCGCGCGCGCTGGTGGGCGGCACGGAGGTGCTCGCGGGGAACGCGGCGATGCTGCGCGATGCGGGAGTGGACGTGGCGCCGCTCGAGCGCGACGCGTCGCGCCTCGCGGCCGAGGGGAAGACGCTGCTCTTCGTGGCGGCCGGGGGGCGCGCGGCGGGGGTGATCGCGGTGGCGGACACGCTGCGCGAGAGCGCGCGGGCGGGGGTGGCGGAGATGCGCGCGCTGGGGCTGGACGTCGTGATGCTCACCGGCGACACCGAGCGCACGGCGCGCGCCATCGCCGCGCAGGCGGGGATCGAGCGCGTGGTGGCGGGGGTCCTCCCCGAGGGGAAGGCCGCGGAGGTGGCGCGGCTGCAGGGCGCGGGCGGCGTCGTCGCGATGGTGGGGGACGGCATCAACGACGCCCCCGCGCTGGCGCAGGCGGACGTCGGCATCGCGATCGGTTCGGGGACGGACGTGGCCGTGGAGGCGAGCGACGTGACGCTCATGCGCGGCGACCTGCGCGCGGTGCCGGGGGCGATCGCGCTCGCGCGGCGCACGATGCGGATCACGAAGCAGAACCTCTTCTGGGCGTTCATCTACAACGTGATCGGGATCCCGGTGGCCGCCGGGGCGCTCTACCCGTTCTTCGGGCTGCAGCTGAGCCCGGTGCTGGCGAGCGCCGCGATGGCGATGAGCTCGGTGAGCGTGGTGTCCAACAGCCTGCGGCTGCGGCGGGCCGACGCATGAGGAGGACGACGATGGCGAAGACGCTGCCGGTGACCGCCCCCTGCGCGTGCGGCGTGGCGCACGACGCGCCCGCGGCGCGCGCGAAGGGCGCTCGGCGGGCGCTGGGGGTGGACGCCGCGACGAAGGCCGCGAACCTCAAGCGCCTGCGCCGCATCGAGGGGCAGGTGCGCGGCCTGCAGAAGATGATCGAGGAGGACCGCTACTGCGCCGACGTGATGACGCAGATCGGCTCGGTGCACGAGGCGCTGCGCGCCGTGGGGCGCGGCCTCATGCGCAACCACCTGCGCCACTGCGCCGCCACCGCCATCCGCGGCGACGACGCCGACGCGCGCGAGGCGATGTACGACGAGCTGGTGGCCCTGATGTACCGGCACGCGCGATGAGCGGGCCACCGGCCCCGCACACCGCGAACCGGCCGGGGCGCTAGACCCCCGCCGGCTCCCGCGTGCGCGCGGGGGAGGCCGCCGGCGCCGGGGCCGGCTGCGAGATCCCCGGCACGATCCCCTCCTCCAGCCAGGCGTACTTCCCCTCCAGCGCGCGCTGCGAGACGCGGTAGAGCGCGGCGTCGTTCGGGCCGAAGAGGGTGCGGAAGTGGTCCGCGATCCGCAGCCGCGCCTCGGCGCAGAAGAGGTCCGCCACCTCCATCGCGTTGCCGTCGCCCGCCGCGGCCAGCTGCTTCGCGCGCGCGCAGGAGGCCGCCATCGCGAAGAGCTCGGCGCCCACGTCCACGAGACGGAAGAGCACCATCTGGCGCTTCTCCAGCTTCGGGCCGAGCCGCACCATCGCGTGGAAGACCGAGCGCCCGAGCTTGCGCGTGGTCCGGTCCACGTAACGCAGGTGGCGCGCGAGCGGACCGTACGACGCGTACGACTTGAAGCTCGGCACCCAGCGCGCCGGATACCAGAACGGATAGAACTTGGCCGAACGCAGGAAGGCGGCCCAGCGCTGCGCGCCGGTCGCCTTCGGGTTCACGAGGTCGAACGCGGTGCGGAAGTGGTGGTCCACCGCCTCGCGCGCGATGAAGAGGCGCATGATCTCCGATGAGCCCTCGAAGATCAGGTTGATGCGCGTGTCGCGCATCGCGCGCTCCACCGGGTACGGGATCTCGCCGCGCGCGCGCAGCGAGTCGGCGGTCTCGTAGCCGCGGCCGCCGCGGATCTGCAGCGTGTCATCCACCGCGCGCCAGTTCGCCTCCGTGTTCCACATCTTCCCGATCGCCGCCTCGAGGCGGATGTCGTAACCGCCGCGGTCGGCGAGGCCGCTCGACAGCTCGGCCACCGCCTCCATCGCGAACGTGTTGGCCGCGATGCGCGCGATCTTCTGCGCCACGGCCTCGTGCTTCCCCACCGGCTGCCCCCACTGCACGCGCTGGTTGGCCCACTCGCGCGCGACGCGGAGCATCTGCTTCGACCCGTACGCGCAGCTCGCCGGCAGGGTGAGCCGCCCGGTGTTCAGCGTCACCAGCGCCAGCTTCAGCCCCTTCCCCTCCCCCCAGATGATGTTCTCGCGCGGCACCTTCACGTTCGTGAACTTGATCACCGCGTTCTCGATCGCGCGGAGCCCCATGAAGTGGTTCCGGTGCGTCACCTCCACCCCGGGCATGCTCGTTTCGACGATGAACGCCGTGATCTGCTTCTTCGGCTTCCCGTCGACCATCGCGTCGGGAGTGCGCGCCATCACCACCAGCAGCTCGCAGCGCGTGCCGTTCGTGCACCAGAGCTTCTCGCCGTTCAGCACGAAGTGCGTGCCATCCTCGCTCGGCGTGGCCGTGGTGCGCATGTTCGCGGGATCGCTGCCGGCGTCCACCTCGGTGAGCGCGAAGGCCGAGATCGCCCCCTTCGCGAGCCGCGGGAGGTACTTCTTCTTCTGCTCTGGGCTGCCGAAGAGCTTGAGCGGGCCGGGGAGCCCGATCGACTGGTGCGCGCTCAGGAGCGCGGTGATCGAGCCGTCCTTGGAGGTCACCATGCCGATCGCGCGGATGTAGCTCGTCTGCGACAGGCCGAGGCCGCCGTACTCGGTGGGGATCTTGATGCCGAAGGCGCCGATGTCGCGCAGCTCCTGCACGATGCTCTCGGGGATCGTCCCCTCGCGGTCGATCTTGTCGGAGTCCACGCGTTCCATCACGGCGCGCAGCTTGTCCATGAACGGCTTCGCGCGGGCGGCCTCCTCGGCCGTCTCCGTCGGGAAGGGGTCGATCAGGTCGAAGCGGAATCGGCCGAGGAAGAGTTCCTTGAGGAAGCTGGGCGACTCCCACTCGCTCTCGCGCGCGGCCTCCGCGACGTCGCGGGCCTCCTGCTCGCTGGCGTGATGCTGGCTCTGCTGCGACATGGTTCCTGCCGTCGTGACGGGGTAAGGATGCGGGGCGGAGCCGTCCGCCCCCTGCATTAAAGGTATATCACCTTCGCGCCCGAAACGATTCAGGCGCCGGCGGGGCGGGCTCCCTTCCGGTCGCGCCAGATCACGGCGCCGGCGCCCACGAGCGCGATCGCCGCGAAGGCGAACCACTGGAAGGCGTAGCCGCGGTGGGGGCCTTCGTCGACGGTGGGCAGGGGGAGGCGCACCGGCGCGCCGGCCGCGGGCGCGGCGCCGCTGTCCGCCTGGGCGACGACGAAGAAGGGGGCGATGCGCCCCTGGAAGGCGTCGTGGATCTCGCGCGCGTCGAGGCGCAGCCAGACGCTGGAATCGGCCGCCGCGCGCGCGGGGCCGGTGCCGTGGTAGTCGAACTCGTCCACGTAGCCCGTGATGCGCTGGTGCGGCGCCTCATCGTACTTGGCGAGGTCGATCGTGCGCGCATCGGGAGAGTAGACCCAGCCGCGATTCACGAGCAGCGGCGCGACGCCGAAGCCCGGCGGGACGTCGGGGGTGAGAGGCGTGAGGATGTAGACGCCGGGCGCGCCCTCGCGGGAGCGTCCCGCGTAGACGAGCTGGTGGTCGAAGTCGAAGGTGCCGGCGACGGTGACGCGGCGCCACTGGCGCGTGCCGGCGATGAGGCCGAAGGGCGAGGCGGGGGGCGCGGACATCCGCGTGACGAGCAGCGCGTTCTGCAGGCGGCGCTGCTGCAGCCGGTCGAGCTGCCAGATGCCGAGGCGGATGCAGGCGGCGGCGGTGACGAGGCCGAGGAGCGCGGCGGCGAGTTGGCGGCGGGGCATGATCCCGCAATTTACTGCGGGGGCGCGGGGCACGGCGGGCGCGTGGCCGATCGCCACGCGGCGCCGTACCTTCCGCCCGGACTTCGCGCGCCGCCCCTCGCGGACCGCACACCGCCAACCGGACACCACCATCCCATGCGCCTCCATCCTGTCCTCGCCACGCTCGCATTCGCCGGCGCGCTCCACGCGCAGGGCGTCATCGCGCCGAACGACAACCTCGTCGTCGACGGGATCCCGCCCGTGCCGGCGCGCATCGCCGAGACCGCGCGCCCGTACACGGAATCGCGGGCGGTCACGCTCTGGGACTGGGCGCCGCGCGCGCACGCGATGCTCATCGGCACGCGCTTCGGCGAGACGGTGCAGGCGCACGCGGTGGCGATGGCCATGGGCGAGCGGCGCCAGCTCACCTTCTTCCCCGACCGCGTGCAGGAGGCGGTGTACGAGCCCACCGCGGGGCGCTACCTGGTGGTGGCGCGCGACGCGGGGGGGAACGAGTTCACGCAGCTCTACCGCTTCGACCTGGCGACGGGGAGCGCGACGCTGATCACCGACGGCGGCCGGTCGCAGAACGGCATCGGCCCCTGGTCGCGCGACGGCAAGCGGATCGCGTACGCGTCCACGCGGCGCGACGGCACGGACCGCGACCTGTACGTGATGGATCCGGCGGACCCGGGGACGGACCGCCTCGTGGCGAAGGTGACCGGCAGCTGGCAGCCGCTGGACTGGTCCCCCGACGGCACGTCGCTGCTCGCGATGCAATTCGTCTCCGTGAACGAGAGCTATCTCTGGCTGGTGGACGTCGCCACGGGCGCGATGACGGCGCTCACGCCGAAGGGCGCGGAGCTCGTCGCGTACGACCGCGGCGCGTTCGCCGCGGATGGGAAGGGCATCTACACGGTGACCGACCTGGGGTCGGACGTCGCGCGGCTGGCGTACCTGGACCTGGCGACGAAGCGGGTGACGCCGGTCACGAAGGCGTCGTGGGACGTGGAGGCGTTCGCGCTCTCGCGCGACGGCCGCACGATCGCGTACGTCACGAACGAGGATGGGATCTCGAAGCTGCACCTGATGCGCGCCGGCACGCACGCGGCGCTCCCGGCGCCGAAGGTGCCGGTGGGGGTGATCGGCGACCTGCGCTGGCATCCCGACGGCACGCTGCTCGGCTTCACCGTGAACTCGGCGCGCGCGCCGTCCGACGCGTACGTGCTGGACGTGAAGCGCGGCAGCGTGGCGCGCTGGACGGCGAGCGAGACGGGCGGGCTCGACCTCTCGGCGATGCCGGAGCCGGAGCTCGTGCGCTGGAAGACGTGGGACGGGCGGATGCTCTCCGGTTTCCTCTACCGGCCGCCGGCGCGGTTCACGGGGAAGCGGCCGGTGATCGTGAACATCCACGGCGGGCCGGAGGGGCAGTCGCGGCCGGTGTTCATCGCGCGCAACAACTACTTCGTGAACGAGCTGGGCGTGGCGATGCTCTACCCGAACGTGCGCGGCTCCACGGGCTACGGCAAGGCGTTCGTGAAGCTCGACAACGGCGTGCTGCGCGAGGGGACGTACCGGGACATCGATGCGCTCTTCGACTGGATCGGCGCGCAGCCCGGGCTCGATGCGGCGCACGTGATGGTGACCGGGGGGAGCTACGGCGGGCACATGACGCTCGCGGTGGCGACCAACTATTCCGACCGCATCTGCTGCTCGGTGGACGTGGTGGGGATGTCGAATCTGGTGACCTTCCTGGAGCACACGGAGAGCTACCGGCGCGACCTGCGGCGGGCGGAGTACGGCGACGAGCGCGACAGCGCGACGCGGGCGTTCATGGAGCGCACGGCGCCGCTGAACAACGCGCAGCGGATCACGAAGCCGATGTTCATCGTGGCGGGCTACAACGACCCGCGCGTGCCGTACACCGAGGCGGAGCAGATGGTGGCGGCGCTGAAGAAGGCGGGGATCCCGGTATGGTACCTGCTCGGCAAGAACGAGGGGCACGGCTTCGCGAAGAAGGCGAACGCGGATTTCCAGTTCTATGCGACGGTCTACTTCGTGGAGGAGTTCCTGG
>DATKOH010000006.1:0-9211 GCA_035524735.1 Gemmatimonadaceae bacterium
CGGACCAGGTGGTGCGGAAGATCACCGGGATCACGGTGCGCGGCCGGCGGCTCGCCGCGCGTCTCGACGCCGGCGCGCGGCCGTCCAGCGGGCGCGATGCCGGCCGCGGCGGCGGTCGCGAGGGCGGTCGCGAGGGCGGCCGCGGCGCCCCGCGCGACGGCGGCCGGGGCGGCCCCCGCGGCGGGGCTCGCCCGCGGCGCGGCGATGGACCCCGTCCCCCCCGTTCCGGAGGCCGATGATCGACCCCGTCTTCCTCGGCGCGCGCAACGGCTGGATCGAGGTGATCGCCGGCGTGATGTTCAGCGGAAAGAGCGAGGAGCTCATCCGCCGCGTGCGCCGCGCGATCATCGGGAAGAAGAAGGTGCAGGTGTTCAAGTCCCACCTCGACGACCGCTACTCCGGCGTCTTCTCGATCGCGAGCCACGACGGCCGCACGGTGGAGGCGGTGCCGGTGGACTCGTCGCTGCAGATCGCGCAGCAGCTCAACGGCATGGCCGACGTGGTCGCGATCGACGAGGCGCAGTTCCTCGACTCCGGCGTCGTCGACCTCGCCACCTCGCTCGCCGAGCGCGGGATCCGCGTGATCCTCGCCGGCACCGACACCGACTTCCGGGGCGAGCCCTTCGGCGCGATGCCGCAGCTGATGGCGGTGGCCGACGTGGTGGACAAGCTGCATGCGATCTGCGTGGTGTGCGGCGGCCCGGCGAGCCGGAACCAGCGGCTGATCTCCGGCAAGCCGGCGCGCTACGACTCGCCGGTGATCATGGTCGGCGGGCGCGAGAGCTACGAGGCGCGCTGCCGGCACTGCCACCAGGTGCCGCGCCGCGACGAAGAGCAGGTGCCGCTCCTGTGAGCGCGGCGCGGTAGCGGCGATGCTGCTCGTCGGCCTCACCGGGAACGCCGCCGCGGGGAAGTCGAGCGTGGCGCAGCTGCTCGCCGCGCGCGGCGCGACGGTGATCGACGCCGACGTGCTCGCGCGCCTCGCGGTGGAGCCGGGCACGCCCGCCCACCGCGCGATCGCCGAGCGGTGGGGGCGGGAGATCGTGCGCGCCGACGGCACGCTCGACCGCGCCGCGCTGCGCCACCGCGTCTTCGCCGACGCCGCCGAGCTCGAGGCGCTCAATGCGATCGTGCACCCCGCCGTCGCACGGCTCCGCGACCAGCAGGTGGCGGCCGCGCGCGCGCGCGGCGACCGCATCGTCGTCTGCGACATCCCGCTCCTCTTCGAGAAGAAGATGCAGCGCGACTTCGACGTGATCGTGCTCGTGGATGCGCCGAAGGAGGTGCGCCTCGAGCGCCTCACCACCCTCCGCGGCCTCCCGCACGACGACGCCGTGCACCTCATCGCCGCGCAGATGCCGGCCGAGCTCAAGCGCGCGCACGCCGACTACGTCATCGACAACGACCGCGACCAGCGCGCGCTCTCCCGCCGCGTGGACGAGGTCTGGGCCGCGCTCGAGGCGACGATGGCCGACCGCGACCTCGCCTAGGCGCCTTGCTTGACACTCCCGCCGCCGCGGCGGTAGACTAGCCCAACGCTCACCATTCCACCGTCACGGAGCTGCGCGTGTCGAAGATCCCCGCCGACCTCCTCTACACCGAGGAGCACGAGTACGTGAAGAGCACCGCCGACGCGGACGTCGTCCAGGTCGGGATCACCGACTACGCGCAGGACCAGCTCGGCGACGTCGTCTACGTCGAGCTCCCCAAGGTGGGCGACAGCTTCGGCCGCATGGACGTCTTCGGCACCATCGAGGCCGTGAAGGCGGTGTCCGAGCTCTTCTCCCCGCTCGGCGGCACCGTGGTCGCCATCAACGAGCGCCTCGACAAGGAGCCCGCGCTCGTGAACAGCGACCCCTACGGCGACGGGTGGATGATCAAGCTCAAGGTCACCAAGGCCGCCGACCGCGACCAGCTCCTCGGCGCCGACGAGTACAAGGAGCACGTCGGGGACTGACGGCCGGACGCGGGGGCGCGGCGCCAGCCGCGCCCCGATCGCGCCCTAGGCGTATTCTTCCACCGGCGGGCACGAGCAGACCAGGTTGCGGTCGCCGTACGCGCTCTCGATCCGCCCCACCGACGGCCAGAACTTCCGCTCGCGCGTCCACGGCGCCGGGAAGGCCGCCTGCTCGCGCGTGTACGGCCGGTCCCACGCCGAGTCGAGCACGCTCTCGAGCGTGTGCGGCGCGCGCTTGAGCGCGTTGTTCTCCCGGTCGGCGATCCCGAGCTCCACCTGCCGGATCTCCTCGCGGATCGCGATCATCGCCTCGCAGAAGCGGTCCAGCTCGGCCTTCGACTCGCTCTCCGTCGGCTCCACCATCAGCGTGCCCGCCACCGGGAAGCTCACCGTCGGCGCGTGGAAGCCGTAGTCCATGAGCCGCTTCGCGATGTCCTCCACCTCGATCCCCGCGCTCGCCTTGAAGGCGCGCGGATCGATGATGCACTCGTGCGCCACGGTGCCGTTCTTCCCCTTGTAGAGCACGGGATAGTGCGCCTCGAGGCGCTTCGCCACGTAGTTCGCGTTGAGGATCGCGACCTTCGTCGCCAGGGTGAGCCCCTCGCCGCCCATGAGCTCGATGTAGAGGTGCGAGATCGGGAGGATGCTCGCGCTCCCCCACGGCGCCGCGCTCACCGCGCCCGTCGCCTTCGCGCCGCCGGTCGCCTGCAGCACGTGCCCCGGCAGGAAGGGGGCGAGGTGCGGCGCCACGCCGATCGGGCCCATCCCCGGGCCGCCGCCGCCGTGCGGGATGCAGAAGGTCTTGTGCAGGTTGATGTGGCAGACGTCGGCGCCGATGTCGCCCGGGCGCGCGAGCCCCACCAGCGCGTTCATGTTCGCGCCGTCGAGGTACACCTGCCCCCCCGCCGCGTGCACGATCTCGCACAGCTCGGTGATCCCCTCCTCGAACACGCCGTGCGTCGAGGGATACGTCACCATGATCGCGCCGAGCTTCGCCCGGTGCTCCGCCGCCTTCGCGCGCAGGTCGCCGAGGTCGATGTTCCCGTTCGCATCGGTCTTCACCACCACCACCTCGAAGCCGGCCATCACCGCGCTCGCCGGGTTCGTGCCGTGCGCCGACTGCGGGATCAGGCACACGTCGCGGTGCCCCTCCCCGCGCGACGCGTGGTACGCGCGGATCACGAGCAGCCCCGCGTACTCCCCCTGCGAGCCGGCGTTCGGCTGGAGCGACACCGCCGCGAAGCCCGTCACCTCCCGCAGCGCCGCCTCCAGGCGCTCGAAGAGGATCTGGTAGCCGTCGCTCTGCTCGAGCGGCGCGAACGGGTGCAGCCGCGAGATCTCGCGCCACGTCACCGGCACCATCTCGGTGGTCGCGTTCAGCTTCATCGTGCAGGAGCCGAGCGGGATCATCGAGTGCGTGAGCGACAGGTCGCGCGACTCGAGCATCCGCATGTAGCGGAGCATCTCCGTCTCCGACCGGTAGCGGTGGAAGACGGGGTGCGTGAGGTACGCGCTCGTGCGCGCGTAGCGCTCGTCGTAGCGCGGGTCCGCCCCCTCCACGAGCGCCTCCACCGCCGGCGCCGCGGCGCCGTGCCCGTTGAAGATCGCGAGCAGGTCCGCCACGTCGTGCAGCAGCGTGCTCTCGCCGAGCGCGATCCCCACCGTCTGCGCGTCGATCACGCGCAGGTTGATCTCCCGCGCGCGCGCCTCCCGCTCGATCTCGCTCAGCCGCCGGCCGTTCAGCTCCACGCGCAGCGTATCGAAGAACACGTCGTGCGTGATGCCGTACCCCAGCCGGCGCAGCCCGTCCGCCAGCGCCTCCGCGTAGCGGTGGATGCGCGTCGCGATCCGTTTCAGCCCGTCGGGGCCGTGCCACACCGCGTACATGCTCGCCATCACCGCCAGCAGCACCTGCGCCGTGCACACGTTGCTCGTCGCCTTCTCCCGGCGGATGTGCTGCTCGCGCGTCTGCAGCGCCATGCGCAGCGCGGGGCGCCCGTTCGCGTCCCGCGACACGCCGATGATCCGCCCCGGCAGGTGCCGCTTGAACTCGTCGCGCGTCGCGAAGTACGCCGCGTGCGGCCCGCCGAAGCCCATCGGCACGCCGAAGCGCTGCGTGTTCCCCACCGCCACGTCGGCCCCCCACTCCCCGGGCGGCGCCAGCAGCGTGAGCGACAGCAGGTCCGCCGCCGCGATCAGCATCGCCCCCGCCTGGTGCGCCGCCTCCACGAACGCGCGGTAGTCGTGGATCGCACCGTCCGCCGCGGGATACTGCACCAGCGCGCCGAACACCGTCGCGTCGAAGCGGAAGCTGCGGTGGTCGCCCACCACCACCTCGATCCCCCGCGCGCCGGCGCGCGTGCGCACCACGTCGATCGTCTGCGGGAAGCACTCCTCGCTCACGAAGAAGCGCGCGCGTCCCTCGCCCCCCTTCAGCGCGAAGGCCATCGTCATCGCCTCCGCCGCCGCCGTCCCCTCGTCCAGCAGCGACGCGTTCGCGATGTCGAGCCCCGTCAGGTCCATGACCATCGTCTGGAAGTTGAGCAGCGCCTCCAGCCTCCCCTGCGCGATCTCCGCCTGGTACGGCGTGTACGCCGTGTACCACGCGGGGTTCTCGAGGATGTTCCGCTGGATCACCGGCGGCGTCAGGCAGCTGTAATAGCCGAGGCCGATGAACGAGCGGAAGACCTTGTTGCGGCTCACCACCTCGCGGAACCCGCGCAGCGCTTCGGTCTCGCTCTTCCCCTCCGCGATCGCGAGCGGACGGCGCAGCCGGATCCGCTCCGGCACGGTCGCGTCGATCAGCGCGTCGAGCGACGGGAAGCCGACGGCCTTCGCCATCGCGGCGATGTCGGCGTCGGAAGGGCCGATGTGGCGGGGGATGAAGGAATCGGCGTCCAGGCGGGACGCGGGGAGCTTCTCGGTGGGCATGCGGGCCTCGATCGGAGGGTGCCTCGGACGCGCCGAGCGGCGCGCCACGGACTGCATGGACAGCACCTAACGATGCCACGCCGCGCGCCGAATTTCCATTTCCCCCCGCGGGGCCTCGCCCTCGCATCGCGCCCGCCGTATCCTTGGCGGCAGTGCCCCCGCCCTCCCCCCGCCCCGCCCCCACCCGCGCGCGCCCGGCCGCCGCGCCCGCACCGTGGCGCCTCCTGGTCACGCCCCCGGCCGGCGGCGCCGAGAACATGGCGCTCGACGAGGCGCTCATGTCCCGCGCGCGCGACGACGGCGCGGCGATCCTCCGCGTCTACGCGTGGCGCGAGCCCACGCTCTCCCTCGGCCGCAACCAGACCGCGCGCGGCCGCTACGACCTCCGCGCCGCCGCCGCGCGCGGCGTGCGCTTCGTGCGACGCCCCACGGGTGGGCGCGCCCTCCTGCACCACCACGAGATCACCTACAGCGTGACCGCGCCCGAGCGGCTCCTCGGCGCGCTCGGCGAATCGTACGCGCGCATCAATCGTCTATTGGTGGGCGCGCTGGCGCGCCTCGGCGTCCCGGCGACGGTGGCCGCGGCCGCCGGTCCGGCGCCCCGCCCCGGCATCGCGCCGTGCTTCGCGGAGCCCGTCGCGGGCGAGATCGTCGCCGGCGGACGGAAGCTCGTCGGGAGCGCGCAGTGGCGGGACCGGGGAGCGCTGCTGCAGCACGGCGCGATCCTCGTGGAGGATGACCAGCCGCTGGCGAGCGCGCTCCTGCGCGAGCCGGCGGCGCCGCCGCCGGCGCCGGCCACCCTGCGCGCGCTCCTCGGGCGCGCGCCGCGGGCGGAGGAGGTCGCGGCGGCGATGGCCGCGGCGCTGGAAGCGTCGGAGGGCTCGGCGCCGCGGGTGATGGAGGTCGATGACGCGCTCGGCGCAGCCGCCCGCGCGCTCACCGGACGGTACCTGTCGGAGGAATGGACCTGGCGCCGCTGATGGCGCGCGAACTCTCTTCGGACGAGCTCTCAATGCGATTCCCTGCCTTCGCTCTCCTCCTCCTCGCGGCCGCGGCGTGCGGCGGCGAACGCGGCGGCGCCGGTGGCGCCGCCGGCGCCGATGGCGGCACCCTCGTCATCACCACCGCCGGTGACGCCGATGGCTTCACCCCCGCGCTCACCAACAGCATCACCTCCGCGCAGGTCGAGGCGCAGCTCTTCGAGAAGCTCGCCGAGCCGGGTCTCGCGCTGAACACCATCGGCGACGTGGGCTTCACCCCCGAGCTCGCCACGAGCTGGACCTGGTCGAAGGACTCGCTCTCCATCGCCTTCCACCTCGATCCGAAAGCGCGCTGGCACGACGGCCGCCCCGTCACCGCGAGGGACGTCCGCTTCACCTGGGAGCTGGACCGCGACAGCACCGCCGGCTCGGTGATGATCGACCTCATCGCGTCCATCGACTCCGTGACCGTGCGCGACTCGCTCACGCCCGTCTTCTGGTTCTCGCACCGCGCCCCCGAGCAGTTCTTCGTGGCCACGTACCAGATGCGCATCGTCCCCGAGCACCTGCTCGGCGCCATCCCGCGGAAGGACCTCGCCACCACGCCCTTCCGCCAGGCGCCGGTGGGATCGGGGCCGTTCAAGTTCGTGAAGTGGGACCAGCGTCAGGCGATCGTCGTCGAGGCCAACCGCGAGTACCACCTGGGACGCCCGCACCTCGACCGCGTGATCTGGAGCGTCGCCCCGGACCCGAACGCCATGATGCTGCGGCTCTTCACGGGGGACGCGGACTTCCTCGAGTTCGTGCGCCCGGGCGATTTCGCCGAGATCGCGAAGCATCCCGAGCTCAAGACGGTGAACTATCCCGCCTTCACCTACGGCTTCCTCCAGTTCAATCTCCGCGACCCGAAGGACTCGAAGAAGCCGAACGCGCTCTGGAGCGACCGCGCCCTGCGGCGGGCGCTCTCGATGACCGTGGACCGCGCCGCGCTCGTGAAGAGCGTCTTCGACACGCTCGCCGTGGTGGGCGTGGGGCCGCTCACGCACAGCTATCCGACGTACGACGCGTCGCTCGCGCAGCTCCCCTACGCCCCCGACAGCGCGGCGAAGCTGCTCGACGCGATGGGCTGGCGCCGCGGTGCCGACGGCATGCGCGCCAAGGGGGGACGTCCGCTCGCCTTCACCCTCCTCGTGCCGTCGTCGAGCGCGCCGCGCCGGCAGATGGCGGAGCTGCTGCAGGGATCGCTCAAGCAGGCGGGCGTGAAGGTGGAGATCGAGCAGCTGGACTTCGCGACCTTCTATCAGAAGCTCCGCTCCCGCGCGTTCGATGTCGCGATCGGCGGCATCAACCTCGATCCGAGTCCCGGCAACCTCCTGCAGTCCTGGGGGAGCGAGCACGGCGGCCCCGGGCCCACGAACTTCGGCTCGTACGACAGCCCCGCGTTCGACGCGCTCGTCGACACGGCGCTCAGCCAGATGGATCCCGCGGCGGCCAAGCGGTACTTCGCCCGCGCCTACCAGGTGATCATCGATGACGCCCCCGCGGTGTGGCTCTACGAGCCCCGGAGCTTCGCCGCGATGCAGAAGCGCGTGCAGCCCGTGGGGATGCGCGCCGACGGGTGGTGGATGACCATGCGGGAGTGGTCCATCCCGGCCGCCGAGCGCAACGCGCGCGACAAGGCGGCGGCGCTGCCGCCGCTCGCCGCGCCGCCCCCCGCTCCCGCCGCGCCCGCAAAGCCGTAGCGCGCATGGCCAGGCTGCTCGCGCGCCGCGCGCTGCAGGGCGTGGCGATCGTCTGGCTCGTCGCGACCATCACGTTCGTCCTCGTCGCCCTCGCGCCGGGCGACGTCGTGGACGCCTACACCGCGCCCACCGCGCCGGAGAGCGTCCGCGCGGAGCTGCGCCACGCATACTGCCTCGATCGCGGGATCGTGGAGCGCTACGGCTGCTGGATCGGCTCCCTCGCACGGGGGGATCTGGGCTGGTCCCTCTCGTACGGCCGCCCCGTCGCGCAGGCGCTCGGCGACGCCATCCCGCGCACCCTCCTCCTCATGGGGCTCGCCCTCACGGGGATCTTCGCCGCCGGCCTGCTCACCGCGCTCGCGCAGGCGCGCCGCCCGGGCAGCACCGCCGACCGCGTGATCGGCGCGATCTCGATGTTCTTCTTCGCGATGCCCGATTTCTGGTTCGCGCTCATCGCGCTCTACATCTTCTCGTACAAGCTCGGCTGGTTCCCGTCCAACGGGGTCGTCGATCAGGTGAACTACCCCATCGAGGGCTTCTGGGCGCGCCTCGGCGACCGCGCGGCGCACCTCGTGCTCCCGGTCGGCACCTTCGTCATCGTCGGCTCCGCCGGCATCGCCCGCTACCAGCGCGCCGCGCTCCTCGACGCCCTCTCGCAGGACTACGTGCGCACGGCGCGCGCCAAGGGCGCGAGCGAGCGGCAGGTGCTCCTGCACCACGTGCTGCGGAACGCGCTGCTGCCGCTCATCACGCTCCTCGGCATCTACCTCCCCGGCCTGCTCGGCGGCACCGTGCTCATCGAGACCGTCTTCTCCTGGCCGGGGATGGGGATGCTCACCACCACGGCCGTCGCGAACCGCGACTTCCCGCTGCTGACCGCGGCGGTGACGGTGGGGAGCGCGCTCGTCGTCGTGGGCAGCCTGCTCGCCGATCTCCTCTACGCCGCGGCAGATCCGCGGGTGCGGGAGGGCTAGCGTGCGCTGGCTCACCTGGGGCGCCTGCTTCGCCCTCGCGGCGCTCGCGGTGCTCGGCGTGCGCCGCGCGGGCACGGGCGCCGCGCGCCCCGGCGCCGGCCCGTGGACGCGCGCCTTCGGCCGCCTGGCCGCCGACCGTGCGTCGCTCGCCGCGCTCTTCACCCTCGCCGCGCTCGCGGCGATGGCCGTGCTCGCCCCCGCCCTCACCCCGTACGACCCCACGGCGCAGCCCGACATCGTCGCCCTCAAGAACCTCCCCCCGTCGCTCGCGCATCCCCTCGGCACCGACTTCGCGAGCCGCGACGTGCTCGCGCGCATGCTCTTCGGCGCGCGCATCACGCTCTCCGTCTCGCTGCTCGCCGTGCTCCTCTCCACCGTGCTCGGCGCCGCCTACGGCGCCGTGGCCGGCTTCTACGGCGGCCGCATCGACGGCATCATGATGCGCGCGATCGACACCGCGCTCGCCGTGCCGCGCATCCTCGTGCTCATCGCGATCTTCGCCATCCTGCAGCCCGTTCCCCTGGGCGCGCTCATCGTGCTCATCGGCGTCACCGGCTGGTTCCCCACGAGCCGGCTCGTGCGCGCGCAGGTGCTCTCCCTCCGGAACCAGGACTTCGCCGTCGCGGC
>DATKOH010000007.1:0-4779 GCA_035524735.1 Gemmatimonadaceae bacterium
CGAGGCCGACCCGCGCGGCGCCGCCATCGAGTTCCGCAAGCACCTCGGCTGGTACGTGAAGGGGCTCCCCGGCTCGGCCGACCTCCGCCGGCGCCTCCACGCCGTCACCTCGCTCGGCGAGGTCGAGGGGATCTTCGCCGACTACCTGCAGGCCGCCGCGCGCGGCGACCTGCTCGCGGAGAGCGCCGTCGCGTGAGGCGCGAGCGGGTGCTCGCTCTCCTGCGCCAGGTCGCGGAGGGCGAGCTCGGCGCCGCCGACGCGCTCCACCAGCTCTCGCACCCCGACGTCGAGGCGCTCCCCTTCGCGAGCATCGACCACCACCGCGCGCTTCGCCAGGGCTACCCCGAGGTGATCTTCGCCGAGGGGAAGACCGCGGAGCAGGTGGTGGCCATCGCCGAGCGGATCGCGGGGCAGGGTGAGGGCTTCCTCGCCACGCGCGTACCGGAGGGGATGCGCGCCGCCATCGCCGAGCGCTTCCCCGCCGCGGTGCTCGACCCGGTGGCGCGCACCGCGCACCTCGCGCCGCGCACCCCGCCCCCCGCGGGGAAGGGGACGGTGCTCATCGTCACCGCCGGCACCAGCGACATCCCCGTCGCGCAGGAGGCCGCCGTCACCGCGGGCGCGCTCGGCAACCGCGTGGAGCGGCTCACCGACGTGGGCGTCGCCGGCATCCATCGCGTGCTCGCGCACGGCGACGCGCTCGCCGGCGCCGCGGTGGTGATCGTCGTGGCCGGCATGGAAGGGGCGCTCCCCAGCGTCGTGGGCGGGCTCGTGAGCGTGCCGGTGATCGCCGTTCCCACGAGCGTCGGCTACGGCGCGAGCTTCGGCGGGATCGCCGCTCTGCTGGGCATGCTCAACAGTTGCGCCTCCGGCGTCACCGTCGTCAACATCGACAACGGCTTCGGAGCGGCCTTCGCCGCGTCCCGCATCAACCACTCCTGACCCCGTGGGCAGCACTCCCACGATCCTCGCACGCCCCGCCACGCCGCGCGTCTCCCTCGCGCTGATGGTCGCCCTCGCGATCGGTTTCCTCGCGGGAGGCGCGGTGGGGTCGTTGCCGGCATGCGCCGCCGCCGTGGCGGGCGCCGTCCTCACCTGGCGCTTCGGCCCGCTCATCGGCGGGATCGCCTTCGGCGCCCTGGCCGCCGTGGACATCATGGCGGACCCGATGCTCATCCACCCCATGCCGACGAAGATGCTCGTCTGGGTGGTGGGCCTCATGTTCGTCGGCCTCGCCGCCGGGATGATCGCGCGCCGCGACTCCGCCCGCGCCGCCGCGGCGGCCGAGGAGGAGCCCGACCCGCGCCCGCGCCCGTCGCGCTCGGGTGAGACGCCGCTCCGCTCCGCGCGCGTCACCGGCGAACACAAGCGACTGAAGTCGAATCCCGAGATCCCCAGGCTCGTCCTCCCGGCGCAACCGCCGCGCGACCGCGTCGCCGGGGGAGAGCTCCCGGAACTCGTCCTTCCCACCAGCGAGATCGCGATCCGCGGGCTCGAGCACGACGTCGTCCAGCGCTTCCTGCGCGACGTCCGCGACGCGCTGGGTGCCGACGAGGTGGCCCTCTGGGAGCTCGATGAGGACACCGATGAGGTGCGCCCCTACGCCTGCGCCGTGGCCACCCCGGAGACGCTCTCGATCCAGACCAAGCCGGGGGTCGATTCGCTGGTGCACGCCGCCGCGGTGAGCGGCGTCGGCTCCAACTACGACAACGAGCTGAACTACTTCTACGCCGTCGCCGCGGGCGCCGAGGGGCGCTTCCACGGCGCGCTCGGCCTCTACGCCGACGACCGCCAGAGCTTCAACCGCGACCGCGCCCGGCAGTCGATGAGGGGCTTCACCGACCGCCTGGCGGAGATCCTCAACCTGCTGCTCGACGGCCGCGAGACCCGCCGCCTGCGCGGCAAGGTGGAAGAGGCCACCGAGGCCATCGAGAGCATCCAGAAGCAGCGCGAGATGTCGGCGCTGCGCGCGGAGATCTGCCGGCGCGCCCTCCGCCTCACCAGCGGCTCACGCGCCGCCTTCATCACGTGGGACGCCGAGGGGAACGTCGGCAGCGTGGACCACGTGGAGCCCGCCGGGATCACGGCGGCGAGCGTCGCCCCCACCTCGCTCGCGGGGATGGCCTGCCAGGGCCCCAACTTCAAGGTGGGGCGCGAGAACTTCACCCACGGCACGACCCCGCTCTTCCTCACCGGGGAGAAGTTCGCCCGGCCGGGTTCCGCCATCGGCGCGGGGCTGCACAAGGATGGGCAGGTGGTGGGCGCCATCGTGGTGATCGGCGACCAGCCGGGGCAGGTGGGCTCGGTGGAACTCAACACCCTCATCCCCATGGCGCGCGTCGCCTACGCCGCCTGGATGGCGGTGAGCCAGCTGGAGCGAGCCCAGGGGCAGGCCGTCCGCGACGGGCTCACCGGGCTGCACAACCGCCGCGCCTTCGACGAGCGGATGAGCCAGATCATGGCGGAGAGCGACCGCTTCGGCCAGCAGACCTCCCTCATCCTCGTGGACGTCGACCGCTTCAAGTCGATCAACGACACCTACGGCCACGCCGCCGGCGACGAGGTGCTCAAGCAGCTGGCGAAGACGCTCCTCGCGGGGGTGCGCGACATGGACTTCGTCGCCCGCTACGGCGGGGAGGAGGTGGCCATCCTCCAGCCGCAGACGCCGGGGAAGTGGGCGTACCAGGCGGCCGACCGGCTCCGCGTCGCGGTGGAGAACATGAAGGTGGTCTTCGAGGGGAAGCAGATCCCGGTGACGGCCTCCTTCGGCGTGGCCTGCCATCCCGACAACGTCTTCGGCCAGGAGAACCTCTTCAAGGCGGCGGACGAGGCGCTGTACATGGCGAAGAACGGCGGGAGGAATTGCGTGATGATGCACGAGTCAAGTACTTCCAAGACAAAGAGTTAGTGTCGTCGCTTAAAGTGGCGTACTAATTCCAGCCGCATTGACATCGGGGCTGCGGGGGGCTAGAATTCCACCGTTGGAAGGTTCGTAGGGGGCGACTGGCTTCGACGGGGTAAGTGAAGCCGTGGCCGCGTGCCCAGGTGCTGGACCCTGGTAAAACATCCGGCAAACGATCAACTGCCAACTCCAACTTGGCCCTGGCTGCGTAACTTCGGTTACCGCACCTGCCCATGAGGAAGCCCTCCTGAGGCGGCTTCATGGGTATCGCAAATTCGGGATAGTCCGGCGGCGCGTCTTCCGTCCTCGGGCGAAGCTCTAGAAGACTCGTCCAGACGTCGGCGGCTCATCGGCCAGCGGCTGGAGACCTCAACTGGTGAGCTACGCACGTAGACGCCGTGGTCGATCGTATCTCGGACCGGGGTTCGATTCCCCGCGCCTCCATCACCAATCCACGGGCCGTTCGCGATCTGCGCGGGCGGCCCGTGGGCCATCCGGCACCGCCCCTCGGCGCGCATGCTTGCCCCACCGCCGCGGCGGGGGTAGCCTGAGCGCATGATCGACAGGGGGCATGATCCGGGGGCCGATGTCGCGCGCCAGGCGGTCGAAGGGCTGGGCGGCGCCGAGCAGCCGGTGCGCGTGGGCGACGCCCTGGTCCGCTTCGGCACCTCCTCCTGGACGGACCCGACCCTCCTCGAAGAGGGGGTCTTCTATCCCCCCGAGGCGCACACCCCCGAGGCGCGGCTGCGCCACTACGCGTCGCGATTCTCCGTGGTGGAGGTCGACTCGAGCTACTACGCCCTCCCTTCACGCCGGAACGCGGAACTGTGGGTGGCGCGCACCCCCGCCGGCTTCGCCTTCGACATCAAGGCGCACGCGCTCATGACGGGGCAGCCCACCGAGGTCTCCCGCCTGCCGGCCGACCTCAAGCGCGCCCTCCCCGAAGCGACGGCCGCCAAGCAGCGCATCTACGCCAAGGACCTCCCCCCGGAGCTGCGCGCGCAAATCTGGGAACGCTTCCGCGACGCGATCGAACCGCTGCATGCCGCCGGAAAGCTCGGCGCGGTCATGCTGCAGTACCCGCGCTGGGTGACGCCGGGGGACCGCGCGCGGGCGGGGATCGCGGAGGCGGCCGAACGGCTGGACGGGCTCCCCTGCGCGGTGGAATTCCGCAGCGCCGCCTGGTTCGCGGGCGCGGAGGCGCGGGGCACGCTCCGCTTCCTCGAGGAGCATGGGCTCTCCTATGTGATGGTGGATGAGCCGCAGGGCTTCGCGTCGAGCGTGCCGCCGCTGGCGGCGGTGACCGCGAAGGGGCTCGCGGTGGTGCGCCTGCACGGGCGGCGCGCGGAAGCGTGGGAGAAGCAGGGGATCCCGGTGGTGGAGCGCTTCCGCTACCTCTACGACGCCGCGGAGCTGGGCGAGTGGGTGCCGCGGATCCTCGGCGCGGCGGAGCAGGCGCGCGAGGTGCACGTGCTCATGAACAACTGCTACGCCAACTACGGGACGACGAACGCGCTCGAGCTCGCCGCGATGGTGCGGAAGGCCTACGCGGAGCGGGACTAGCCCTTCGCCGCCAGCGCCGCGTGCGCGGCGGCCAGGCGCGCGATGGGCACCCGGTACGGCGAGCAGCTCACGTAGTCGAGCCCCACCTCATGGCAGAAGGCGATCGACCGCGGGTCGCCGCCGTGCTCGCCGCAGATGCCCGTCTTGAGCCCCGGGCGCGTGCTCCGCCCGCCGGTCACCGCCATCTTCACGAGCTTCCCCACGCCGGCGATGTCCAACGTCTGGAAGGGATCCTCGGCCAGGATGCCGCGCTCGATATACGCCGGGAGGAAACGGCCCGCATCGTCGCGGCTCAGCCCCATGGTGGTCTGCGT
>DATKOH010000008.1:0-11173 GCA_035524735.1 Gemmatimonadaceae bacterium
ATCGATCTCGAGCGCGAGCAATCCGGCGGCCTCGACGACCGCCGGCGCCTCCCGAATGATACACGCGATGCCGCGCATCCCGGAGTCCGCGGCGAAGAGGGCCACGGCGGGCTCCCAGTCGCGGACGGAGGGGGGGAGGGCGGGGGCTTCGTCGTAGGCGATGTAGGGGGGGTTGCTGACTACGACGCGCGCCCGTTCTTGAGCGACGGGGGAGAGCCAAGTGCCACAAACAAACTCTAACGGCTCGGCGCTCGGCGCTCGGCGCTCGGCGCTCGGCGGCGAGTGGGGAGTAGGGAGTAGGCGAGAGGCGTTGGTGCGGGCGACTTCCAATGCCGCGGTGCTCACGTCGGTGGCGATCACACGGTCGAAAGTTCCCTCCGTGGCGAGGGAGAGGGCGATGGCGCCGGAGCCGGTGCCGATGTCGATCGCGGTGCCGCCGGGGGTGGCCGCCATCTCGTCGAGGACGAGTTGGACGAGCTGCTCGGTCTCGACGCGCGGGATGAGGACGCGCTCGTCCACCAGAAGGGTCAGGTGGCGGAAGGCGGCGCGACCCACGGCGTAGGCGAAGGGGGCGCCGGCGGCGCGGCGGGCGGCGGCGGCCTCGAGCGCGGCGCGCTCGGCGGCGCCGAGCGGCTCGTCGGCGTGCGTGGCGGCCCAGAAGCGCGGCGCGTCGCGGAGGGCGGCGAGCATGTCCGCCGCCTCGCGCTTCGCCTCGGGGATGCCGGCGGCGGCGAGCAGGGCGGCGGCGCGGGCCACCGCGTCGTGCACACGCATCCCCGCACCGGCGTCAGTCGCCCGCGGCATCCATCACTTCCTGCAGCTCGGCCAGGTGGAGCGCGTCGATGAAGGGATCGAGGTCGCCGTCCATCGTCCGCTGGAGTTCGTGGATGGTGAGGCCGATCCGGTGGTCGGTGACTCGGTTCTGCGGATAGTTGTAGGTGCGGATCTTGGCGGAGCGGTCGCCGGTGCCCACCTGCGTGCGGCGCATGCGCGAGCGCTCCGCCTCCTGCTCGGCGAGGCGCGCGTCGAGCAGCCGCGCGCGCAGCACTTCCATGGCCTTGAGCTTGTTCTGCAGCTGCGACTTCTGGTCCTGCTGCTGCACGACGATGCCGGTGGGAATGTGCGTGATGCGCACGGCGCTGTCGGTGGTGTTCACGCTCTGCCCGCCGGGCCCCGAGCTGCGGAAGACGTCGATGCGCAGGTCGTTCTGCTCGATCTTCACGTCCACCTCCTCCGCCTCGGGGAGGACGGCGACGGTGGCGGCGGAGGTGTGGATGCGCCCCGCGGCCTCGGTGGCCGGCACGCGCTGCACGCGGTGGGTGCCGCTCTCGCGGCGGAGCCGCCCGAAGGCGCCGTCGCCGCTCACCTTGAACACCGCTTCCTTGATGCCGCCAAGGGTGCCGTCGGAGCGGGAGAGCAACTCCACCTTCCAGCCGCGCGACTCGCAGTAGCGGGTGTACATGCGGGTGAGATCGGCGGCGAAGAGGGCGGCCTCGTCGCCGCCGGTGCCGGCGCGGATCTCGATGATCGCGGGGCGGTCGTCGAGGGGATCGCGGGGGAGGAGGAGGGGATTGAGCCTGGCGTCGAGCTCGGCGATCTCGGCATCGAGGCGCTGCACTTCAGCGCGGGCTTCGTCGCCGAGGTCGGGGTCGTTCAGGAGGGAGGCGGCCTGCTCGCGCTCCGACTCGGCGCGGCGCAGGCGCGCGGCGAGCTCCTGCACCGGCTGGAGGCGGCGGTACTCCCGTCCCAGTTCGGCGAGCCGGCCCGCATCGCGGGACGCGGCCGGACTCGCCATCTCGCGCTCGATCTCGTCGACGCGCGCGAGGGCCTGCGCGAGGAGGTCGCGGAGGCTCAGCTCTCCCTACCGTACTTCTGGCGGAACCGCTCGACGCGCCCGGCGGTGTCCACGAGCTTCTGCTTGCCGGTGTAGAACGGGTGGCAGTTCGAGCAGATGTCGGTGTGGATCTCGCCCTGGGTGGAGCGGGTGCTGAACGTATTGCCGCAGGCGCACTTGACCACGGCGGTCGCGTACGTCGGGTGGATGTCCTTCTTCACGGTTTCCTCGAGGTGATCGGGAAGCAGGAAAATATAGCCGATTCGGGGCGCAAAAGACAAGCTGACAAGGGGTTGGCCGTTTGACAGCCGCTCCGGGCTTTCGTATGTTGGCGCGTCCTCACCAGCCCGGCCTCCCCGCCCCCGACCAGGCTCCCGCGATGCGACCTGCCCCCCGCTTCGCCGCCGGCGCGCTCGTGCTCATCGCCGCCGGCTGCGCCCCGAAACCGGCGCTCGCCCCGGTCCCGGCCTCCACGGCCGGCGCCGAGGTGGCGCGCACCAAGTCGGAGTTCGCCCGCGACCCCGCGAACGCGCAGCTCCGCGTGGCCTACGGCGCGGCGCTCTACCGCGCCCACGACGACAACAACGCGCGCCTCACCCTGGAGCCGCTGCTCGCGGACGGGGGGGAGGTCGGCGCGCAGGCGAACCTCTTCGCCGGTGCGGCCGCGCAGCGCATGGGGAACCTCGCGGACGCGCGCGTGGCGTTCATGCGCTACCTGTCGATCGCCGGCTCGAACGCCGACGTGGAGGCGCGGCTCGGGGACATCGCGCGCGCGGAGGCGATGATCGCGGCGCAGCAGGCGATCAAGGCGGAGTCGATCCTCAATCCCGCCACGTACCCCGCGAGCACGGTGGGGGTGACGCCGCTGCAGGTGGCATCCGAGGACTCGACGCTCGTGCCCCTGGGCTACGGCGTGGCCGACCTGCTGATGAGCGACCTCGCGATCAGCCCGCAGCTCACGATCGTGGACCGCGTGCGCGTGGACGCGCTGCTGCGCGAGATCGGCCTCTCGAAGACCGGGCGCGTGGACACCATGACGGCGCCGCAGGTGGGGAAGCTGGTGGGGGCGAGCCGGCTGGTGAACGGCACGATCATGCCGCTGCCGGCGAGCCGTCTCACGATGGACGCGCGCGTGACGAGCGTGGCGCAGGGCGCCGTGGTGGGGCTGCCGGTGCAGCAGCAGACGTCGCTGGACGAGATCCTGAACGGGGAGAAGCAGCTCGCGCTCGACCTCTTCGCGCAGCTCGGCGTGACGCTCACGCCGGCGCAGCGCGCGGCGCTGGAGAAGCGCCCCACGCGCTACCTCTCGGCATTCCTCGCCTACGCGCGCGGCTCGGCGGCGGAGGCGCAGTGGAATCTCGACGCCGCGGCGTCGTACTACACGGCGGCGGTGTCGATCGACCCGGGCTTCGTGCTCGCGCAGCAGCGGCTGGCGTCGGTGCGCTCGAACACCGCGCGCCCGCCGGGGCTGGAGCTGCCGGTGGAGCCGGACAACTGGATCGAGTCCATTTTGGGCGGCGTGACGCAGGGGCTCAATCCGAGCCCCGGTGACGCGCTCGGCCCGATCGGCAACACCACCAACTCGAACCTCGGCGGCGTGCTCACGGCGGTGAACAGCGGCACCATCGTGATCGTGATCGGGAACCCATGAGGCGCGGCACGGCGGCGGCGGTATTCTCCGCGGTGCTGGCGGCGGCCTTCGCGGGCGCGGCGCGCGCGCAGCTCCCCTTCGACGGGAAGACGGGCTGGCGCACGGCGCCGATCGCGCAGGCGTGGAGCTTCGGCTGCTGCTCGAACGACAGCTCGGCGGCGAGCCTCAAGAGCGCGTCGGAGTTCACGATCCCGCTCTCGGGGGCGGTGGCCTTCGGCAAGAGCGTGCTGCTCGACGCCTACGTGGGCTACGTGGTGGGCACGGCGAGCACGCGCGCGTCGGGGTCCACGCCGTCGCAGACGGTGCGCGTGAACGGGCTCACCGACATGACGGTGCGCGGCAGCCTCAAGCTGCACGGCGACGACCTGCGGCTCACCGTGGGGCTCAACCTCCCCACCGGGAAGACGGACCTCGATTCCTCGCAGTTCGCGGCGATGAGCGTGCTCGCGTCGCCGGTGCTGAACGCGGCGTCGCCCGTGCTCGGCTCCGGCTTCAGCGCCACCGCGGGGGTGGTGGGGGCGAAGCGGATCGGCGCGTGGGCGTGGGGGGCGGGGGCGTCGTACCAGTACCGCGCGGAGTACACCCCCTTCCAGGCGGCGGCGCTCGGGTTGGGCGGCACGGTGTCGAACGTGACGCTGGCGCCGGGGAGCGCGGTGCGGCTCTCGGTGGGCGGGGACGGGCTCGTCGGGCAGGGCGCGATGGCCTTCTCCCTCGCCGCCACGATCTACACGCAGGACCAGCTGCAGCAGACGCTGCCGGGGGACACGCTGCTCGTCACGAAGGTCACGCTCGGGCCGATGTTCCAGGGGGAATGGCGCTGGCGGCTCTCGGTGCCGGCGTTCCGGAGCCTCGACGTGTGGGCGTACGACCGCTACGTGTCGCGCTACCAGAACGCGCAGGGGCAGCAGGTGGCGGGAACGAACGGGAACTTCTTCTACTTCGGCGCGAACGGGCTGACGACGCTCGACCCGTCGCGCGCGCTGGTGACGCAGGTGCACGGGCGCTGGCTGACGGGGCTCTCGATCGACAACACGCTCGCGACGGCGGCGACGCTCGCCTTCGGCGCGGGGATCGGGATGGCGTTCGACACCGGCGGGCTCACCCTCACGCCGATGCTCGGCGGCGAGTACGGGCGCATCAACTCGGGGCTGCAGACCTTCCCGGTGACGCAGCTGCAGCTCGCCTTCACCGTGGCCGGCCGCTGACCCTCATGCGCACCGCGGAGTTCCTCGCGACGGTGCCCCTGCTCTCCGGCCTCGGGCCCGCCGAGCTGGCGCGCTTCGCCGAGGACGCGCGGGAGAAGCCGTATCCGAAGGGGAGCGTGATCCTCTTCGAGGACGATCCGGGGGACTCCCTCTTCATCGTGCGCGCGGGGCAGGTGAAGGTGGTGCTCGTGGGGGAGGATGGGCGCGAGGTGATCCTCGGGCTGCTCGGCGTGGGGGCGCACTTCGGCGAGCTGTCGCTCATCGACAGCCGCCCGCGCTCGGCGCACGTGATCGCGGTGGAGGACTCGCAGCTCATCGTGCTCCGCCGCGAGGACTTCCGGCGGCGCGTGGAGGAATCGCCGGCGGTGGCGTGGGCGCTGCTGCAGGAGATGTCGCGGCGGCTGCGGCGCGCCGACGAGCAGATCGGGAGCCTGGCGCTGCTGGACGTGGACGGGCGCATCGCGCGCCTGCTGCTCGACGCGGCGGCGGAGGGGGATGGACGGCAGCTGCCGCGCAAGCTCACGCACCAGACGATCGCGCAGATGATCGGCGCGAGCCGCGAGACCGTGTCGCGCGCGATGCGCGGCTTCCAGGAGCGCGGGCTGGTGACGGTGGAGCGGCGGCAGATCGCGCTCGCCGACCGCGCGCGGCTGGAGGCGATGGCGAAGGTGCGCCCGTGACCCTCACGCTGCGCTTCTGGGGGACGCGCGGGTCGGTGCCCTCGCCGGGGGCGGGGACGGTGCGCTACGGCGGCAACACGCCGTGCGTGGAGGTGCGCACCGGCGATGGCGGGCTGCTCATCTTCGACGCGGGGACGGGGATCCGCGCGCTCGGGCGCGAGCTGTCGGCGCAGGCGAAGGGCGCGGCGATCGACGCGGACATCTTCCTGAGCCACGCGCACTGGGACCACATCCAGGGGCTGCCCTACTTCCCTCCCCTCTTCGCGCGCGGCAACCGGCTCACCTTCTGGAGCACGACGCAGCTGATGCCCGCCGTGGACCGCGCGCTGCACGACCAGATGGCGCCGGCGGTCTTCCCGGTGCCGCTCGACGAAGTGGGGGCGACGGTGGCCTTCCGCGCGCTGGGCGACACGCACAAGGGGGACGGCTACCTGCTGCGCGCGCACCCGGTGCGGCACCCGGGGGGCGCGCTCGCGTACCGCGTGAGCGCGATGACCGAGCTGTCGCGCGCGCTCGTGTACGTGTCGGACAACGAGCTGGGGGAGGCGCCGGGCTACCCGATGCGCGCCGGGTGGCGCGACGAGCTGGTGGCGTTCTTGCGGGGCGCGGCGCTGCTCGTGCACGATGCGATGTACACGCCGGCGGAGTACGAGTCGCACCGCGGCTGGGGGCACTCGCACTTCCTGGACACGGTGGCGCTGGCGGCGGACGCGGAGGTGGAGCGGCTCGCGCTCTTCCACCACGCGCCCGAGCGGAGCGACGCGGAGGTGGATGCGTTGGTGGAGCAATGCCGCGCCGAGGTGAAGCGGCGCGGCGTGCGGCTGGAAGTGATCGGGGCGGCAGAGGGGCTCGTTCTCACGGTCTGAGTCACCCGGAGGGATCCATGAAGCGGACGATCGCAGTGATGGGGATGTGCGCGGCACTCGCACCGGCGGCGCTCGCGCCCGCGGCGGCGGCGCAGACGGACACGCGGCCCACGCTCGCCGTCATGTCGTTCACCAACGGCGCCCTCGGCAGCGCACAGCAGGAGATGGCGCCGCTGAGCGCGGGGATCCAGGACCTGCTCATCGACCAGCTCTCGGCGAACCCGAGGATCCGCGTCGTGGAGCGGGGGAACCTGCAGGCGCTCATGAACGAGCAGAACCTCTCGGCGAGCGGGCGGGTGGACCCGGCCACGGCCGCGCACCTGGGGAAGATCCTCGGCGCCGGGCACATGATCTTCGGCGGCTTCGTGGTGGACACGAAGGGGCAGATGCGGATCAGCGCGCGGTCGGTGAACGTGGAGACCACCGTGGTGGAGTACACCACCGACGTGGACGGGAAGGAGACCGACGTGCTGGTGCTGGTGAACAAGCTCGCGGAGCAGCTGAACGCGGGGCTCAAGCTCCCCGCGCTCACGGCGCAGGTGAAGGACTCCACGGCGGCCGCGGCGAAGAAGGTCCCCTTCCAGGCGACGATGCTGTACTCGCGCGCGCTGGCGGCGAAGGACGCGGGGAAGCCGGACGAGGCGGTGCAGCTGCTGCAGAAGTCGCTCGCGGTGTTCCCGGAGTTCGCGCCGGCGCAGGCGGAGCTGAAGAAGCTGCAGCCGCCGGGCGGCACGCGCTGAGCGCGGCGGCGGGGAGCGGGAGCGCGGGCGCGCCGTGAAGCCGCTCATCGTCACGTCGCTCGGGCGGCGCGGCGTGATCGCGGACCTGATCGGCCGCGACGCGGACGTGGACTACGCGGAAGTGGCCCGCTTCCCCGCGGCCGGCGCGCTGGAGCCGGGGCGGCCGACGGTGGTGGTGCTCGACCGCGCGTTGGCCGAGTCGGTGACGGCGGAACAGGCCGCGGCGGCGGCGGAGCACGCGGCGATCCTCGGCGCCGGCGCGGCGGGGGACGCGGAGCCGCCCCCCGGCTGGCCGGCGGCGTCGCTCTCGGGGTTCATCCCCGGCGGCGCATCGCCGCGCGCGGCGGCGGTGCAGCTGAAGGGGGCGCTGCGGCAGGCGGCCACGCTCGCGGCGGCGCACGCGGCGCGCGCCGCCGAGGCGCAGCGCACGCGCGAGCTGGCGGACCTCGCGCAGGTGGGCGCGGCGCTCTCGCACGAGCGCTCGCTGGACCGGCTGCTGGAGATGATCCTCTCGCAGGCGCGGCGCGTCACGACGAGCGACGCGGGCTCCATCTACCTCGTGGAGCGCGACGGGAACGACGCGCCGGTGGCGCTGCGCTTCAAGCTCTCGCAGAACGACTCGCTCGCCACGATCCCGGGGAGCGAGTACACGGTGCCGATCGACCACACGAGCCTCGCCGGCCACGCCGCCGCGAACCGGGAGCCGCTCGCCTTCGACGACGTGTACCACCTGCCGGCCGGCTCCACCTTCGCCTTCAACAAGGGCTTCGACGAGCGCTTCGGCTACCGCACGAAGTCGATGCTCGTCTTCCCGCTCACCACGCTCCGCGACGACATCGTGGGCGTGCTGCAGCTGATCAACCGGAAGCGCGCCGCGTCCGCGCGGATCACGTCGGCGGCGATCGCCGAGCAGGAGGTGATCCCGTACGACGAGCGCGCGGTGGCGCTGGTGGGGGCGCTGGCGTCGCAGGCGGCGGTGGCGATCGAGAACTCGCTGCTGTACGAGGACATCGAGAAGCTGTTCGAGGGGTTCGTGACGGCGGCGGTGACCGCGATCGAGTCGCGCGACCCCACGACGTCGGGGCACTCGGGGCGCGTGGCGGAGTACTCGGTGTCGCTCGCCGAGGCGGTGGACCGCGGCGGCGAGGGGCGCTGGCGCGAGCTCCACTTCTCGCGCGAACAGATGCGCGAGCTGCGCTACGCGGCGCTGCTGCACGACTTCGGCAAGGTGGGGGTGCGCGAGCAGGTGCTCGTGAAGGCGAAGAAGCTCTATCCCGCGACGTGGGACGCGATCCACGACCGGGTGGGTTTCCTGCGGCAGTCGGCGGAGCTGGAGTTCGAGCGCGCGCGCGCCGCGATGCTGGAGGCGCAGGGGAAGGCCGGCTGGGCGAAGGCGGAGGCCGCGATGCGCGGCGCGCTGCAGGCGCGGATCGCCGAACTCGACCGCTTCCTCGCCGCGGTGGAGAAGGCGAACGAGCCCTCCCTCCTCGGCGACGACGTGGCGGTGGACCTCCGCGAATTCGGCGCGCGCACCTTCCGCAACTGGGATGGCCGCGAGCACCCGCTGCTGGACGAGGACGAGCTGCGCCTGCTCACCATCCCCAAGGGGACGCTCGACGACGCGGAGCGGAAGGAGATCGAGTCGCATGTCACGCACACGTTCCGCTTCCTGCGCGAGATCCCGTGGACGCGCGAGCTGCGCCGGCTGCCGGAGATCGCGTACGGCCACCACGAGAAGCTGAACGGCGTGGGCTATCCGCGCGGGATCAAGGGGGAGGAGATCCCCGTGCAGACGCGGATCATGACGATCTCCGACATCTACGACGCGCTCACCGCGTCGGACCGGCCCTACAAGCCGGCGGTGGAGCGTTCGCGGGCGCTCGACATCCTCCAGGCGGAGACGAAGGGGGGAATGCTCGACGCGGACCTGGTGAAGGTCTTCGTGGACGCGAAGGCCTACGAGCGGCGCTCGTCCTCGGGGGGCTGAGCCGCCCCCCACCCGCCGCCGCCGGGCGTCTCGATCGTGACGACGTCGCCCGCCTGCAGCTCCACGCGGCACTTGGCCGGCAGGTCGATCCCATTGAGGCGGTTCCGTCCCGTGGCGCCGTCGCCGCCGCCGTGCGCCCCCGCGGGGGCGCGCGTGCGGCGCTCGGTGAGGAGGGTGAGCGTGCACGGCTGCAGCACGCGGTAGCGGCGCACGACGCCGTCGCCGCCGGCGTGCGCCCCCGCGCCGCCGCTCCCGCGCCGCACCGCGTACTCGTCGATGCGCAGCGGATACGCCCACTCGAGCGACTCGATGGGCGTGTTGCGCGTGTTGCTCATCCCCACGTGCACGGCGCTCGGCCCGGGACCGCGCGCGCTCGCCCCCTGGCCGCCGCCCAGCGTCTCGTAGAAGCTCCACCCCGGGCCGCCGAAGGTGATGTTGTTCATCGTCCCCTGCCCCTGCGCCGGGACGTCGAGGCCGGCGTCGGCGAGCGCGGAGAACATCGTGTCGGCGATGCGCTGCGACATCTCGACGTTCCCCGCGGCCACGGCGGCGGGCCAGCGCGCGTGCACCGCGCTCCCCGCGGGCGCGTCGATCTCGATGGCGCGCGCGATGCCGTCGTTGGTGGGCACGTCGTCGTCGAGGAGGGTGCGGAGCACGAAGGCCGCCGCGGCGCGCGTGACGGAGAGCGGGCAGTTGACGTTGCCGCGCGTCTGCGGGGAGGTGCCGGCGAAGTCGAAGCGGAGGCGGCCGTCGTGCACGCTCACCTCCACCACCACGGGCACGGCGTCGCTGCCGGCGCCGTCGCTCTCGAGCAGGTCCTCGGCGCGCCCGCGGCGGTCGCCGAGCGCGGCGATGGCGGCGAGCGCGCGCCGCTCGGTGTAATCGAGCAGCGCCTCCCCCGCGGCGGCCACGCGCGCGGCGCCCTCGCGCGCGTGCAGCGCGCGCAGCCCGTGCACGCCGGCGGAGCACGCGGCGAGCTGCGCGCGCAGGTCGCCGCGCCGTTCGTCGGGGGTGCGCACGTTCGCGAGCACGAGCGCGAGCAGTTCCTCGTCGAGCACGCCCTCGCGCACGAGGCGCACGGGGGGGAGGATGAGCCCCTCCTGCACCAGCTCGGTGGCCCCCTGCGGCATGCTGCCGGGGGTCATCCCCCCCACGTCGGCGTGGTGCGCGCGCACCGCCGCGTAGCCGGCCGTGCGCCCCTCCACCGCGATCGCCTCCACGAGCGTGAGGTCGGGGAGGTGCGAGCCGCCGTGGTAGGGATCGTTGAGCAGGAAGACGTCGCGGGGGCGCGGGCGCATCTCGCGCACGGCGCGCACCGCCTCGGGGAGGGCGCCGAGGTGCACGGGGATGTGCGCGGCCTGCGCGATCATGCGGCCGTCGAGGTCGAAGAGCGCCGCCGAGGAATCGCGGCGCTCGCGGATGTTCGGGGAGAGCGCGCCGCGCACGAGCACGGTGCCCATCTCCTCCGCGATCGCCGCGAAGGCGTGCGCCATGACCTCGAGCGCGAGGGGATCGAAGGCGGCGCCGCTCACGCGTCCTTCTCCATCAGCCAGCCGCCGATCGGCAGCGCGCGCGCCGACCATCCGGGGGCCACGCGCATGGTGGCGTCGGGGAGGGTGACCACCGCCGGGCCGCGCACGCGCGCGTCGAGCGTGGCGCCGGTGTCCACCATCGTCGCGTCCCAGGGGGCGGCGCCGCGGCGCGCGAGCGCCACGGGATGCGGCGCGCCGCTCGCCGCGTGGCGCGCGCTGATGATCTCCACATCGCGCGCCAGCGTGAAGGCGTAGCGGCGCTCGTGCATGTCGGCGAAGCGCGCGGCGATCTCCACCCCCGCGTCGCCCGGCTCGAAGGGGATCTCCAGCTCGTGCCCCTGCCCTTCGTAGCGCGCGCGCGCCCACCAGCGGTGCGTGCGCGCCGCGTCGGGCTTGCCGGAGAGCGAATGCGCGAGGCGGCGCGTGTCCGCGGGATCGAGCTCGGAGGCGCGGCGCATGACGCTGGCGAGCGTCTCGCGCCGCTCCGCCGCGATGGCGAGGCCGAGCGCGCTGAGCACGCCGGCGAAGGGGGGCACGAGCACGGCGCGCATCCCGAGATGCTCGGCGAGGGCGCAGCCGTGCAGCGGCCCGCCGCCGCCGAAGGCGACGAGCACCGCGCGGCGCGGGTCCACGCCGCGCTCCACGCTCACGCGGCGCAGCGCGCGCGCCATCGCCGCG
>DATKOH010000009.1:0-13219 GCA_035524735.1 Gemmatimonadaceae bacterium
TCCCCTTCCACATGTGGACGCCCGACGTGTACGAGGGCGCGCCCACGGTGCGGTCGTGCGCCGGCGACTCCGTGCGCCAGACGGCGACGAGCAGGAGGAGCATCGCGCCGCCCATGAGGATCAGGTCGGGGGTCATCGCCGCGGCCAGCTGCGACGGGATCGAGAGGTCGTAGCTCATCTACCGCCCCCCGCCGACGCGCTGCGTGACCGCGCCGTTCTCCACCTGGTGCACGAAGCGCTCCGCGGCGCCCTGCGTGCGGCGCAGCACGGGCGCGGGATAGAGGCCCAGCCAGAGGATCATGAACGTCAGGGTGCCCATCACCGTCACCTCGCGCCAGTTCAGGTCGCGCAGGTGCGCGTTCTCGGGCTTGTCCAGCGGATTGAAGAGGATGCGCTGCAGCGACCAGAGCAGGTACGCCGCCGCGAAGATCACGCCCGTCGCGGAGATCGTCGCGAGGAAGGGGTGGGTCTCGAAGGCGCCGATCAGCACCAGGAACTCGCCCACGAAGCCGTTCGTGCCGGGAACGCCGATGCTCGAGAGCGCCACGAGCGTGAGGAAGGCCGCGAAGAGCGGCATCACCTTCGCGATCCCGCCGTACGCCGCGATCAGCCGCGAATGCCGCCGCTCGTACACCATGCCGATCAGGAAGAAGAGCGCGCCCGTCGAGATCCCGTGGCTGATCATGACCATCAAGGCGCCCTGCACGCCGTTCACGGTGAGCGAGAAGATGCCGAGCATGACGAAGCCCATGTGGCTCACCGACGAGTACGCCACGAGCTTCTTGAAGTCGGGCTGCACCATCGCGACCAGCGCGCCGTAGAGGATGCTGATCACCGCGAAGGCCAGGATCGTGTCACGCACCCACGGCACGAACGCCGCGCCCGGGAAGAAGGGGAGCGCGAAGCGAAGGAAGCCGTACGTGCCCATCTTCAGCATGATGCCCGCCAGGATCACCGACCCCGCGGTGGGCGCCTCCACGTGCGCATCCGGCAGCCACGTGTGGAAGGGCCACATGGGCACCTTCACGGCGAAGGCGAGGAAGAAGGCCCCGAAGAGGAACATCGCCGCGCGCCCCTGCACCGGCACCGTGAGCAGGAAATCGTAGTCGAAGCTGCGCTGCCCGCCGGCGTTCCAGAGATACAGGATGCCCACCAGCATGAGCAGCGACCCGACCATCGTGTAGATGAAGAACTTCACGCTCGCGTAGATCCGCCGCTCCCCGCCCCAGATGCCGATGATGAAGTACATCGGCACGAGCATGACCTCCCACATCACGTAGAAGAACAGCAGGTCCAGCGCCAGGAAGACGCCGAGCATCCCCGTCGTGAGCACCAGCAGCAGCGCGTAGTACTGCCGCATCTTCGCCCGCACGCTCGTCCAGCTCCCGAGCACGGCGAGCGGCATCAGCAGCGTCGTGAGCAGCACCATGAAGAGCGAGATCCCGTCCACCCCCAGGGAGACCTTCGCCCCCCACGGGATGATCCAGCTGGTGTCGAAGCGCGCCTGCCACCCCGCCGCGCCCGGATCGAAGCTCCACCAGAGCCCGAGACTCACGAAGAACTCGGCGAGCAGCACGCCCAGCGCGATCCAGCGCACCGAAGGCGCCCGCTCGAGAGAGCCGTCATCGTGCGCGAAGAGCCCCTGCACCGCGAGCACCGCGGCGCCCGCGAGGGGGAGCAGCAACAGCGCCGGGAGGACCCAGCCGTCGTAGCCGATGGAGATCAGGAGATCGCGCATGCGGTCAGCGGAGGGTGAGAGCGCCGAGGACGGCCAGCGCACCGAGCGCGAGCGCCCAGGCGTATTCGCCGAACTGTCCCGACTGCAGCTTCGAGCCGATCCAGCCGAGGGCGCGCGCGAGGATCGCGGCGCCGTTCACGAAGAGGCCGTCGATGATGCCGCGGTCGATCCCCGTCCAGAGGATCGTGCGCGATCCCTCCACGATCGGGGTGACGATCGCGCGGTCGTAGGCCTCGTCCACGTAGTACTTGTGCTCCAGCACCTTCGCGAAGCCGGTCGCTTCGGGCGCCTGCGCCTTGGGCACCAGCGCCGCGGGCTTGAGCCGCACGAAGGCGAAGAGCATGCCTCCCGCGGCCACCGCCACCGCCACGGCGATCAGCATCACCTCCGCGCCCGGCGCCGCCGGCACCTCGGCGCCGACCGCCGCGGTCGCCGCGCCGGTCACCGGCTCCAGCCAGTGGCGCAGCACGTGCTCCGGCCCCAGCCCGCCGAACAGCTCGGGCAGATCGAGCCAGCCGCCCACCGCGCTCAGGACGCCGAGCAGGACGAGCGGTCCCGTCATCACCCACGGCGCCTCGTGCAGGTAGCCGCGCTCCCCCTCCCCCGTCCGGTTCGGGCCGTGGAAGGTGTAGAGCATCAGGCGCGTCATGTAGATCGCCGTGAGGAACGCGGTCGCGAGCGCCACGGCGTAGATCGCGCGCAGCAGCACGCTCCCCGGGATGCCCATCCACGCGGCGTCGGCCAGGGTGGACCCGTTCGCGCGCTCGAGCACCATGCCGAGGATCTCGTCCTTCGAGAAGAAGCCCGCGAAGAGCGGGATCCCCGCGATCGCCAGCGTGGCGACCCACATGAGCCCGCACGTCCACGGCAGGAACTTCCGCAGGCCGCCCATGTTGCGCATGTCCTGCGCGTCGTCGTGCCGGCCCGTGTGATGGTACGCGGCGTGCATCGCGTAGATCACGGAGCCGGAGCCGAGGAAGAGCAGCGCCTTGAAGAACGCGTGCGTCACCAGGTGGAAGATCCCGGTGGCGTACGCGCCGACTCCCACCGCGATGAACATGAAGCCGAGCTGCGAGACGGTGGAGTACGCGAGCACCTTCTTGATGTCCCACTGCTTGAGCCCGATCGTCGCGGCGAAGAAGGCGGTGAGCGCGCCGACCACGGCCACGGTGAGGCTCGCCACCGGCGCGAGCGAGAAGAGGAAGCTCGTGCGCGCGATGAGGTAGACGCCCGCGGTGACCATCGTCGCGGCGTGGATCAGCGCCGACACGGGCGTCGGGCCGGCCATCGCGTCGGGAAGCCACACGTAGAGCGGGATCTGCGCGCTCTTCCCCGTGCATCCCAGGAAGAGGAAGAGGCAGATCGTGGTCACCAGCGCGCCCCCCGCCGCGAGCTGCGGCGCCGACGCCTTGAGCCCCGCGAAGTCGAGCGCGTGCAGGTTCGCCCAGAGCAGGAACATCGCGACCAGGAAGCCGAAGTCGCCGATGCGGTTCACGATGAACGCCTTCTTCCCCGCGTCCGCGTTCGCCTTCTCGCTGAACCAGAAGCCGATCAGGAGGTACGAGCAGAGCCCCACCCCCTCCCACCCGATGAAGAGCACCGGGAGGCTCGCGCCGAGCACCAGCACGAGCATGAACGCCACGAACAGGTTCAGGTACGCGAAGTAGCGCGGGTAGCCCGGATCGTCGCGCATGTAGCCGACGCTGAAGACGTGGATCAGCGCGCCGACGCCGGTGACGACCAGCACCATGACCATCGAGAGCTGGTCGAGCTGGAAGGCGAAGTCGATGTGCAGCGCCCCGGCGGGGATCCAGCTGAAGTAGCGCTGCACGAAGGGCGCGCTCATCTCCCCCGCCCCGCGCATCGCCATCCAGATCGCGACCGCGAGCCCGAACGCGGCGATGAGCACCGCGGGGCCGATCACCGAGGTGAGCGCGGCGAAGCGGTGGCGCCCCGGCGCGTGGTGGCCGTCGTCGTGCGGCGCGTCCGCGGCGCCGTGCGCCTCGTGCCCCGCCGCGCTCGGATCGGCCGGTCCGGGATGATAGGCGCCCACGATCGAGAGCAGCCCGTTCAGCACGAAGCCCAGCAGCGGGAGCGCCGGCAGGAGCCAGAGCCACTGCGCGGCGGTGCCGGCGAGCGCGTGCGGCGCCGCGGCGCCCTGCATCAGCATCGGCGCCATCAGCCCTTCAGGAGGTTGAAGTTGCGCAGGTCCACCGACTCGTAGTGGCGGAAGATGGCGATCACGATCGCGAGCCCCACCGCGGCCTCCGCGGCCGCGACGGACATCACGAGCACCACGAACACCTGCCCCGCCATCCCGTGCAGGCGCGAGAAGGCGACGAAGGACAGGTTCACCGCGTTGAGCATGAGCTCCACGCACATGAAGATCAGGATCGCGTTCCGGCGCGTGAGCACGCCCACGACGCCGATCACGAAGAGGACCGCGGAGAAGAAGAGGGCGACCGGGATCACGGCGTCAGACCTTCCGCTTGGCGAGCACCACCGCGCCGACGATCGCCGCGAGCAGCAGCACGCTGGTGAGTTCGAACGGCAGCAGGTATTCCCGGAACAGCGGCTCCGCCACGGCGGTCGTGATGTTCGCCCCCGCCGGCGGCGCCGGCAGCACCGGCGGCAGCGGCACCTTGATCAGCACCAGCACCTCGGCGAGCATCGCGAGCCCCACGAGCCCCGCCGTCACGCGCACCCCCTGCCCCCGCAGGTCCGCGATCTCCGACGGATGGCCCAGGTTCAGCAGCATCACCACGAAGAGGAACACCACCATGATGGCCCCGGCGTACACGAGCACCTGGATCGCGCCGAGGAACTGCGCGTCCAGCATCACGAAGAGCGCCGAGATGCAGAACATCACGTTCACCAGCCACATCGCGGCCGCCACGGGGCTCCGCCGCGTCACGAAGAGCAGCGAGCCGGCCACCGCGAGGAGGCCGAACAGGTAGAAGTGGAACTGGAAGACGAGACCGTGCTGTTCCATCACTCGCCCTTCGGGTCGGCGGGATCCCAGAGCTCGGACACCGGGTGCGTCTGCGCCATCAGCCGCGGCAGGTCGTACACGAAGCGGTCGCGGCTGTATTCCGCGTTCTCGTAGTGCCGCCCCACGTGGATCGCCTCCTCCGGGCACACCTCCTGGCAGTAGCCGCAGAAGATGCAGCGGAACTCGTCGATCTCGTACACGAGCGGATAGCGGTTCCCCTGCTCGTCCTCGCCCGGCACGAGCTTGATGCAGTTCGCGGGGCACACCTGCGGGCACAGCCCGCAGGCCACGCACTTCGCCTTCCCGTGCTCGTCGGTGAGCATCCGGTGCGTGCCCCGCCACCGCTTCGAGAGGTCCCACTTCTCCTCGGGGTACTGCCACGTGACCTTGTGCGGGTTCACGAGGTGCTTGAAGGTGAGCGCCATGCCGCCGAGCATCGCGCGCACGTAGCTCACCTGCCCGATCGGGCGGTCCATCACCTTCACCTGGATCGCCATGTCAGTCGCCCTCCGCGGGCGCGATGGGGGACGGCACGCTCATCGCGCGCAACGCGGCCACCTGCCGCGCGGAGATCCGCGAGTACGCCGGGCTGAGGATGCGCCCCCGGTCGAGGATCACGAACACCAGCGCCGCGAGCACGACGTTGAGCGCGCCGAGCGCCAGCCAGTACGGCGACATCCCCGCGAACCGCACCCCGCGCGGCACGCCGAGCGCGTCGAGCGCGAGGATCGCCCCCGCCATGATCGCCACGTACGCCAGCGCCAGCGGCAGCATGAACCGCCAGCCCAGCGACATCAGCTGGTCGTAGCGGAAGCGCGGCAGCGTCCAGCGGATCCACATGAAGAGGAACAGGAAGAAGACGATCTTGCCGAAGAAGAACGCCATCGTCGCGAGGCTCTTCCACACCGTCCACGGCGGCGTGTTGTCCCACTGCCTGCCGGGGATGTCCCAGCCGCCGAAGAAGAGCGTCACCATGAGCGCGCTCGCCGTCACCATGTTCGAGTACTCGGCGATGAAGAACATCGAGAACTTCATCGCGCTGTACTCCGTGTGGTACCCGGCGATGAGCTCCGACTCCGCCTCGGGCAGGTCGAAGGGAAGCCGGTTCGTCTCCGCGAAGCCCGCCACGAGGAAGATGAAGAGGCCGATCATCAGCGGCAGGCAGTTCCACCCCATCGTCTGCTGCTGCTGCACGATCGCGCCGAGCGACACGTTGCCGGCCAGGAGCAGCACCGCCACCGTGCTCATCCCCATCGCGATCTCGTAGCTGATCATCTGCGCGCTCGAGCGGAGCCCGCCCAAAAGCGCGTACTTGTTGTTCGAGCTCCACCCGGCGAGCACGATCCCGTACACGCCGATCGACGTCAGCGCGAGGATGAAGAGGAAGCCCACCGGCACGTCGGCGAGCACGAGGGGCACGTACCCCCAGCGCGTCGGCCAGGGCGCGCCCACCGGGATCACCGAGAAGGTCGTGAGCGCGGGGATGAACGCGAGCACCGGCGCGAGGATGAACAGCGGCAGGTACGCCCCGTCCGGGTACGTCTCCTCCTTCAAGATGTTCTTGAGCCCGTCCGCCGCCGGCTGCAGCAGCCCGCTCGGCCCCACGCGGTTCGGCCCGTACCGGTCCTGGATCCACGCCGAGATCTTCCGCTCGGCGAGCGTGAGCATCGCCACGCCCACCATCAGGATCGTGAAGATCACGAGCATCTTCACGACCGTGAACACCAGCCACGGCACGCCCGTGACCGGCGCGTTCGGGTCGTGGAACTGCTGCAGGAGCATGAGCGAGGCGTGGACGTTCATCGCGACGCTCCCGCCGGCTCGGCCGCGCCCGCGATCATCGCCCCCGTGAAGCCCAGCGCATCATGGCTCATCCCCGCGAACTCCGGCCGCGCCGCGGCCATCGCCGCGAACGCCTCCGCGGCGGTGAAGTAGTTCGTCCCCTCGCCGAGGTAGGCGAGCAGGTCGCTCAGCGTCCACCACACCGGGCGCGACATCCCCGGCGCCTGCTTCGCCTGCCGGTAGCGCTGCACGCGCCCGCGCAGGTTCACGAAGGTGCCGTCCTCCTCCGCCATGTTCGTCGAGGGGAAGGCGGCCATCGCCCGGCGGGCCATCTCGTCGAGATGCGTGCCGATCACCATCACGGCGCCGGCCTTCGCCACCGCGGCCGCATCGCCGGGCTGCAGTTCGTGGTCGGCGATGATGAGCACGTCGCCCGGCGCCATCGCATCGAGCGGGCGGTCCGACTTCACGAAGCCGAACATCTCCGCCGCGCGCACGTTCGCCGCGCGCTCCGCGCGCCGCGCGAGGTCCGGCACGCCGGCGAGCGGCGCCTCCGTGCCCGTGCGCACGCGGAAGGCGCCGCGCCCGCCCACCTTCTTCACGAGCCGCGAGAGCATCCAGAGCGACTCGGTGGAGAGCATCGGGCTCGCCAGCACGTGCACCTGCTTGCCGTGCAGGTGGAGCGCGGCGGACTTGATCGCCGCGTCCCAGTCGGCCGCGGCCAGCCGTTCGCCGTGGCGCAGCAGCGGCGCCTCCAGCCGGTCGCCGCGGTTCAGCCAGCGGTAGTCGGCCCGCCCCTCATCGCACAGATAGAAGCGGTTCACCGCCTCGTTCGCGCGCGGCTTCATGCGCACCACCACGTTGTCGCGCGTCTCGAGCGTCGCGTTGCACCCCTGCGTGCAGTTCGGGCAGACCGACGCCGTGCGGTCGAGCTCCCACGCGCGCGCCTTGTTGAGGAAGTCCTTGGAGATGAGCGCGCCCACCGGGCAGAGGTCGATCACGTTCGCCGCCCACGGGTGCGTCAGCTCGCGCCCCTCGAAGTTGGCGATCACCGCGCGGTCGCCCCGCTCCGCCACCGCGAGCACCGGCTCCCCCGCCACGTCGTCCATGAAGCGGACGCAGCGCGTGCAGAGGATGCAGCGGTTCGTCACGTAGAGCACGTCGCCGCCGAAATCCTCCGCCGGATTGAAGCGCTTCGGCTCCGGCCCCAGCCGCCCCGACGCGCGCCCCTCGCGGAAGGTGTAGTCCTGCAGCTCGCACTCACCGGCCTGGTCGCAGATCGGGCAGTCGAGCGGATGGTTGATCAAGAGGAACTCGAGCACCCCCTTCCGCGCCTCGAGCGCCTTGGGCGAGTGCACGTGCACCACGTTCCCCTCGGCGACCGCGGTCGCGCAGGAGGGGACGAGCTTCGGCGCCTTCTCGACCTCCACGAGGCACATCCGGCACACGCCGGCCACCGGGAGACCCGGATGGTAGCAGTAGTGGGGGACGAGCACCCCCGCCTGTTTCGCCGCCTCGAGGATGGAGGTGCCGGCGGGGACGCTCACCGCGCGTCCCTCGATCGTGAGGTTCACCATCGGCGTGTCCGCCATCAGGCCGCCGCCGTCGCGCTCACCGGGCACCGCTTGCCGGTGATGTGGGCCTCGAACTCATGGCGGAACTTCGCGATGCCGCTCACGATGGGCGTCGCGCACGAGTCGCTGAGCACGCAGATTGTCTTGCCGGTCATGTTCTCGGAGAGTTCGAGCAGCACGTCCAGGTCCTGCATCGTCCCCGCCCCGCGCTCGATCCGCTCGAGGATGCGCGTGGTCCACGCGGTGCCCTCGCGGCACTGCGTGCACTGCGCGCAGCTCTCGTGCGCGTAGAAGCGCGCGAGCCGGGCGATCATCTTCACCATGCACACCGAGTCGTCGAACACGATCACGCCGCCGGAGCCGAGCATCGTCCCCTTCGCGACGAACCCCTCGTAGTCCATGAGCGTGGACTCGGCCTCCTCCATCGTCTGGATCGGCACCGAGCTGCCGCCGGGGATCACCGCCTTGAAGCGGCGCCCGGGGAGCGGCCCTCCCGCCAGGTCGTACAGGAAGTCCTTGAACGGGAAGCCGAGGGTGACCTCGTAGTTCCCCGGCCGCGCAATGTTGCCGCACACCGAGAAGAGCTTCGAGCCCGTGCTCTTCGGGCTCGAGAGCGACAGCCCCTTGTACCACGCGGCCCCGTTCACGAGGATGTGCGGCACCGCCGTGAGCGTCTCCACGTTGTTGATCGTGGTCGGCTGGCCGAACACCCCCGCCGCCGCCGGGAAGGGCGGCTTGATCCGCGGGTTCCCGCGCTTGCCCTCGAGCGAGTTCATCAGCGCCGTCTCCTCGCCGCAGATGTACGCGCCCGCGCCGCGGTGGACGTGGATGTCGATCCGGTGCGCCGAGCCCATCGCCCGCGCGCCGAGGATCCCCGCCGCGTAGGCCTCCCGCACGGCGGCCTCCATGACGCGCAACGGCTCCGTGAACTCGCCGCGGATGTAGATGTACGCCGTCTCGGCGCCGATCGCGTACGCGGCGATCGCCGTCCCCTCGATCAGGGCGTGCGGCGTCCAGCGCATGATCTCGCGGTCCTTGAAGGTGCCCGGCTCCGACTCGTCGGCGTTCACGCACAGGTAGTGCGGCTTGCCGTCCCCGGGTTTCATGAACGACCACTTGAGCCCGGTCGGGAAGCCGGCGCCGCCGCGGCCGCGGAGCCCCGACTCCTTCACCACGTTCACGATGTCGGCGGGCGACATGCCGAGCGCCTGCTCCAGCGCGCGATAGCCGCCGCGCTGCTTCCAGCCCTCGAGCGTCTTCGCCTGCGGATCGCCGAAGTGCTTCGAGAGCACCGGCGTCTCCTTCGGGTGGGGACGGTGCGGATAGCCCATTAGCGGTACTTGTCCAGGAGCTGGGGGACCTTGTCGGGCGTCACCGACTCGATGAAATCGTCGTTCACCATCACCGGCGTCGCGAAGCCGCAGGCGCCGAGGCACTCCACCTCGATCACCGTGAAGCGTCCGTCCGCGGAGGTCGCGCCGAGCTCGCCGCAGCCCGTGTGCTTGAGCATCGCGTCCACCACCTTCTCCGCGCCGCACGCGCCGCACGGCGACGTCGTGCACACCTGGATGAAGTGCCGCCCCACGGGGTGCTGGTGGTACATCGTGTAGAACGTCACCACGCCCTTCACGTACGCCGGCGTCAGTTCGAGCTGCTCCGCCACCTCCACCATCGCCTCGGGGCTCACCCAGCCGCGCTCGCGCTGCACGATCCAGAGCGCCGGCAGGAGCGCCGCCATCTTCGTCGGATAGCGCCCGAGGATCGCCGCCAGCTCGGCGCTCGCCGCGCCGGTGAACACCGGACGGTACGGCTCGGCGCTCGCGGCGGCGTGGGCGCCCGCTCCCTGTCCGCTCACCGGTCGATCTCCCCCATGACGATGTCGATGCTGGCGTTGATCGCGATCACGTCCGAGAGGAGATGCCCTTCCACCATCTTCGGGATCGCGGACAGGTTGACGAAGCTCGGCGGACGGATGCGCCAGCGCACCGGCTTCGCCGTGCCGTCCGATACCATATAGTAGCCCTTCTCCCCCTTCGGACTCTCGACCGCCACGTACGCCTCGCCGATCGGGGGGCGCGGCCCTTCCATCACCTGCTTGAAGTGATGGATCATCGACTCCATGTCGCTCATCGCCTTGTGCTTCGGCGGCAGGATCACGCGGTGGTCGTCCACGTTCACCGGGCCGTCGGGGAGCCGCTCGAGCGCCTGCGCGAGGATCCGCGTCGACTGCCGCAGCTCCTCGAAGCGCACCAGGAAGCGGTCGTACACGTCGCCGTGCGAGCCCACCGGCACCTCGAAGTCGTACGTCTCGTAGTCGAGGTACGGGAAGTCCTTGCGCACGTCGTACGCGACGCCGGAGGCGCGCAGCATCGGCCCCGAGAGGCCGTAGTTCACCGCCTCCGCCGCCGTCATCGCGCCAAGTCCCACGGTGCGCCCCACCCAGATCGCGTTGCGGGTGAGCATCCGGTCCACTTCATCGAGCGTCTTCGGGAAGGTGCGCACGAAGTGGCGCAGCTGGTCCGTCCAGCCGTCCGGGATGTCGGCGGCCATGCCCCCCACCCGCGTCGCGCTCGTCGTGAGACGCGCCCCCACCCAGCTCTCGAGCAGGTTGTAGACGTTCTCGCGCTCCTGGAAGCTCCACAGGAAGGGCGTGAACGCGCCGATGTCGATGCAGGTGGTGCCCAGCCAGACCAGGTGCGAGATGATCCGCGAGAGTTCCATCGCGATCACCCGCAGCACCGTGCAGCGCGGCGTGATCTCCACGCCGAACAGCCGCTCCGCGCCCAGCGCGAAGGCGCAGTTGTTGCCGATCGAGTTGAGATAATCCTCGCGGTCGGTCCACGGCACGATCTGGTTGTACTGGCGGTACTCGCCGATCTTCTCGAACCCGCAGTGCAGGTAGCCGATGTGCGGGATGCAGCGCACCACCGTCTCGCCGTCGAGCTCGAGCACGAGCCGGAGCACGCCGTGCGTGGCCGGGTGCTGCGGGCCGATGTTGATCAGCATGTGCTCGCCGGCGAGATCGGGCTCGAGGGGCTCCGGGCGCTCCAGCGTCCCCACCCGCCCCCCTTCCGTTACCGTCACCGGCGCGCGCTTCGGCCGCCCCTCCGCGTCGATCCCGGAGGTGCCGAGCGCCACTTCCACCGTGCGCTTGGTCGTCGCCATCGCCTACTCTCCCGTCGTCTCGCCGCCGGCGAGACGCTCGCGCATCGCGGCGGGAAGGTCCTCGAACGCCTGCGCGATCGACAGCTCCTCCATGGAGTAGCGCGCCTCGGGGTTCGCCGCGAGCGCCTGGCGGAGCTGCTCCGCGCGCGAGAAGCGGCCGCGCAGCGGGAAGTCCTTCCGGAGCGGATACCCCTCGCGGTACTGCTCCCACATGAGGATCCGCCGCAGGTCGGGGTGCCCCTCGAAGCGGATGCCGAACATGTCGTAGCACTCGCGCTCCATCCAGTCGGCGCCCTTGTGGATCGCCCACACGCTCGGCACCGCGAGCGGCGCCCCCTTGGGCAGCAGCACCTTGAGCCGCAGGAAGCGCCGGAAGGGGAGCGAGCGGAGGTGCCAGACGACCTCCATCGGCTGCGCGGCGTCGCGGAACTCCACCGCCGTCACGTCCGCCAGATAGTCGTAGCGCTGCGACGGATCGTCGTGCAGCCACTGCACGATCTCGCGGAGCCGCGCCCCGTCCACCACCACCGACGTCTCCCCCCACACCACATCGGTGCGCTTCACCGCCGCGCCGAACTTCGCGGCAAGCGCCGCCGCGCTCGGATTCGCCGCCCCGCCGCGGTGCGCGACGTGCTTCGGCGTGGCGGGCGCCGGCGCGCCCGGATCCGCCGACCCCGGCAGGACCGCTCCGGCGGGCGCCGTCATGTGGACGACCGCGTCTGGTTCACGGAGTTCCCGAAGGGCTCCGAGACCTCATCGATCGCGTCGGGCGCGAGGTACAGCCCGCTCACCGGGTCCGGCTCCATCTCGTTCCGCAGCGCCGAGTCCGAGAGGCGCTCCGCCATCACCTTCTTCTGCAGCATCATGATCCCGTGGATGAGTCCCTCGGGGCGCGGCGGGCAGCCGGGGACGTAGACGTCCACCGGGATGATCGTGTCGATCCCCTGCACCACCGCGTAGTTGTCGAACATGCCGCCGGAGCTGGCGCACGCGCCCATCGAGATCGACCACTTGGGCTGCGGCATCTGCTGCCAGATGCGTCGGATCACCGGCGCCAGCTTGAAGGGCACGCGCCCCGCGCAGATGAGCACGTCGGCCTGCCGCGGGGAGAAGCTCATGCGCTCCATGCCGAAGCGCGCGAGGTCGAAGCGGCTGGCGGCCGTGGCCATGAACTCGATCGCGCAGCACGCCGTGCCGAAGGGCATCGGCCAGAGCGAGTTCGAGCGCGACCAGTTGACCAGGAAGTCGAGCCGCGTGGTGATCCAGTTCTCCTGCTGCTCCGGGTCGTACGTGGCGACGCCGGCGCCGGGCTTCACCGTCAATCCCATTGGAGCGCTCCCTTCTTCCACACGTACACGAGGCCGACGAGGAGGATCAGGATGAACACGAGCATCTCGCCGAGCCCGAAGAACGACACCTGCCCCGCGGGGCAGACGCCGCCGGCGAGCGGCACGGCGCACGAGAGCTCGCGGTAATCGGCCGCCCACGGGAGCATGAACACCGTCTCGATGTCGAAGACGATGAAGAGCATCGCCACCATGTAGAACTTCACGGAGAAGCGCTCGCGCGCGTCGCCGATCGGGGGGATGCCCGACTCGTAGGCCGACTGCTTGACGGGGGTGGGACGGACGCGGGTCGCGAAATGGGAGAGGCCGAGCATCACCGCCGCGTTGACGGCGACGAACCCCAGCAGCATCAGGATCGGGAAGTAATCGCTGACCATGCGTCTCCGGCACTCGTGAAAAATTTCACGTTCCCAGTTGGGAAAGTTAGCCCGCCTGTCCGCGCAGTGTCAACGCAGGATGTTCCCGCCCCCGCGCGCGGGACCGCCGCTTTGCCCCGCCCCGCTCCCCACCGTACATTCCGCCCCGGCCGCGCGCCCTCCTCGCCCACGATCCCCCTCCCCTCCCGCCCTCATGTCCATCAAGTCCGACCGCTGGATCCGCCGCATGGCCCGCGAGCACGCCA
>DATKOH010000010.1:0-3448 GCA_035524735.1 Gemmatimonadaceae bacterium
AGGTGGGGGGGATCGTCTTCGACGAGCAGGTGCGCGCCTTCGTGCCGGCGGCGCGCGGGCGCCAGGGGCTGCAGCGGCTGCGCGACGCCTTCGTCCCGGCGGTGGCGACGATGACGGAGCCCGATTATGCGGCGGCCTTCCGTGCGCTCGCGTCGCGCCACCGGAAACGTTCCCTCATCGTGCTCTACACCGACGTGGTGGACCCGCGCGCCTCGCAGGCGCTGATCGCGCTCACGGCGCGGAGCGCGCAGCGCCACGTGCTGGTGGTGGTGGCGCTGCGCAACGACGCGCTCATGGCCGCGGCGGTGCCGACGCGGGAGAGCACGAGCGCGCAGCTCTACGAGAGCGCGGCCGCCGAAGAGCTGGTGATGGCGCGCGAGGCGGCGCTGGCGCGGATGCGCCACGCGGGGGTGTCGGTGCTCGACGTGTCGCCGCGGCTCATGGCCGCGGCGGTGATCAACCGCTACCTCGAGATCAAGGCGCGGGCGTCGCTGTAGGCGTTCTCCTCGAGGTCGGGCTCCTCCGCGCCGGCGCCGCCGAGCGTGAGGTAGGCGAGCAGGAGGAGCGCGGTGGCGCCCGCCGCGGCGAGCTTGGTCCACGCCGGCACGTCGGTGCGCGGCGAGAGGAGCCCCTCGAGCGAGCCCGCGGCGATGAGCATGACCGTCGTGGCGGCGATGAGCCGCACGGCGCGCCGCCCGTTGACCACGAGCGCCTCGCGCCGCGTGCGCGCCCCCGGCAGGAGCAGCGCCGCCGCGATCAGGAAACCGCCGCCCCCCGCGATGCAGATCGCCGAGAGCTCGAGCACGCTGTGCGGGAGCACGAAGTACTCGATCTGCCGGAAGATCCCGCGGCTCGCGTACAGCCCGAACATCGCCCCGATCGACACGCCGTTGGTGACGAGCAGGATGAGCGTGAGCACGCCGCCGGTGATCCCCGCCACGAACGTCGCGATCGTCACCTGCACGTTGTTCGCGATGATCCGGCTCGCCATGATCGGCCGCTCGAAGTCCTTCACCTTCACGTAGTCGTGTTCCCCCCGCCGCTCGCGCGCCACCCCCTCCTCCACGCGGTCGATCATCGACGGCGGGAGGAGCTCTTCCGCCACCTGCGGGTCGCGCATCACCACCGCGGCGGTGGCGGCCATGGGGCCGAAGAGGAGGAGCGCCGCCAGGAGGATCGGCCGCCAGCTGCGGCGCACCTCGCGCGGCACCGACACGGTGAAGAAGCGCCACGCGTTGCCCATCGACAGCGCGCGCTGGCGATACACGAGGTTGTGCCCGGCGCCCACCAGGCGGCTCACGTAGAAGAGCGCATCGTTCAGGCGGCCGCCGGACGCGGTGCGCAGCCGCGCGAGGTCCGTCGCCACCTCGCGGTACGAGGCGACGAACTCGCTCACCTCATCCTCCGAGAGGCCGCGGAGCCCGCGGCGCTGCGCGTCGGCGAGGCGCATCGCGAAGGCGTTCCAGCGCGCCGCGCCCCGCGCGACGATCGCGTGCTGCTCGCGCGCCGCCCCGGTCGCGCCGCGCGCCGCCACGCCGCGCGCCCGCGCCTCGCGCTCCCGCTCGAAGAGGCGCATGAGCTGCGCGAACGGCGTCCCCTCGCCGGCGTCGAGGTGCGGCGCCAGCTGCTCCACCAGCCGGTCGGCGAGCGCGCGCCGCCGTTCGGGATCGAGCGCGGAGCGCCGCGCCAGGTAGCGCTCGAGCAGCTCGTACTCGCGATCGCTGAGCGCCGCCGTGATCACGGGCGCCGCGCCGGCCGCCGCCGGCCTCGGCGCCGTCCGCACCGGCGCCAGCGCCGCCACCCGCTCCTGCACGACGATCGTGCCGGCGATCATGTCGCCGAGCCGCTTCCCCTGCTTCGTGAGCAGCGCGCTCATGATCCCCACGGCGTAGGCGGCGCCGGGCTGCATGTCGAGGATCCGCGCCAGGTTCCGCGCCGCCGAGGCGGCGAAGCTCACGGAGTAGCCGCCGTCCTGCACGACGCGGATCCCCAACTGCCGCTTCCCCGGCGTCTGGCCATCCCAGATCGCCTCGAAGAGCACGAAGTACCCCCACTGCAGCGCGAAGGCGCCGAGGAGGAGGATCGCGGTGGACCAGGAGCCGAAGAGCGAGCCGCTCCCCTTCGTCCCCGCGAGCGAGGTCGCGAGCGAGAAGAAGAGGCCGAGGAGCATGAGGAAGACGCCCATCAGCAGGTAGTCGAGCATCGCCGCGGCCGCGCGCGATCCGACGCCGGCGACCGTGTACGAGAAGACCACCTGCTCCGGCGTCTCGATGTCGACCTGCTGCTCGAGCGTCGCCGGGCGCGGCGGGGCCGCGGTGGTCACTTGCCGGCCGCCCCCGCCGGCGCCGCCGACAGTTTCAGCAGCCGCCGCATGAAGCGCACCGACCGCCCGTAATTCTCGATGCTCACGCGCTCGTCCACGCCGTGGATGCGCGCGATGTCGTCCTTCCCGATCTGCACCGGCAGGAAGCGGTACGCGTTCGGCGTGATCACCGCGTAGTGGCGCGAGTCGGTGGCGCCCATCACGAGGTACGGCACCACCACCGCCTGCGGCGCGACGTCCACCGCCGCCTGCGCGATCGCCCTCCACCCCTCGGTGTCCGTCCCCGACACCGGCGACGGGTTCCCGACGCCTCCGGTCAGGATGCGCGCGGCCACGCGCGGATCGCCGATCACCGCGTTCACGCGCGCCAGCACCCCCTGCACGCTGTCGCCCGGCAGGATGCGGAAGTTCACCACCGCGCGCGCGCGCTTGGGCAGCACGTTGTCCTTCGGGCTCCCCTCGATCATCGTGGGCGCGGTGGTCGTGCGCAGCATCGCGTCGGTGCTCGGCGTCGCCTCCAGCTGCCGGCGGAGGAGCGGGGCGAAGAGCCACTGGTTCGCGAAGGCCATCCGCGCGCCGAAGGGCATCAGGGGCGCCACCGCTCCGAAGAGACGGCTCGCCGGGCCATCGAGATGCGCGGGGAAGGGATTCCGTTCGAGCTGCGTGATCGCCGCGGCGAGCACCCCCACCGCGGTCTCGCGCGGCGGCATGGACGAGTGCCCGCCGGCCGCCTCCACCGTGAGTTCGATGCTCACGTACCCCTTCTCGGCCACCCCCACGAGCGCGAGCGGGCGCGTCACCCCGGGGAACATCCCGTCGGCGATCGCCCCCCCTTCGTCGAGCACGAACGCGGGGTGGATGTTGCGCCCCTTGAGCACTTGCACGATGGAGTCCGCGCCCGTGCCGCCCACCTCCTCGTCGTGGCCGAAGGCGAGGTACACGGTGCGGCGGGGCGCGAAGCCCTCGCCGAGCAGCGTCTCCACCGCCTCGAGCTCGGCGAGCACGCTGATCTTGTCGTCGAGCGTGCCGCGCCCCCACACGAACCCGCCGGCGATGTCGCCCGAGAAGGGATCGTGGTGCCACTGCGCGAGCGCCACGGGGTCCACCGGCACGACGTCCATGTGC
>DATKOH010000011.1:0-6754 GCA_035524735.1 Gemmatimonadaceae bacterium
GCTGGCCCAGCAAGCGCTGCAGCTGCCGCGCGCTGTACGGGCTGTGTCCGGCGAAGTGGTTGTTCACGTAGCCGTACACGGCGCTCACCTTCTGGATGAGCATCAGGATCGCCTCGCTCCACTGCTCGAGCTCGTGCGTGCGGTCGTGCTGGATGCGCGAGTAGTCGACGATGTCGCGGTTGGGGCCCATCCATCGCAGGTAGGCGAAGTCGGTGGTGGGGCGCTCGCAGAGCGAGAGCATCAGCTTCCGCGGGATCCATCGCGCGTCGGTGAGGGTGAGCGCCACGCGGTGCTCGGCGAGGGTGCGCAGCACCGGCTCCTCGATCCAGCCGCGCTGGCGGAACTCGGCGGCGAACCGGATGTCCGCGGGCAGCGCGGCGAGGAAGCGCTCGAGCGCGGGCAACTCGGCGGGGGCGAAATCGGGGCCGAACTGGATGAGCACGGGGCCGAGCTTGGGGCCGAGCAGGCGCGCGCGCTCCACGAAGAGATCGAGCAGGTCCGTTGCATCCACGAGGCGGCGTTCGTGCGTGATCTCCTGCGGCAGCTTGAGCGCGAAGGTGAAGTGCGCGGGGGTGCGATCCGCCCATCCGCGCACGGTGCGCTCGGGGGGGATGGCGTAGAAGGTGGAGTCCACCTCGACGGTGTCGAAGGCGCGCGCGTAGAGGGTGAGGAAGTCGCCGGCGCGCGTGCCGGCGGGATAGAAGGGGCCCACCCACGCGTCGTAGTTCCAGCCCTGGGTGCCGAGGTGGATGGCGGCGGTCACCACGCCCCCGCGGTCTCGACCATGCGGCGCGTCGGGATCGGCGAGCCGTGCGGGTCGGTGTCGGGCTCGCCGATGGCGGCGGCCATGCGGTCCACGAGCTCGTCGCTCGCGGCGTGCTCGAGGCGCTCGGCCTCGTCGTGCACGTCCTCCTCGGGGACGCCGAGGGCTTCCATGAGATACGCCTCGATCACGCGGTGGCGGCGGATCGTGCGCAGGGCCACGCGGCGCCCCGCGTCCGTGAGCGTGACGCCGCGGTAGCGGCGGTGCGAGAGGAGGCGCTGCTGCGCGAGGCGGCGCACCATCTCGCTCACCGACGCGGGGGCGATGGCGAGCCGCTCGGCGATCTCGTTCGTGCCCGCCGCGCCGCCGGCGCGCTCGAGCTCGAAGATCGCCTTGAGGTAGTCCTCCACGGGCGCGGTGACGCGGCGGCCGCGGGAGGCGTGCGGGGCGCGCGCGGCGGGGCTCACTCCACCGCCCGCGGCGCCTGCGGCGCGGGCGACCCGCGCACGAGCAGCACCGGGATCGTGCACCGGTGGCGCACCGACTCGGCGACGCTGCCGAAGAGGAGGTCCTTGAGGAAGCGGTGCCCGTGCGTCGACATCGCGATCAGGTCGCAGTGCTCGCGCTCGGCGGCCGCGATGATCTCCCCCGCGGGATCGCCGCCGGCGAGGAGCGCGTCCACCGTGAAGCCGTCGCGCTCGAGCTGCGCCGCCGTGCGGTCGAGGTACTCGCGGTCGCCGCGCAGCTCCTCGCTCTCGCGCAGCGCGAGCTGCGCCATGTTGCGCGCCGCCCATCCGTCGGCGACGTGCATGAGCAGCAGCGACGCGCCCGTCGCGCGCGCGAGCCGGCGCACGTGTGCGAGGATCGCCTCGTCGTACGGCGTGTTCTCCAGCGGGACCAGGATGCGCTTGTACACGGGCCTCCTCTCAGCCGCGGAACGCCTGCACGAGCAGCCAGCCGTTGAGCACCGCGATCACCACGGCGGTGCCCCACGCCAATCCCTTCAACCACCACGCGTTCACGAACGCGCCCATCTTCGCGCGCTCCGACGTGAACGAGACCAGCGGCACCACCGCGAAGCTCAGCTGCACGCTCAGCACCACCTGGCTCAGCACCAGCAGCTTCGCCGTGCCGCTGGCGCCGTAGAGCGCCGCCACGATCACCGCGGGCACGATCGCGATCGCGCGCGTGATGAGCCGCCGGAGCCAGGGGCGGAGCCGGATGTGCAGGAACCCCTCCATTACGATTTGCCCGGCGAGCGTTCCCGTCAACGTCGAGTTGAGGCCCGAGGCGAGGAGCGCGAGGGCGAACGCCCAGCTCGCGGCCTTCACGCCGAGCAGCGGCGTGAGGAGCCGGTACGCATCCTGGATCTCCGCGACGTCGTGCAGCCCCGCGCGGTGGAAGGTCGCGGCGGCCATCACGAGGATGGCCGCGTTGATGAAGAGCGCGAAGGTGAGCGCCAGCGTCGAATCGAAGAAGGCGAAGCCCACGGCCTCGCGCTTCCCCTCCGCGTTCTCGGCGTACTTCCGCGTCTGCACGATGCTCGAATGCAGGTACAGGTTGTGCGGCATGACCGTGGCGCCGAGGATGCCCATCGCGATGTAGAGCATGCCGGGATCCCGCACGATCTCCGCGCGCGGCAGGAAGCCGGAGAGCATGGGGCCGATCTCCGGGCGCGCGAGCACGAGCTCGAAGCAGAAGGCGATGCCGATCGTGCCGATGAGCGCGACCACCAGCGCCTCGAGCAGCCGGTAGCCGCGGTGCTGCAGCCAGAGCACGAGCAGCACGTCCAGCGCGGTGAACACCACGCCGATCACGAGCGGGAGCCCGAAGAGCAGGTTGAGCGCGATCGCCGCGCCGATGACCTCGGCGAGGTCGCACGCGGCGATGGCGATCTCGCAGATCACCCAGAGGAACCAGGACACCGGGCGCGGATAGTGGTCGCGGCACGCCTGCGCGAGATCGCGCCCCGTGACGATGCCGAGCTTGGAGGCGAGCCCCTGCAGCAGCACCGCCATCAGGTTCGCGATGAGCACGACCGAGAGCAGCCGGTAGCCGTACGCGGATCCGCCGGCGATGTCGGTGGCCCAGTTGCCGGGGTCCATGTAGCCGACCGCGACGAGGTAGCCGGGCCCCGCGAAGGCGAAGGCCTTCCGCCACCACGACCGCTGCGGCACCGCGATCGTGCGGTACGCCTCCGCGAGGCTCGGCGTGAGCCGCGGCCGCCGCCACCCGAGTTCGGGGGGGACGGGTTCCGGGGGGGGGACCGGGGGGAGGGGCGCTTCGCGCGGAGGGATCACGGCATCACGATTTAGGCATGCCTAACTTGACGCGCGGCGCCCGCCCGCGCAACGGGCACCGGCCGCGCCCCTTCCCCATCCCCCGCCACCCATGTTCCATTTCCGCATGCTCCCGATCCTCCAGCAGGACCTCGACGCGATCGAGGTGCGCCGCACCGCCTTCCTCGCGGAGCTGGCCGCGCTCCCGCCCGCGCAGTTCGACTTCCGCCCCGCCCCCGGCGCCTGGTCCGTCGGCGACGTCGCGCGCCACCTCTCGCTCGTGGACAAGGGCACCGCCCGCGTGCTCCACGAGAAGCGCGTCACCGGCGTGGCGCGCCGCGCCCTGCTCGACGTGGTCTACCGCGCCCCCGCGCTCGGCTTCTACCTGCGGTCGGGGCTCATCCGCGCCAGGGTGCCGGTGAAGAGCGTCATCCCCGACGCCGACGCCCCGCTCGACGCGATCGCGGCGCGCTGGGCCGACGCGCGCCGTTCGCTCGCCGAGTACCTGGAGCGGATCGACGATGCCACGCTGCGCACGATCGTCTACCGCCACCCCTTCGGCGGCTTCATGGACATCCGCGCGACGCTCGGCTTCCTGCGCCGGCACCACGACCACCACATGAAGCAGGTGGCGCGCATCCGGCGCGCGCCGGGATTCCCCGCTACGCGCTGAGGCGGCCGAGGAACTGCTTCAGGATCCGCTCGGTGAGCCCCCAGATCACGTGCTCGCCGTGCAGGAAGGCGGGGAAGGTGCGGCGCACGCCGCGCACCACGAGCGCCACCTCGGTCCACGCGGCGGCGTCGCGCAGCGCGTCGAGCGGCACCCAGAAGGCGGCGTCCACTTCCGCGCTGAGCGTCATCGCGGGGTCGGCGCCGAGGAGCGCCACGTAGGGGGCGATGGCGATCGGCGGGAGCGTGGGGGTGGCGGGGAGGAGTTCGTCGAGGCGGCCGAGGATGCGTCCCTGCGCGGCGAGGTCCACCGCCGTCTCCTCGCGCGTCTCGCGGATGGCGGTCGCCTCGAGGGTGGCGTCGCCCGCCTCGCGGCGGCCGCCGGGGAGCGCGACGTGCCCGCTCCACGGGTCGCCCTCGTAGCTCGCGCGCTTGATCATGAGCACCTCGAGCGCGCCCGCGTCGCGGAGGATGAGCGCGACGGCGGCGCGGCGCATCGGGTCGTCGAGCGGGCGCTGCGTGCCGGGGCGCTCCTGGAGCGAGCGCGCGAGGCGCGCGACGAGCGGGTGGGCGAGCAGCGTCTCGACCGGCGCGGCCGGCACGTCAGTCCTCCAGTTCCCCGCCCGCGTCCATCCAGGCGCGCACGCCGCCGCGCAGGGAACGCACGCGCGCGTAGCCCATCGCGCGCAGCTGGTCGGCGGCGAGCGCGGAGCGGCTGCCGCTGCTGCAGTAGGTCACGAGGTCGCGGTCCGCGGGCACCGTGGCCGCCGCCTGGGCGGCGAGCGCGCCGATGGGGCAGTGCACGGCGCCGGGGATGCGGAAGAGGTTCCACTCGGCCGGCTCGCGCACGTCCACGAAGGTGACGGCGCCGCCGGCGCGCGCCGCGATCGCCGCGCCGGGGGTCACTTCCTCGATCCGCGTGAGCGCGTCCGCGACGCGCTCGGCCTCGCCCGGTTCCGTCATGCCGCTCCCCTGCCGCCGGTGTTCGCCGAATCATAGCGTGCGTCCGGCGAACCCGGTACTTTCCCCGCGTGACGCCGGTCGTCCCGCTCCTCGACGCGCTCACCGCGCTCGCCGCCGCGGCGGCGGACCTCACGCTCTGGCCCGCGGTGTGCGCGCTCCCGTGGGTGGTGGTGCCGCTGCTCATGATCTGGCGGCTGCGCGGCTCGCGCACCCTCGACGGCGACGCCTTCGACACGCCGCCCAACGCGCCCCTCGTCTCGGTGATCATCCCGGCGCGGAACGAGGCCCACAACATCGCCCGCTGCCTGGCCTCGGTGCTCGGGTCGACGTACCGCGGCATCGAGGTGATCGTGGTGGACGATCGTTCGGAGGACGAGACGGCGACGATCGCGCAGGGCTTCGCCGACCGCGACGGCCGCGTGCGCGTGATCGAGGCGCCGCCCCTCCCCGACGGATGGTTCGGCAAGCAGTGGGCGTGCGAGAACGGCGGGATGGCGGCGAACGGCGGCGTGCTGCTCTTCACGGACGCCGACACCGTGCACGGCCCGGAGCTGGTCGCGCGCGCGGTGAACGCGATGCAGGCGCGCGCGGTGGACATGCTCTCGGTGGTGGGGCGGCAGGAGATGCGCACCTTCTGGGAGCGCGTGGCGCAGCCGCACTTCTTCGCGATGATCGCGATGCGCTTCGGCGGCACGGGGGAGGTGAACGCCTCGCCGCACGTGGAGGACAAGATCGCGAACGGGCAGTGCATCTTCGTGACGCGGCGCGCGTACGAGACGATCGGCGGGCACGCGAGCGTGCGGATGAAGCCGGCGGAGGACCTCGCGCTGGCGCAGCGCACCTTCGCGATGGGGCTGCGCTACGAGATGATCATCGGGCTCGACCACCTGAGCACGCGCATGTACGGCTCGCTGCGCGAGATCGTCGACGGCTGGACGAAGAACATCTGGACGGCGGCGCCGGACGCGATGCCCGGCGGCCGCATGGGGCGCGCGCTGCTCGCGCCCGCGCTCGTGCTCCCCGCGCTCTTCGTGCTCGCGCCGCCGGCGGTGATGCTGGCCGCGGCCGTGGCGCCGGTGCCGCTCAACCTCGTCGCGTGGGGGATGCTCTGCACGGGGCTCATGCTCGTGTACTGGACGCTGGTCTACGGCGCGCTCGCCGGGCGCTCGCCGATGTACGCCTTCGCCTTCCCCCTCGGCGCGGGCGTGGTGCTCTACACGATCCTGCGCGCGATCGCGCGCGGGCGGCGCGTGGAGTGGAAGGGGCGCGGCTACATCACGGGCTGACCGGGGGTTCCCGCACGGGCGATGGGCGGGCGCCGGACTACGCGCCGGGTTCGCGCGGCGCAGCATGGGAGCGTCCCACCGGGGGGTCCCGTGCGGCGCTCGTACCTCTTGCTCATCGCGGCGCTCGCCGCCGCGCCGCCGGCGCGGGGGCAGGACACCACGCGCGCGGTGCCCGGCGACTCGGTGCGCATCTCCGCGCCGGCGGTGAAGCTCCAGGGGGCGACGGCGGTGTTCGTCGCCGTGCGCGGCGACAGCGTGGTGCTGCGCGGCCTCGAGGGCGACAGCGCCCCGCGCGCCGTCGCGCTCGCGTCGGTCTCCGCGTTCCAGGTGAAGCGCGGCGTGCGCTCCGCGGCCGTGGAGGGGCTCTTCCTCGGCGCCCTCGTCGGCCTCACCGCGGGGGCGATCGCCACCGTCGAATGCCCGGGGATCTGGAATAGCTGCCATTCCGATCCCGGCGTCTCGTTCACCGCCATGGCGGTGGGCGGCGTGGCCGGCACGCTCGTTGGCGCCTTCGTGAAGGTGACGGACTGGCGCACGGTGAAGCTCGCCCCCGAGACGACGGCCACGGTCCGCGTGAGCGCCCGGAGCGTGGGGGTGCGCGTCACGATCCGCATGTGACGCCGCGCGATGGTGCGCCGCGCATCGCCGCGATGCCGCACCACGGAGCGCGGCGCCTAGCGTGGGCGCGTGCTCACGCTCCGCGCCGCCGCCGCCCTCCTCGCGCAGGCCGCCGATCTCGAGGCGCTCGCCGGCGTCGCGGGCGCGGCCGGCTTCCCCGCCCCGCCCCTCCCCCT
>DATKOH010000012.1:0-29975 GCA_035524735.1 Gemmatimonadaceae bacterium
CGACGTCCTCCTCGTCGACGACATCCAGTTCTTCGAGGGCAAGGAGCGGATCCAGGAGGAGTTCTTCCACACCTTCAACGCGCTCTACGAGGCCGGCCGCCAGATCGTCCTCACCAGCGACCGTCCTCCGTCCGAGATCCCGGGCCTCGAGGCGCGCCTCGTCAGCCGCTTCCAGTGGGGGATGGTCGCCGACATCGAGCTCCCCGACTTCGAGCACCGGATGGCGATCCTCCAGAACAAGGCGAGCCTCGACCATCTCGAGCAGACGATCCCCGACGACGTCATCCGCTTCATCGCCGAGCACGTGCGTTCGAGCGTGCGCGAGCTGGAGGGTTCCATCATCCGGCTGCTCGCGTACGCGTCCTTGCGGCGGCGCGAGATCTCGGTGGAACTCGCCCGCGAGGCGCTGCGCGACAAGGTCCGCGAGGGAGAGGAGGGGATCTCCTCCGCGGAGCTCACCGCGCTCGCCATCCAGCGCTCCGTGGCGCAGGAATGGGGCGTCACGGTCGAGGGACTTCGGTCTCCCAGCCGCACGAAGCATCTGACCGTGCCGCGGCAGGTGGCGATGTTCCTCATCCGGGAACTGCTCGGCATGCAGCTCGTCGAGATCGGCAACGTGTTCGGCGGGCGCGATCACTCGACGGTCATCCACAGCATCGAGAAGGTCGAGCGCACCCTCGAGGCCGACGAGGCCTTCGGCCGGCGGGTACTCGCGCTGCGTGGAACGTTGCAGCAACTTCAACAGTGATCAACACGCCGCGCGCTCCGCGCGGCGCCATCGTGTGGAGCGATGCGGGAAGGTCGGGCGCTCCACATGGCTTCCACGCACCATCCGCGGCGGCATTACGTTGTGGTGCGCAGACTTGCGGTGTCGCTCCACATTCACCCAGCCTCTAGTACTACTGCTGTACTTCTCTTCTATAGAATAGAAGACCTTAGACCGCCCACCCGACGGGGATAAGCTCGCGAGGGAGAGCGAATGCGCTTCACGATCGCACGAGAGAAGCTCCAGGACGGCCTGCTCGCGGTCACCGCCAGCGTGCCGGCGAAGACCACGCTGCCGGTGCTGGCGAACATCCTCGTCGAGACCACCGACCGCGGGATCCGCCTGTCGGCCACGGACCTCGACATGGCGGTCAGCACCGAGCTCACCGCCGATGTCGATGCCCAGGGGGCCACGACGATCCCGGCGAAGAAGCTCACGGAGATCGTGCGCGAGCTGCCGGCGGCGCCGGTGAAGTTCTCCACGGCCGGGGAACAGAAGGTGAGCCTGGAATGCGGCCGGTCCAAGTTCCGGCTGCTCGGACTGCCGCGCGATGAGTTCCCCACCTTCCCCGCGGTGCGCTTCAACGAGAGCTGGCGCGTGAAGTCCGCCGACCTGCAGAAGCTCATCTCGCACACCGCCTTCGGTGCGTCCACCGAAGAGAGCCGGCCGATCCTCAACGGTGTGCTCTGGGAGATGAAGGCCGACAGGATGCGCATGGTGGCGACGAACGGGCACCGGCTCGCGAAGATGGAGCTGCCGGTGGGAGGCGCGAAGGCGCCCGCCGGCGAATTCATCGTGCCGCCGAAGGCGCTCGAGCAGATCCGCCGGCTCTTCACCCCCGACGAGGAGCTCGAGATCGCCCGCGGCGACAACCACCTCGGCTTCCGCTCCCCCTTCACCGCGGTGTACTCGCGCCTGATCGAGGGCCCGTACCCGAACTACGAGCAGGTCATCCCGAAGGACAATGACCGCGTCGCTCTCGCGGACAAGAACGGGCTGATGCAGGTGCTCAAGCGGATGTCCGTGGTCGCGTCCGAGCAGACGCATCGGATCCGCATGGCCTTCAACGCGGGACTGCTCCGGCTCAGCGTGCAGACGCCCGACCTCGGCGAGGCGCAGGATGAGCTGCCGATCAACTACGAGGGCGACCCGCTCGAGATCGGCTTCAATGCGGCGTATCTGCTCGAGATCCTGCGCTACATGCCCACCGAAGAGGTGCGCCTCACGTTCAAGGCGCCGGAGCGCGCGGCGACGGTGGAGCCGGTCGGCTGGGATGGCGAGGGGAAGTACCTCTGCCTGCTGATGCCGCTGCGCCTCGTGGACTGAGCGCGCGCCCGCTGTACGGCGATGATGAAGCCCCCGGCGATATGCTGCCGGGGGCTTCGTGCACGCAGGCGCCTGTAAGCCGGGTTCTGTCCGGCCTTGCGGCCGGGATGACCATCTCTCTTGGCGCGCGGTCACCCGCGCGCTCCAGCAGCCTACCCGCGGCGTCTTGATCGAGACGGGCCGTCTCTCGCCGCCTATTTGGCCTTGCACCGACCGGGGTTTGCCGTGCCGCATCCGTTGCCGGATGCGCGGTGGGCTCTTACCCCACCGTTTCACCCTTGCCTGCGGTGTGACCCGCCGGCGGTCTGTTCTCTGTGGCACTGTCCGTCGCGCTCGGCCGTGAGGCCGCCCGCGCCCAGGCGTTACCTGGCGATCCGCCCTGTGGTGCCCGGACTTTCCTCGATGGGACGAGCCCATCGCGGTCATCCGGCGCCTTGGTGCAGAGGAAGGGATGGGGGAATGCGGTGCCGGACGCAAGGCGCGCGAGAGTTTTTTAGTATTTAATCGCTACTTGCTTCTATTATGCGCCTGCGGGCCCGCTGCGTACCGCCGCACGGCGCCACGCACCGTTCCAACTCCCGCCAATGACGGCGCTGAGACGCTGCGGTGCCATGCTGCCGGCCCACTCTCGCTCGAGGTCCCGCGCATGCGCCCCCACGATCATCGCTCCCCCCTCGGTGCGGTGGCGACCGTCCTCCACCCATCCGAACGTTCGCGCGTCGATGCCGCCGGCGACGGGGTCTATCACGCCCTGCACCGCCAGACGTTCGACGAGGTCGTCGCCGACCTCCGGGCACACCGCGTGGGCGCGGTGATCGTCTCCGTCGCGCGCTGCGGTCCGGACGAGTGCTCGCACCTGGCGCAGCTCGTGCGCGAGTTCCCGCGCGTCCCCGCCATCGCGCTCCTCAGCCGCATAGAGCCCGCGACGCCGCAGGCCGTGCTCACGCTCGGCCAATGCGGCGTACGCGATCTGGTGGACGTCCGCGAGGGGCTCGGCTGGGGCGACCTGCGCACCGTGCTGGCGAACAGCCGCTCCGACGACATCGCGCGCCTCGCGCTCGGCATGCTCTCGCTCGACCTCGTCGGCGTCTCCGATGACTGCTGGCGCTTCTTCGAGGCCATCTTCCGTCCGCCCACCGGCTGCGCGACCGTGCGCTCGCTCTGCCGGGAGCTCCAGGTCCTGCCGAGCACGCTGGTGAGCCGCTTCTTCCGTGCGCGGCTGCCGGCGCCGCGCCTGTACCTGGCGTACGCGAGACTGATGCAGGCCGCCCGCGCCTTCGAGAACCCCGGACTCTCCATCGCGAACGTCGCCAACGGCCTGGACTATTCATCGCCGCAGAGCTTCGGTCGCCACGTGCGCACGCTCCTCGGATTGAGCGCCCTGGAGTTCCGTCGGCGCTACGACGGCGAGGGGATGTTGCAGCGCTTCCGCGAGGAGCTCGTGCTCCCCTTCGCCGACACGCTGCGGCGCTTCTATCCGTTGTCGAAGGGGACGCGCTGGTCCGGGATCCTGCGCGGTGAGCCGTGACGCGCTACGCGGCTGGCAGCACGGCGACGATCTCGCTCAGCGTCGCGAGGGCTTCCACCGCGAGCCCCTGCGATTCGAGCGCCTGTCGCCCGCCTTCCTCGCGGTCCACCACCGCGAGGATCCCCAGCACCCGGCCGCCAGCCGCGCGTACCGCTTCGATCGCCTTGAGCGCGGAACCGCCGGTCGTGATCACATCCTCCACGACCACCACGCGATCCCCGCTCTGGAAGGGCCCTTCGATCAGCTTCCCCGTGCCGTGCTGCTTCGCTTCCTTCCGCACGGTGAAGGCGCGCACCGGCGATGGCCCCGCGCTCGCGTAGGCGATCGCATAGGCCACCGGATCGGCGCCCAGCGTCAGCCCGCCCACGGCGTCCGCCGGCCAGCCGCGCCGCCGCATCGCCTCGAGGCCGAGCGGACCGATGAGCGCGAGCCCCTCGGGGCTCATGGTGGTCAGGCGGCAGTCCACGTAGATGCTCGACTCGCGCCCCGAGGCGAGCACGAACTTGCCGCGGCGCGTGGAGCGCTCGGCGAGGAGGGCGACGAGGCGGTCGTGTCCGGTCATGCGCGGGGCACGGCGCGCGCTGGGCTCAGGCGCCTTCGCGGCGGATCATCGACTTCATGCGCGCCAGCAGCCCTTCCTTCTGCGCGCTGGGCGGCGCGTGGGCCGCTTCCCGGAGCGCCGCGGCGAACTCGAGCACGTTCGCGTACCGGTCGCCCGGATTGCGCGAGAGGCCTTTCATCACCACCGCTTCCACCGCGGGCTCGATCGCGAGCCCCTTCTTGATCTGGCTCAGCGGCACCGGCGGCTGCGAGAGCAGCTGCGTGAACAGTTCGCGTTGCGACCGTCCCGGATACGGGAGCGAGGCCGACAGCAGGTAGTACGCGATCGTCGCGAGACTGTACTGGTCCGCCGACGCGGTGACCATCTGCCCGGAGAGCGCTTCGGGCGCGACGTACATCAGCGTGCCGACGAAGAAGCCGGCGCGCGTGAGGCGTTCCTCCGGCTGGAGGTCGGTCTGCGCCGCGATCCCGAAGTCGAGCAGCTTCGCCTGTTTCGTCGCCGGGTCGTACATCACGTTCTCCGGCTTCAGGTCGCGGTGGATGATCCCCGTGAGGTGCGCGGCGTGCACCGCGTCGGCGATCTGGCCGATGATGTGCGCGGTCTCCTCGGCGCTCAGCGGGACGTTCCGCTTCGCGTACTTCTCCAGGAGCTCGCCGGGAGCCCACTCGATGGCGATGAAGTGCACGCCGGGGCGCGCCTCGCCGATCTCGAGCGTGCGCACCACGTTCGGATGCAGGACCTTCGTGCCGTAGGTCGCCTCGCGGACGAAACGCGCGACCGCGGTGCGGTCGTTGCGGAGCTTCTCGCGCAGCACCTTCACCGCGACGGTGCCGTGCTGCGGATGCTCGGAGCGGTACACGACGGCCGTGCCGCCCTCGCCGACCATCTCCTGCAGCGTGTATCCGGCGAGCGTCGAGCCGGACAGGTTCTCTGGAGTCACACGGCGAAGCTAACGGCCCTGGCGGAGCGGAGCAAGCACGTTGCAACCTTCCTGCGTCGCACGGGTAGATTGTCGGGCATCGATCCTCGAGCCTCACGGAGAGTCCGGACCCATGGCTCCACGCCATCATCCCTCGGTCGCCGCGGCGCATCTCGTCTTCATCGGTGCGCTGCTTGGCGCGTGCGTCGGCGCGCCGCCCGGCTCCCCCTCCTCACCGCCCCCGGGCGAGGCAGCCCCCGCGCCGGCACCCGCGGCGGCACCCGCGGCCCCGCCGGCCTCGGCGAACGCACCAGGGACTCCCGCGACCCCCGGCTCGGAGGGATTCGCGCTCTACCGGCAGGAAGGACTCCTCGCGCAGCCGGGGTCGATCCCCTTCGTGGGGTCGGTGCGCTACTTCGCCGGCCCCTCCCCCGACACCACGCTCGTGCTCGTCGCGCTGTCGCTCGCGAACCGCTCGTTCATGTTCTCGCAGGAGAACGGCGCCAACGTCGCGCACTATGCGGTGGGTCTCAGTGCGCGCGACAGTGCGGCGACCGTCGCCCAGACCCTCGATGAGCAGCAGGTCCGTGTGGCGACGTACAAGGAGACCACGCGCACCGACCAGAGCATCGTCTTCCAGCGCTATCTCGTGCTGCGGCCGGGACGCTATACGCTCGTGGTGGCCGTGAGCGACCGCGGCTCGAGCACGGCGAACTCCGGCCAGCTCACGATCACGGTGCCGCGCCTCGGCGCGGGCCACCTGTCCTCCCCGGTGAACGTGAACCGCGCCACGCCGCGTGATCGGCTGGATACGCTGCCCGATCTCATCGCCAATCCGCGCGCCACCCTGATCTTCGGCCGGGACAGCATCGCTCCGGTGTATCTGGAGGCGTACGCGCTCCCCGCTGGCTCGCGCATCGCGATCTCGATCGCGAACCAGGACGGCGTGCCGCTGATCCGCGATACCGTCACGCTCACGCGCGCGCAGGCCGTGGCAGGCGCCGTCTTCGACATGCCGATGTCGCGCGTCGGTCTCGGCCGCCGCATCGTGCAGGCCTCCGTCGTCGGCGCGCCGGACAGCGTCAGCACCCCGCTCTGGGTCACGGTCGGCGAAGGGTTCGGGATCGTCAACTTCGAGGAGCTCCTGAGCTACCTTCGCTACTTCGCGACGCCCGAGCGGCTGCAGCAGCTGCGCGACCTCCCGCCGAACCAGCGGGCCGCGGGATGGGCGCAGTTCTGGAAGGAGACCGACCCGAACCCGAGCACGGTCGAGAACGAGGCGCTCGTCGACTACTTCGAGCGCATCCGCATCGCGAACGAGAAGTTCAAGGAACAGGGCACGCCGGGCTGGCTCACCGACCGCGGGAAGGTCTACATCACCCTCGGCGAGCCCGACCAGATCATGGGATCGAACCCGAACCCGAGCTCGCAGTCGGGCACGAGCCAGTACTGGTCGTACGTCCGGTTCTCGCTGCGGCTCCAGTTCGTCGACCAGAACGGGTATGGCCGCTGGCGCCTCACGCCGCAGAGCGAGTCGGCCTTCGATCAGGTCGCGAACCGGGAGCGCGTGCACTAGCGAACGGCGCAGGGGCATCGGAGGGCCGGGCGGAAGGGCCGCGATTAGCTTACGGGCACCCCCGCCGGATCCCATGCCAGCTCCTCCCTCTCCGCGTCTCTTCCTCGTCGATGGTTACGCGCTGATCTATCGCGCGTTCTTCGCGCTCATCGCGCGTCCGCTCACGACGAGCCGCGGCGAGAACACCTCCGCGGCGTGGGGGATCGTCAACTTCCTCCGCCGGCTCCAGGCGACGCACCGCCCCGAGTACCTCGTCTGGGTGCACGACGCGGGGCTCTCCTTCCGCCACGAGCGCTACCCGGCGTACAAGGCCACGCGCGAGAAGCTCACCGAGGAGCTCCAGGCGGACTTCGACCGCAGCCTCGAGCGCATCGGTGAGTTGCTCGAGGCGTACCGGGTGCCCGTCGTCTCGGTGGAAGGCTACGAGGCCGACGATGTGATCGGGACGCTCGTCGAGCAGGCGCGAGGGCGGCACGTGAACGCCGTGGTGGTGTCGGGGGACAAGGATTTCCACCAGCTCGTCGCCCCCGGCGTGTGGCTGCTCAATCCGGGACGCGGCGGCCCCGCGGGCGTCGAGGAGCACTGGGTGGACATGACGAACGCCTCCGAGCGTCTGGGCGTGCCCCCCGAACGGGTGGTGGACTACCTCGCGCTCGTCGGCGATTCCTCCGACAACGTCCCCGGGGTGAAGGGGATCGGCGAGAAGACCGCGCGCGAGCTCATCGCGCAGTACGGCCCGATCGAGGAGATCCTCGCCCACGCGCCGGAGATCGCCAAGAAGCGCCCGCGCGAGGCGCTCCTGGCGAGCGAGGCGGAGGCGCGTCTCTCGAAGGAGCTCGTCACCATCCGCCGCGACGTGCCCGTGTCGCTCGACCTCGAGCGTTTCGCGGTGCGCTCGGCGGATCACGAGCGGCTGCGCGGGCTCTTCGTCGAACTCGAGTTCCACGGCCTCGCGAAGGAGCACGCCGGCGCCGAGCAGACCGCGGGCGCGCCCGCGCCCGCGGTGCGCTACGTGACCGTCGAGACGCCCGACCAGGTGCGCGCCGCCGTGGCGCGGGCGCGTGAGGCGGGAGCCATCGCGATCGACACCGAGACCGTGATCGATCCCGACAGCCCGCTGGACGTGGATCCGCTCCGCTCCACGCTCGTCGGCATCTCCATGGCCGTCGGCCCCGGCGACGCGTACTACTTCCCCTTCCGCCACCGCCGCCGGGTGGAGGCGGAGCAGGGAGAGCTGATCCCCTCCGCCGCGCCGAGCGTCGAGGCCGCGGGAAATCTCCCCCCGCTCGCATCGGACGCGCTTCGTCCCTTGCGCGAGCTGATCGAGGATCCGTCGGTGCGGAAGACCGCCCAGAACGCGAAGTACGACCAGCTCGTGCTCCGCCGCGCGGGCGTGGCGCTCCGCGGGCTCGACTTCGACACCATGCTCGCGAGCTACGTGCTCGATCCCGGCCGCCGCTCGCACGGACTCGACACGCTCGCGGTGGAGTTCCTCGAGCGCGGCACCACGTCGTACGCGGAGCTCACCGGGCGCGGGCGCGATGCGATCGGATTCGATCTGGTCGATGTCGCCGCCGCGCGCGACTACTCCTGCGAGGATGCCGACGTCACGCTGCAGCTGCGGCGGCACTTCGAGCCGCAGCTCGAGGCGATGGGACTCGCGCCGCTCCTCCGTGACATGGAAGTGCCGCTCATCGATGTCCTCGCGGACATGGAGTGGACGGGCATCCGCATCGACCGCGACTGGTTCGCCTCGCTGAAGCAGCGCTTCCAGGCCGACCGCGAACGCGTCGAGCAGGCGATCTACGCGGCCGCGGGCGGGCCCTTCAACATCAACTCGAACGCCCAGCTGCGCGCCGTCCTCTTCGACACGATGAAGCTGCCGGTGCTCAAGCGCACGCCCACCGGGCCGTCCACCGACGCGAGCGTGCTCCAGGAGCTGGCCGACCAGGGGCACGCCCTCCCCGTGCTGCTCATGGAGTACCGCGAACTCGCGAAGCTGGAGAGCACCTACCTGGACGCGCTGCCAGCGCTCGTGGATCCGGCCACCGGGCGGCTGCACACCTCGTTCAATCAGACGGTGGCCAGCACGGGGCGCCTCTCCTCCTCGGACCCCAACCTCCAGAACATCCCGATCCGCCGCGAGCTGGGCCGCGACATCCGCCGCGGATTCATCCCGGCCGAGGGGTGGCGCTTCATCACGGCGGACTATTCCCAGATCGAGCTGCGCGTGCTCGCGCACCTCTCCGGCGACCCCGCCTTCGTGGGCGCGTTCATGGCGGGAGGCGACATCCACCGCCAGACGGCGGCGCTGATCTTCGACGTGCCCCTCGACGCCGTCACGCCGGAGATGCGCGCTCGCGCCAAGACCATCAACTTCGCCACGATCTACGGCCAGGGCGCGCACGCCCTCTCGCGCCAGCTGAAGGTGGAGCACGCGGACGCGAAGAAGTTCATCGACGACTACTTCGCGCGATTCAGCGGCGTGCGGGCGTATCTCACCGCCGTCGTCGAGGGCGCGCGCGAGCGGGGCTTCGTGGAGACCCTCTTCGGGCGCCGCCGCTACATCCCCGAACTCCGCGACCAGAACTTCAACACGCGCGCCTTCGGGGAGCGCACCGCCGCGAACTCCGTGATCCAGGGCACCGCCGCCGATCTCATCAAGCTCGCGATGATCCGCGTGCACCGCCGGCTCCGCGACGAGCAGCGCCGCGCGCGCCTCCTCTTGCAGGTCCACGACGAGCTCGTGCTCGAGGCCCCGCCCGAGGAAACGGCGGCCGCGGCCGAGCTCGTCCGGAACGAAATGGAACAGGCCGCGACGCTCTCCGTCCCGCTCATCGTCGATCTCGGCGAAGGCGACAACTGGATGGATGCCAAGTCCTGACCCGAACGGACCCCGCGAAGGGTACGACACGTTCCGGTGGCGTAATTGTTGCGTTGTTCGTCCGTAAGAAATAGCATCACACGTGTGATCGACGGCGGCCCATGGGGCCGCCGATCCCCTTCCGGCGGTCCATGCTCCGTCACAGGCGGCCCGGTTTCTCGCTCTTCGAGCTCTTCACGGTGCTGGTGATCATCGGGATCATCACCGCGCTCGCCGTGCCGCGCATCCATGGCGCCAAGCATCGCTTCTACGTGGTCACGATGCGGGAAGACCTCCGGAACCTCGCCGTCACGGAGGAATCCTACTGGAGCGCCATGGACACCTATACGAGCGACATGGCCGCGCTCAAGTTCCAGCAGAGCCCGGGCGTGACGATCACCTTCGTGAGCGCCGACCAGACCGGCTGGTCGGCCACGGCGTCGATCGTCAACGACACCAGCATTTGCTCCGTGTACTACGGCACCGCGCCGGTGCTCCCTCCGGCCACCACGAAGACCATCATCGGCTGCCAGTAGCCGAGCCCGTAGGTGGCCCCGGCGCGCCCTCGGCACGGCCCTGTACCCCACCCTGCACGCGGCGGCCCCACGCCGCACGATGCCAGCGCCATCGCGATATGAGCGGTCAGAATGCCCGATTGACATCCGGGCCGCGCGGCTAATCTTTTATCGTTGCACGATTTGCCGCCCCAAGCAGCTCCCGGCACCGCCATTGCATATCAGGTGTTCCGTTCCGGTCCACGACCCGAATCCGACACCACAATGCCGACCCGAAATCGCACCGGGTTCACGCTCATCGAGCTGCTCATCGTCGTCGTGATCATCGGCATCCTCGCCTCGATCGCGATCCCGAAGTTCTCCAACACCAAGCGTGAAGCGTACATCGCTTCCATGCGCACCGACCTGCGCAACCTGGCCACCGCGCAGGAATCGTACTTCTACACCAACGACGTCTACACCACCAATCCCGCGTCGCTCAATTTCACGTCGTCGCCCGGCGTCGTACTGAGCATCCCTGAAGCCACGGCCGGAGGATGGTCCGGCGTCACCACGCATCCCCTCGTCGGCACCACGAAGTGCGCGCTCTTCATGGGCAAGGCGGCGCCGGTCGCCCCCGCGACCGTCGAAGGGCAGGTGACGTGCGGATGATTCGCACGGCCGCGAACCGGCTCCGGTGAGCGAGTCCGCCGCCGATCCGCCGTTCCGCGAGTTCACGAGCCGCCGCGACGGGATGATCCACGCCATGGACGGCGGCCTCTGGCTCCATCGGCACGTCTACGGCGGACACCAGATGGCGCATCTCGTCTCCACCGATCGCGAACGGCTGATCGAGATCGGCCGCGCCCTCGGCATGCACCGCGACCGGCTCCAGTACAAGCCGCTCAAGGATCCACGCACTGGCGAGCGCCGTGATGCGTGGCATTGGGATCTGGTCGGACGCTTCGTGCCGCCGAAGCGCTAGGTCGTCCCGAGAGCGGCCGGCGCCGCGGTGCGCCCGCTCACGCGGGCGAGCGCCACCAGCGTCACCAGATAGGGCAGCGCCAGGAATAGTTGGTACGGCAGCGCCCACCCCATCGCCTGCAGGACGAACTGCAGTGCGCTCACGGCGCCGAAGAAGAGCGCGGCGAGTGCGACCCCCGCCGGATGCCACCGGCCGAGCACCACGATGGCGATCGCGATGAACCCGCGCCCGGCCGACATCCCCTCCGCGAAGGTCCCCGATTGCGCGAGCACGAGCGTGCCGCCGGCGAGCCCGCCCAACACGCCGCCGGCGAGCAGCGCGCGCCACCGCACGGCGGACGGATCGATGCCGACGACCACCGCGCCTTCCGGACGCTCCCCCACGGCGCGCAGCGCGAGCCCCGCCGACGTGCGATAGAGCCACCACCACGTCGCCGGCACCAGCGCGTACAGCACGTACGTGATCGGCGGCTGGGCGAAGAGGGCGGCGCCCACCACCGGAATGCGCGACAGCAACGGCACCATCACCGGCGCGCTCGTCGGGATGCGCAGCGCCGCCCCCGCCGTGCCGTACAGATCGCGGTACAGCGTGCCGGTGATGCCGAGCGCGAGCAGGTTCACGGCCGTCCCCACGATGATCTGGTCGCCGCGCAGGCGGATCGCGAACCATCCAAAGACCATCGCCGTCAGCACTCCGCTCACCATGGCGAACACGTAGCCGGCGGCGACCCCCGCCAGGCTCGCCCCCGCCAGCGCGCCGAACGCGCCGCACAGGATGATCCCCTCCAGCCCGATGTCGATCACCCCCGAACGCTCGACGAGCATTTCGCCGAGGGCCGCCAGGGCGAGCGGCGTCGCGGTGCGAATCGTCGCCTGCAGGAAGGCCTGCAGCGTCTCGCTCATGCCGGCTCCGCGGCCCGCCGACCGACCGGCATCGCGCTGAACGGCCTCCGTGACCAGGTCGCGAGCGCGAAGAGGATCAGCGCCCCCTCCACGATCGACACGGTGACCGACGGGATCCCCGCATCGCGCTGCATCGCGAGCGACCCGGACTCGAGCGCCGCGAACAGCACCCCGGCCGGCACGACCGCCAGCGGTTCGAGGCGTGCCAGGAGAGCGACGGCGATCGCCGTGAAGCCGTAGCCGGGCGAAAGATCCTCGTACAATGCGAACGTCACGCCGGTGAGCTGGATCGCACCCGCCAGCCCGGCGAATGCGCCGCTCAGCAGGAACGCGTCGCGGCGCACGCGCGGTACATCGATCCCCCCCGCCATCGCCGCCGCGTCCGCGTTCGCGCCCACCGCCCGCAGCCGGAACCCGGCGGCCGTGCGCGACATCCACCACCAGAGCGCCGGTGCCGCCGCGACCGCCGCGACGAGCCCCCAGTGCAATCGCGATCCCGCGCCCATCCTCGGCAGCTGGGCGGCCGCCGCGAGCGGCGCCGACTGCGGATAGATGTGCGTGCCCTCCTGCAGCGGCCCGCGCACGAGATACCCCACCAGGTACAACGCGATGAAGTTCAGCATGATCGTGCTGATCACCTCCAGCACGCCGTATCGTTCGCGCAGCAAGGCCGCGATGCCGGCCCAGAGCGCCCCGCCCACGATCCCCGCGGCGAGCGCCAGCGGCAGCGCCGCAGAGCCCAACGTGCCTTCACTCCCGAGTGCCACGACCGCGGCCGCGGCCGCTCCCGCGAGCAGCTGCCCCTCGGCGCCGATGTTCCAGACGCCGGCGCGGAAGGCGACGGCGACACCGAGCCCCGCGAGGATCAGCGGGATCGCTCGCACGAGCGTCGCCGAGGTGAACGCGTACCAGCTCCCGAAGCTGCCCTCCCACAGGGCGCGCAGCGCCGCTCCTGCATCGTGCCCACCCACCGCCATGAGGAGGAACAGCACGGCGGCCGGCGCCGCGATGGCGAGCGCGACGGTCCGCACCGCGCGGCGCATCAGCGTGCTCCCCCCGCGAGGCGCGCTGCCTCCGGGAGTTGGCGCAGACGCCACATCGCCAGACACCCCAGCGCCGGCCCGATCGCCAGCGGCATGAACGCATGCCGCCACCCCCACGCGTCCGCCCACGCCGGCACGGCGCGGATGCTGAACATCGTGAGCAGGAATCCCAACGCCGTCTGCAGCGTGAGCGCCGTTCCCGTGTACTCGGCGGGCACCAGCTCCGTGATGCAGGCCGAGAACTGCGCCGAGTCCGCGACGATGCTCACCCCCCAGATGATCGTGAGGGACACGGGCACGATCAGCGACGCGCCCATCGAAGGCCCGATCGCGAGGGCGCACGCGCCGCTCACGATCATCGCGCCGATCGTCACCGCCGTGCGTCCCGCGCGGTCCGCGAGCCATCCCGCGGCGATGCAGCCCGCGCCACCGCTCGCGATCGCCGCGAAGGTCATGAGCGCCGGCAAGGTGGTCGGCAGGCCGCGCATCGTCGCGAGCGCGATCCAGAACGCGAGCAGCCAGCTCCACATCGCGTACAGCTCCCACATGTGCCCGAGATAGCCGCCGGTCGCGAGCATCACGCCCCGATCCTTGAGCACCGCCGCGAGCGCGTGACGATCGAGCGGTGATGATCTCGCCTGGTAGGGCCCCGGCCGCACGACGGCGAGGAAGACCGCGCCGGCCGCCGCGGCGGAGAGCGCGGCCGCGAGGACCGCCGCCCGCCAGGCCCCCGCCGGCACCAGCAGCCGGATCAGGTGCGGCGACGCCGAGCCGAGCGAGAGCGCGCCGACCACCACGCCGATGGCGAAGCCGCGCCCCGTTCGCCACCACCCCGCCACCAGCTTCATCGCCGGCGGATAGACGCCGGCCAACGCCACGCCCGTGAGCACGCGCAGCGCGATGGCGGCGGTCGCGCCGTGCGCAGCGGCGATCGCCGCGGTGGCCGCGGCCGCCAGCCAGCAGCTCCATGCGGCGAGCCGCTCCGCACGCCACCGGTCGGCGAGCATCCAACCCGCGCTCACGAGCGTGCCGGCGACGAACCCGATCTGCACCGCCATCGTCAGCCAGGCCGACGTCGCGCCGGTCAAATGCCATTCGGCGCTCATCGCGGGACCGACCGCCGTCGCGCTGAACCACGGAGCCAGGCCCAGCACCACGGCCGCCGACGTGGCCGCGAGTTGTCGGCGCGCCTCGGCCTGCGCTCCGCTCACGCCGAGCCCCCGAGCAGCGCGATGCCGATCGCTTCCGCGCGCGGCGGGACTTCGCGCGCTTCCCCGGCGTGCATCACGATCACGCGGTCGGCGAGCGATACCAGTTCATCCAGATCGCTCGAGTGCACGACCACCGCCGCGCCGCGGTCGCGCATCTCGAGGAGCAGGCGGTGCGTCGCGGCCGTCGCCGCCATGTCCAGTCCGCGCGTCGGATTCTCGGCGACCACCGCCGCGGGCGCGCCGCCGAGTTCGCGCGCCAGCACCAGCCGCTGCTGGTTCCCCCCCGAGAGCGCGGACGCGGGGGCATCCACCGCCCGCGGGCGCACGTCGAAGCGCTCGAGCAGCGAGGAGGCGCGCTCGCGCACGGCCCGCCAGGGCATTCGGCCGCGCGCCCGGCCGGCGCCGCGGAGGGCGATGTTCTCCGCCAGCGTGAACGCCGGCACGATCGCATCGCGCTGGCGATCCTCCGGGATGAACGCGATGTCCGCCGGCCGCGTCACGGAGCCGGCGTCGGGCGTCGCTCGCCCCGCGAGCACGCGAAGCAGCTCGTGCTGCCCGGCGCCTTCCACGCCCGCAACGCCGAGCAGTTCGCCGCCGTGCACGGAGAGCGACACCCCTCGCAGCCGTTCCACCCCCCGCTCGTCCGCGAGTCGCACCGCTTCCGCACGGATCACCGCCTCGCCCGGTCGAGGGGGCGACCGCCGGGCACCCAGGTCCAGGTCGCCCACCGTCGCGCGCGCGAGCGATGCCGCGTCGGTGTCCGATGGCGCACCGCTCCAGGTCGTGCGTCCGCCGCGCAACACGGTGATCGCGTCCGCGAAGCCGAGCGCCTCCCGAAGCTTGTGCGTGATCAGGACCACCGCGCCGCCGGCCGCGGCGAAGCGTCGCAGCAGCACGAGCAGGTCCGCGGCCTCTCGCGGCGCGAGCACGGCCGTCGGTTCATCGAGGATCAGGATCCGCGCGCCCCCGGCGAGCGCCTTCAGGATCTCCAGCCGCTGCTGTGCGCTCACGGGCAGGTCGCCGGCTCGCGCGGCGGGATCGAGCACGAGCCCCGTCTCGCGCCCCACCCGTTCCACCTCGGCCGCCGCCGCCCGCGGCCGGTACCGGCCTCGGCCGCCGAGCGAGACGTTCTCCGCCACCGTCATCGCGGGGATGATCGTGAAATGCTGGTGCACCATCCCCACGCCGCGCCCGATGGCATCCAACGGGGACCGCATCGTCGTCGGGGTCCCGTCGATGCGCACGACGCCGTCGTCCGGCGCGAGCATGCCGAACGCGATGCGCATGAGCGTCGTCTTCCCGGCGCCGTTCTCCCCCAGCAGCGCGTGCACGGTGCCCCGCGCGAGCGCGAAGGACGCGTCGGTGAGCGCGCGGGTCTCGCCGAAGCGCTTGGCGATGCGCTCCAGCGCGAGCACGGGCGCGTCGGTCACAGCCCCGTGGGCGCGTCGATGAAGGTCGACGGGATCCCGAAGCGCTCGGTGACGTGCGCCCCCAGCGCGCGCACGCCGAGGACCTCGGTGGCGTAGTGCCCCGCGTACACGATCGCGATCCCGAGTTCCTCCGCGTCGATCGCGCTCCAGTGCGGCCCTTCGCCCACGATGAGCGTGTCGATCCCCCGGTCGCGCGCCTCGCGGAGGGTGCGCGCATCCGCCCCCGCGCCGGTGCAGATCGCCCACCGGCGCGTGGTGCGCCCCGCGGTCACCCCGGCGTGCCGCACCGTGGTCGCGTGCTCGGCCGCGAACGCGGCGAGCCGCTCCACGATCGTCTCGGTCGGCACGTCGGCACGCCCCGCCACTCCGATCTCGGTCCCCTCGTAGCGCGCGAACCCCTCCGCGGGCTCGAGCATCAGCCGGCGGGCCAGCAACGCGTTGTTCCCGAACTCGGGATGCGCGTCCAGCGGGAGATGCGCGGCATACACGCCGATGTCCTCGCGCAGGAGCAGCCGCATCCGCCGGTACACCGGGCCGCGGATGGCCTGCACGCCGCCCCAGAAAAGGCCGTGGTGCACGATCAGGAGGTTCGCCCCCGCCGCGCGTGCGCCCTCGATCGTGCGCTCGCGCGCATCCACGGCGGTCGCCACCCGGCGGATCGTCCCGGGGGTCTCCACCTGCACGCCGTTCACCGCGTTGGGATAGTCGGGGATCTCGGCGGTCCGGAGCAGGCCATCGAGGTGCGCGGCGATCTCCGCGAGCGTGGCCACGTCAGGGCGCTCCCGTGGTATCGACGAACTCCAGGCGCGGCGGCGTGATGCGCCCGCTCGCGATCCCCGCCCGCGCGCTGTCCACCGCGGCGAGCGCCGCCGGCGGGATCGCAGCCGACAGCTTCGGATTGAGCACCAGCTCCACCACCTGTTGCTCCTCGCCGAGACGCAGCACCCCCGCCTTGAACGTGTGGTCCTTCACGCGGCGCGCGACGACGAGGAAGGCATGCGGCACGTCGATCACCACGCTGCCGATGATCACGTCGGGTGCCACGTCGTTCTGGTTCGCGTTCGCGCCGAACACGTACACGCCCTTCGACTCCCGCGCCGCGCGGAAGATGCCCAATCCCGCCGCGTCCGCGTTCTGGAAGATGATGTCGACCCCGCGCTGGATCAGCGCCAGCGCCTGCTCCCGCGCGGTGCTCGCATCCTCCCAGCTCCCGATGTACGACGTCACGACCCGTGCGCGCGGGTTCGCGGCGCGCACCCCCGCCTCGAAGGCCAGGAAGCTGCTCCGCACCGGCGGCAGTTCCTGTCCGCCGATCGCGCCCACCAGCCCCGACTTCGTCATGCGTCCGGCGAGCACCCCGGCGAGATATGACGGCCCTTCGAACCCGAACACGATCGGGGCGACGTTGGGGCGCACGCGGTTCCCGCTCGTAGTGATGTACACGGTCTTCGGATAGTCCGCGCCGACGCGGTCGGCCGCGTCCTGGAACTCGAAGCCGTGCCCGAAGACGAGGTCGTACCCCTGCGCGCCGTACTGACGGAAGTTCTCCTCGATGTCCGCCGGCGACTTCGTCTGCACGTGGCTCACCTGCGCGCCGAGACTGTCGCGTACGCGCAAGAGTCCTTCGTACGCCCCCGCATTCCATGCATGATCGGAAACGGGTCCCGGCGTCAGCAATGCGACGCGGAACGCCGTGGGCTTCGCGGTCCCCTTTTCTCCACCGCAGGCGGCGCCGACTATGCACAGCGCGATGTTGACCGCTGTGGAGAGTCGGCGCGTGATGCGGTGGGGGAAGCGGTTGGCTCGCACCGGCTCGGCAGGTGGAAGAGTGTGGAGAATGTTGAAAGGCGGCCGTCGCGCGCAAGCGGCCGGCCGCCTTTTCGCGGCGGGATCGAACGGACCGGCGCTACCGCACCACGGCCACGGATGGCGTTCCCTGCCCCGCTCCGGCCTCGCGCGCATCGCTGATGCGCACCGTGCCGTTGATCTTCCCGCCCTCGATCACCGCGATCGCCTTCGTCGTGATGTCGCCGATGATCGTCGACGTCCCCTGCACTTCGAGGCGTTCCGATGCGGTGATCGCACCCTGCACCTTCCCGCCGACCACCGCTTCCCGTGTCGTCACGTCGCCCTGGACCTCTCCCTGTCGGCCCACGAGCACCTGTCTGCCGGCGCGGACCGATCCCTGCACGCGCCCTTCGATGCGGATCACGCCCTCGGTCGTGATGTCGCCGTCGATCACGGTGCCGGCGGCGATGATGGAGAGCGACGTGCCTGCCGCGATGGAGGAGGCGCGGGATGCGTCGCGCGTGCCCTCGCCCGCCGGGACATCCTTACTGAAGATCGCCATGCTGGGGCCCCTTGGTCACGATCGCCGCGGGGTTGACCTCCACCCCGTCGCGAACGATTTCGAAATGCAGGTGCGCCGGAGCCGCACCTGTGCTGTCTCCGGAGAGCGCGATCACCGCGCCCGCGGCCACCGGCTGGCCTCGCGTCACACGGATCTCGAGAAGATTCCCGTAGACGCTCTCATACCCCAGCGCATGCCGCAAACGGACGACGCGTCCGTAGGCCGGGTCGTCACGGACTTCGATGACCGTCCCGCTCCCCGCCGCCTTCACCTGCGTCCCCCGTGGCACCGCCACTTCGATCCCCAGCGGCTTCGCGCCCCCCGGCGCCGGATCGAGGAGCTGCCCCGCCACCGGCAGCGGCCACGAATCGGGGATCCCGGTGCTGTCCTTCCCGCCGATCCCCTTCCCGCCGCCCGACGCGCCGAGCATCTGCTGCACCTGCTGGAAGCGTCCCTCCACCTCGGCGAGTGTGCGCTTGAGCGTGTCCAGCTGCTGCACATCCCGCTCCAACACGGTGAGGCGCCTGGTCAGGTACGGTACGCGGGCCGCCTGCGTCGCGAGATAGAACCAGCTGGAGACGCCGATGAGCAGCAGAACCCCCGCGACGATCGCGGCGATGCGAAGGAAGCGGACACGTGCCGCGCTCAGGATCAGCGTGCGGTTCGCGAGCCCGCTCTCGCGCTGCACGTGGATGATCATGGCGCCCGCGTGCGGCGTGTAGATGTTGCCGTACCCCCGCCCGCTCTCGCCCTTCGGCTCGTCGCTCTTCGCCATCACTCCACCGGGCGTGCGCCGATGATCAGGTCGAGCAGCCGGTCCAGATCGTCCGCGGAGTAGTACGCCACCTCGACCTTTCCGCGTCCGTGCTCGCCTTGGTGGACGCGCACATCGGTCTGGAGATACTTCCGCAGCTGCTCCGCGGCGGCGCGCAGTGCGACGTCCTGCGGGCGCTTGGTGTCGCCGCCGCGCGCGAGCTTCCGCTTCCGGGCGGGCGCGCCGGCGCGCCCGCGCTCTTCGACTTGGCGAACCGAGAGCCCCTGCTCCACGATCTCCTTCGCGAGCGCGACGATCCTCGTTTCGTCCTCCAGCGTCAGCAGTGCGCGCGCGTGCCCGAGCGTCAACTTGCGCTCATGCACCATCCGCCGCACGGACGCAGGTAAGTTCAACAACCGCAACAAGTTAGCAACTGTCGACCGATCCTTTCCCGTCGTTTCCGCGACTTCGGATTGCGTCAGCGCGAAGTCTTGCATCAGCTGCCGGTAGCCCTCCGCCTCTTCCATCGGGTTGAGGTCCGCACGCTGCAGGTTCTCGACGAGCGCCAGCGTGAGCAGCATGCGGTCGTCGATCTCCTTCACGACGGCGGAGATCTCCGTCCAGCCGAGTCTCGCGGCGGCGCGGAGCCGGCGCTCGCCGGCGATGAGCTCGAATCCGTTCGAGTTCGGCACCGGACGCACGGCGATCGGATTGAGCAGCCCGCTGGTGCGCAGGCTTGCCTCGAGCTCGGCGAGCTCCTGCGGGTCGAACTCCTTCCGCGGCTGGTAGGGGTTCGGACGGATCCGCTTGATCTCGATGCTCTTGGCGCTGCTCCGGTCCTCCGGCGTGACCTCGGCGATCCCGCTGTGCGCGGCGATCAGCGCGTCCAACCCCCTGCCCAGGCGGCGCGGCTTCTCGGGTGGCATCAGTTCGCTCCGTTGCGGGACAGGGCCAGCGATTCGCTGGGCGCGGTCATGGGGTCCCCTCGGCGCTCGCGAGGGCACGGACCGGCTCCAACTCGGCCTCGGAAGGCGTCGGCTGGGAATGGCGACGCAGCATCTCGCGGGCGATGCCCATGTATGCCTGGGCACCCACGGAGGCGATGTCGTAGAGGATGATCGGTTTCCCGAAGCTGGGCGCTTCGGCGAGCCTCACGTTCCGGGGGACCATCGTCTTGAACACCTTGGCGCCGAAGTACTCGCGCGCGTCCGCGGCGACCTGGCGCGAGAGGTTCAGCCGGGCGTCGTACATCGTGAGGACCACGCCATCGATCGTGAGCTTGGGGTTCACCCCGCGCTGCATCCGGTGGATCGTGTTGAGCAGCTGGGAGAGTCCCTCGAGCGCGTAGTACTCGCACTGCAGCGGGATGAGGATGGCATCCGCCGCGGCGAGCATGTTGACGGTGATCAGTCCGAGGGACGGGGGGCAGTCGATCAGGATGTAGTCGTAGCGGGAGAGGACGGGCGCGAGCGCTTCGCGCATCGCCATCTCGCGGCGTGGCCGGTCGATGAGCTCGATCTCGGCGCCGGCGAGGTCGGGGGTGGCGGGCGCGACATCCAGGTGAGCGAACTGGATCGACTTGAGGATCGTTTCCTCGAGCGTCGCCTGGCCGATCAGAGCATCGTAGACGGTGAGCCGGACCTTCTCTCCCTCGAGTCCGATGCCGCTGGTGGCATTCCCTTGCGGGTCGCCATCGACGAGGAGGGTCCTTTGCTCGGCGGCGGCGAGACTGGCTGCGAGGTTGACCGCGGTGGTGGTCTTGCCGACCCCACCCTTCTGATTGGCGATCGCGATGACCTTGGCCACGAGCTCCTGCGGAGTGGACGGGGTACCGTTCGTGGAAGGGCGGAATATAGGGACCGGCGCTTCACGTTCGCCAGAAATCGCCAAGGCCTGACACCTACAAGGCGCGCGATGTTCCACGTGGAACAGTCCGGTGGCCCACTGAAGACCTACGCTGAAGCCAGTGAATGCTATTGCAAATATATCCAGTACGAACACTATACACACACTATACAGACACTTAAGCGACTATTACTCGCTCGCGCCTCAAATGGAGAACGAATTCCGCACCATCGAATCGATCAGGCGGTGCTTTCACCATCGGTGATTTAGTAGCACTACGAAACTAACTGTCGGCGCTCCTCCACCCCGTTTACTTCCCGCCCATCCCACGGCACTCTTCCCCCATGCCCATCCCGCTCACCCACGACGCCTCCTCCATCCTCATCCGTCGCGCCGCTTGGGAGCGCTCCGGCATCGCGCGGGCCGACGTCGATCGCCGCTGCAATCTCACCGCCGACGAGTTCCGCGTCGAAGGGCAGCTCGTCGTGATCGGTCCCCTCTTCGCCGATGAGCAGGTCGATGCCCTCATCGCCATGCTCGAGGACGCCGGCCTCGCGCACTTCGATGACTTCTTCGACCTCTCCGGGAATTGGCCCGGCTGGCTGAGCCTCCTCGTCTCGGGAGGCTGACCGCCGCTACGCCGGCAGCTCGAGCTGCTGCGCGATCTTGCTCCACCGCTCGACGAACGCCGTCGCGTCCTCGATGCGCTCGATCACCACGTCCGCGCCCGCTTCGATCGCGGATCCGCTCAGGCTCCGCGCGCGAACGCGCTGCGCCGAACCCGCGGCATCGAATTCGATCTCCCCGTGGCCGTCCGGTGCGATGGCGCGCGTCACCCGCGCGAACTGCCCCTGCATCGCGAAACGCTCATCCTTCACCTCGCGCGCCGCGCTCGGCACCGCCCATCCGGCGATCACGGCCACCATCCCGCTCGCCGCGCCGAGGGCGCTCGCCGTTGCGATCGCCACGATCGCCCCGGCGCCGAGCGACGTGTACCGCGCCAGCGGATAGCTGACGAGCCCGAACACGGTCGCTCCCGCCGCGAAGGTCGGGAGGTTGAGGTATCGAACGAGCGTCCCCCCGCGCTCCTCGCGGTCGATGCCGCGCACCATGCTCACCACGCCGGCCAACAGTCCGGCCAGGAGCACGCCGATCGACAGTGCGTGCATCACGGCTCGAGGTACTTCCGGAACCAGGCGATCGTCTTCGGCCACGCCTGCTGGATGGCGGCGTAGTTGGCGCCGTTCCGCCCCGCCTGGTCTCGCGCGAATCCATGCCCGGCGCCGGCGAAGACGAAGTGGTCATACGTGCGTCCGAGCCGCTGCAGCACGGAATCGGCGCCGGGGATCGTCGCATCCACCCGGGCATCGTCCCCGCCGTACAGCCCCAGCACCGGCGCGTGCACCATGCCGATGAGCGAACTGTCGGGCGACACGCCGTAGAAGACCACGGAAGCGCTCACCGCCGGGCCGAGCGCCGCATGCGCGAAGGAGACCCCTCCGCCCCAGCAGAAGCCAACGATCCCGTACTTCGGCAGTGCCGCCGGCAACTTCATGCCGTACGCGGCCGCGGCCACCAGGCGCCGTTGCACGTCCTCGGGCTTGAGCGTGCGGATCAGCACGATCGCGGAGTCGATGCTAATGCTGTCGGGTCCGTTCATCGGGACCCTCTTTCCCGTGAGCAGATCGGGAACGATCGCGATGAAGCCCTGCGCCGCGAGCTGGTCCCCCACCGCCTTCACCCACGTCGACAATCCGAAGATCTCGTGCACCACCAGCACCACCGGTGCCTTGGTCCTCCGCTCCGGATAGATCACCCACGCGCCCACCGAATCGCCGTTCCCCGCCGGGATCATCACCCACTCCCGATGCCGCGGCGACGCGGCCAACCGGGCCGCGGCATCCGTAGCGCTGGGCGGCAGCATCGTATCGGCGACGACCGCCGTCACCGGGGCGGGCATCGTCATCGCGTGGCCGGCATGTTCCGACGGGAGCGGAACCGCCTGCGCGCGCGCGGCCGCGAGCGGAGCGAGGAGCGCGGCGACGATGGACAGGGAGCGGTGCGACATGGGCGAGCTCCAGAAGGGGCCTCTGCGGCGAGAAGCTACATCACCGCGGCCCCGCCTTCAACGCGCCGCGTCACCCTGCGCGAGGAACTCGATCGCGCGCGCTTCCGCGTAATAGTCCGCACGCCAGGGCGTCATCCCTCCAATGAACCCGACGTGCCCCCCACGGTCGCTGAACTGCATCGTCACCACTGCGTTCGCTCCGACGACGGCGCGCACGCGGTCGAGCACCGCCGGCGGAAGGAAGGGATCGTCCGCGGCGCTCAGGAGCAGGGTCGGCACCCGGATGCCGGCCAGGAAGCCGATCGAGCTCGCGCGCGCATAGTAGTCCGCCGCATCGCGGAAACCGTGCACCGGCGCCGTGAAGGCGTCGTCGAACTCCCAGAGCGTACGCGACCGGGCCACGTCGCCCCACCGCACCTGGCCAGGGAATCGCGCGTGCTTCTCCCGCGCCTTCGCGCGCAGCGTGCGCAGGAAATGCCAGCCGTAGACGCGGCTGAACCCCCGCTCGAGATGACGGCATCCCTCGGCGAGGTCGTACGGCGTGGAGATCGCGGCGGCGCGCACCACGACCTCCTTCGCCCGCTCGCCCTGCTCGCCCAGCCACTTGAGGAGGACGTTCCCCCCGAGCGAGACGCCGGCCGCCACGATCGGCCGCCCGGGATCCTCGGCGCGCAGCCGTCTTGCCACGAGATCGATGTCGCCCGTCTCCCCCGAGTGATACGACCGGAGCAGACGGTTGGGCTCGTCACCGCAGCAGCGGAAGAGGAGGAGATCCGCCGCCCAGCCGCGCCGCCGCGCCTCGACGAAGAACCCGCGCACGTAGTGCGAGCGCGGCGTCCCTTCGAGCCCGTGCAGGAGGAGCAGCCGCGGACGGCCCGCCTCGCCCTCCATGCGCACGAGATCGAGGAAGTCGCCGTCGGGTGTCTCCCAGCGCTCGCGGCGCACCGGAGGCAGGGGAGTGCCCCGCGCGAACTTCCCCCAGATCGTCTGCGCGTGCGGGTTGCGCAGCCACCACGCGGGGCGGAACGCCTCCGTCACGCCGACTTCTCCCCGCGGGCGGTCCCGGCTAGAGTTCGCGCATGGACGTGCAGATCTTCGGCGTGCACAAGAGCGCGGACACGCGGAAGGCGCTCCGCTTCTTCGCGGAGCGTCGCATCGGGACCCACTTCGTGGACCTCACCGTGCGCGCCGCGGCACCGGGCGAGCTCCGGCGCTTCGCGCAGCGCTTCGGCGCGCAGGCGCTCATCGACACCGCGTCCCGCCGCTACCAGGACCTCGGCCTCCGCACCGCGCGCTACTCGGACGACCGCTGGCTCGAGATCCTCGCCGGGGAGCCGATGCTCCTCCGCATGCCGCTCGTGCGGCACCAGCAGCGACTCACGATCGGCCTCGCCGAGGAGGAGTGGGAGCGCTGGCTGCATCCGGATCGCTGAGCGGGGGTCAGAACTCGCCGACGAATCGGATCTCCGGCTCGAGCGTCGCGCCGAAGCGCGCGGCGACCGCCTCTTGCGCCGTCGCGATGAGCGCGCGCACATCGCGCGCCGTGGCGGCGCCGAGGTTCACGATGATGTTCGCATGGAGATGGGAGATCTGCGCATCGCCCACGCGCCGGCCCTTCAGCCCGCACTGGTCGATCAGCCGGCCGGCGCCCTGACCGTCGATCTTCTTGAAGATCGAGCCGGCGCTCGGATGCCATTCGAGCCATGGGTGGCGCGCGCCGCGCCAGGCGAGGTTCTCCTGCAGGATCCGCTCCATGACCTCGCGGTCGCCGCGCCGCAGCGCGAAGGTCGCGCGCAGCACGACATCGTCGCGGTGATGGAAGACGGAATCGTCGTACCCGAATCGGACGTACGCGGCGTCCACGGTGCGGCGCTCCCCTTCCGCGCTCAGGATGTCGCACGACCGGAAGACCTCCGCGATGAACACCGTGCGCTCCCGCTCCGGCGCGGGGGAGAGGAAATGGAGGTTCTGCCAGATCGCGCCGCCCACGGTGCTCGGGATCCCCACGAAGTGCTCGAGCCCCGACCATCCGCGGTGCACCGCGCCCTGGATCAGGTCCCGCATCACGGCGCCGCTCTCGGCCGTCACCGCGCCGCCCTCTTCCCACCGGATTGCGGATGCCGCATTGCGGATCACGAGACCGCGGAAGCCGCGATCGCCCACGAGGATGTTCGCGCCGAGTCCCAGCACGAAGCACGGGGTGCGCGCGGCACGGGCGGCCAGCACCGCGCGCGCGAGCTCCTCGGCGGTGCGCGCCTCATAGAACAGGTCCGCCGGGCCGCCGATGCGAAACGTGGTGTACGGCGCGAGCGGGACGTCGTGCCCGACGCGCGCCTCGCCGAGCTCGCGAACGAGCGCGGTCACTTCTTGCGGTCCTTCCCGGCCGCGGGTGCGTCCGTACGCACGGGGCGCGAGGCGACGGAGGGCGTCGCGCGCCGCGCGAGCACGCGCTGCACGTCGGAGAGCGAGCCGCCGGCGGCGCGGAGCGCGACGAGCGCATGATAGAGCAGGTCGGCCACCTCTTCGGTGGCGCGCGGCAGGTCGCCATCGGCGCACGCCGCGATCAGCTCCGCGGCCTCTTCGCCGAGCTTGCGCAGTCGGAGGTTCCGGTCCTCGAGCAGCTGCTCGGTGTAGTTCTCCGGGAGCGGCGGCGGGTGCGTGGGGTCGCTGCGCCCGAGGTCCGCCTGCGCGGCACGGCCCGCGATCGTCGCGTCGAGCGCCGAGATCGCGTCACCCATCGATTCCGGGCCCACGAAGCAGGAGAAGGATCCCGTGTGGCAGGCCGGGCCGTTCGGGACCACGCGCGCGAGGAGCACATCGCCGTCGCAGTCGCAGGCCAGCGAGACCACGCGCTGCGTGGCCCCGTTGCTCGTCCCCTTGTGCCACATGCCGCGCGACTCGGAGTAGTAGTGCATCTCGCCCGTCTCGAGCGTCTTCGACACGGCCTGGCGGTCGGCCTGCCCGACCATGAGCACCATGCCGCTCGCCGCATCCTGCGTGACGACCGTGACGGTGCCGCCGCCCTTGTCGAAGTCGAGACCCGAGAGATCAAGCATGCGAGTGCTCCGGATGCGCGGACGAACCCACCGGATGCACCGACGTGCGTCCGGGTCCCGGAATGATGGCCGCACCGGCGCCGGATTCCCAGCCTGTCATTCCGTGAACTCCTCGGCGACGAGTCGCGGATCCAATCCGCCGTCGTACAATGGCGCGCCCACCACCGCCGCACCCACCCCGCGATCCTGCAGAGCGCGCAGCTCGCGAAGCCTCCGCAGCCCGCCCGCCACCAGCACCGGGCAAGGAGCGGCATCCACCGCGTCCTCGAGCAGGTCGAGTTCCTCCCCGCCGAGTCCCGACGTCCCGAAGTCCGCCGCCAGGAGCAGTCCGCCGAGGGGCAGGGGCGATAGATCCTCGATGGCGGCTCGCGCATCGCGCTCGGCCGCGGCCGCCCGCGCCTCGATCCGCCGTCCGTGCAGACGCATCGCGACGATGAGGCGCCCCGGAAAGGCGGCCACCGTTCCCTCGAGCCATTCCGGCTCGCGCAAGGCGCGCGGCCCGAGGATCACGTAGGCGGCGCCGTCGTCGATCAACTGCTGCACCTCATCGCCGCTCGAGATGTCGCCGCCCACCTGGACCTCCGAGGCCGTCTGATCGAGGATGTCGCGCACGAGCTCGCCCGACCGGCGCGAAGCGGCGCGCCCGTCGAAGTCCATCAACTGGAGGCGGTGGAAGCCGTGGCGTTCCCACTCGGCGGCGACCTCCCGGGGATCATCGGACGTCTGGCGCGCCATGCGCGACCGCGCCGCGGTGACCTGCGCGCAGATGCCGCCGCGGATGTCGATGGCCGGGATCACGATCACAGGCCCGGATCCCCGCTGGCATCGGGGGCGCGGTCCTCCCGCGTCACCTGGAAGCGGCAGCGCGGATGCGCGCCGTGTTCGCACGCGCCGCGAATGCCGGCGCCGGCGATCTCGGCGACGAATGCCTCCAGTGTCTCGCATGCGAAGGGATCCACGGAGGTGAGCGCCCCGAGCGGACAGCGGCCGCTCCGCAGCTCGAAGCGCCCGCCGCTCTCGAGGACCTCGGCGCGGCCGCCGATGCGGTCGAAGGCGAGCGCGGCATCCGCGAGGCGCTGCGAGAGCCGCGGCGCGATGCTCGCGTGGCGCACGGCCAGCGCTCTCCCTACGGTGCGGAGGAGCAGCGCCACTTCGTGCCGGGCGAAGCGCGTGGAGACGGCGGACAGCATTCCGGCGGCGAGCGGGGCGTACGCGGTGGAGAGCGCGATCGCGGCGTCCGATGTGATGCGATAGCCGTACGCGGGCTTGCCTCTGGTCTCGCGGGGGAGCCGCAGTCGTTCGACGAGCGCGGCCTGCTCGAGTTGAGCGAGATGCGAGCGCACGGCGCTCCGGCTCAGGTCGAGTCCCGCGGCGAGATCCTCGATGGTGCGCGGGTCACGGCCGAGCTGGGCGAGGATAGAGGCGCGAGATTCCCCGAGCGATCGAGAGAGCCAGTGTGGGATCGTCGGGGTGGCCGGCGGGTGGGCGCGGTGCCTGGTCGGCATTTCGATATGTATAGTAGTAGTCCTGTATAAATACAAATATGACATTATTTGCAGATTTTATGACCTATATTCAAGCACCGCGGTGCGTCAGGACTCAACCGCGGATCATGCGGGGGATAGAGCCCAGGAATTCTGGCCACGCCCCATCGACCATTCGGCGCCAGGTAGAGCGAGCGAACCGAGGAATCACGCTGGCTCTCTCGCGCACCCTGCCCGACGAAGATCCCTTGCTCCGAGGGCCCATCGCCCGTGCTGAGCTGCGGGCCTCGATGCGGCTTCGGCCGCCGCGCATCTCCGAGATCCAGCGCCTCGATCCGTTTGCGATTGACGCGCGCAACCCGTACATTCCACGGGTACATTGGTGCCGCGGCGAGTTGTGATTCTCGTCACATGCTCGCGGCCGGCCCATCGTGACTCCGGTTTCCGCGGGCTCGTCCTCATCGAGGACGCGGCCGCATGGACCGGACCGGCGTTCGGGTCAACCACCCCTGGGGCCTATGGATCGCACCTCATCGGACCGGCATGCTGTGAACGCAGGACGCGCCGGGAGCGACGATCTGAATGGACACGCGGCGCGCCACGCCGTGCGCCGCGCGTGGGTCACGCCCGCGCTGACGACGCACGAATCGCTCACCGTCATGACGCAGCATTTCTTCGGGCCGGCCGGCGTGGCGCTCGCCCTCCAGATCAATTGCGGAGTGAGCGGCCACAAGTTCGGCTGCTGAGCACGCCGACGGGTGCGAGTACGCTGACGGCACCCGAGCCCGGATTCGCCTGGAGCGCCGGGCCGATCGATGCCTACACGACCGGTGACGACACGACCCTTCGGCTGAGGCCGCGGGGGGGCTCGCTCCTGGTCTCCCATGGAAGATTGCGCCGCGGCGAGGGCTACGCCGAGACGCCGCGCGCCGACCGGCAGTTCCTCGCGCGCGTGGGCGCGATCGTGCGGCTGCGTGCGCACGCCCGCTTCCACGTCCATGCCGCTGGCGCGGTGGATCCGCGTGGGCGCGGCTGGCTGCTCGCCGGGGACAACGGCGCCGGGAAGTCCACGCTCGCCTTCGCGCTCACCCGCAACGGATGGCGGCTCCTCGGTGATGACGCGGTGATCATCGAGCGCACGGCGTCGGGCCTCGTCGCGCATGCCTGGCGAGAGCCGCTCGCGGTGAGCCGCGCGCTCTCGGCGGAGTTCCCGGAGCTTGCGGGACTGGAAGCGCCGGAAGGATTCGCGGATGCGCGTGACCGCGTGCCGGTGCGCGCGGCGATCGCGCAACGTGCTCCTCTCGCGGCGGTCGTCTTCCTCGAGCGGGGGGAGCGGGATGCGCTCACCGAGGTCGGTCCAGCGGAGGCGCTGGCGCGTCTCGTGAAGGGATCGACGTGGGTGCTGATGCCCGACGGCCATGCGGCCGAGCATCTCGCGACGCTTCGCGCCCTGGTGGAGCGCGCGCGCCTGTTCCGGCTGGTGCACACGCCGCGCCAGCTGCGCGCGATCGCGGTGACGCTGGGCGGCGCGCTCGCGTGATGCGCTACCGCGCCGCCGCGGACGCGTTGGCCGCCACGCTCACCGATGGCGCGGTGCTCCTGAACCTGCGCACGAAGCGCTACTATTCGCTCAACGAGACGGGCACCCGGATCTGGGAGCTGCTGCTCGAGGGACGCACCGAGGAGGAGATCATCGGCGCCATGTGCGGAGAATTCGACGTGGGAGAGGATGTCGCGCGGCGGGAGATCGCGATGGTGATCGCGGCGCTTCGCGCGCAGGATCTCATCGTCCCGGATGATGCCCGGTAGCGGGTGGATCGCCCGTGGCATCGCGGCCGCCTGCGCGGTCGCGGCGCTCGGCTGCCACGACGTGTCCGAGCCAGGTCCGCCGCACTCGCTCCCGGCGTTCGTGTACGTGGCGGACAGCGCCGGCTTCGCGACGCTCTTCCGCTGGCGGAACGACACGACGGTGGCGCTCACGAGCGGTTCGAACAACAGCGATCCGAACAGCGCCGGCGGCCGGATCACATTCACTTCGGACCGCGACGGCTACCCGCAGGTCTATCTCGCGGACCCGAGCGTGGACACCGTGGTCCGGGTGATGAACAGCGGCGCCATCGACAAGTTGCCATCGCTGAGCCCGCACGCCGACTCGATCGTGTTCGTGTCGACGCGCAGCGGCACGACGCGTCTCTGGGTGGTGGCGGCGCCGCCCCTCACCGGACCGGGGTCGGCGACGGCGGGCGCGCTCGCGACCGGTTCGCCGTCGTACACGCCCGAGACCGCACCCGCGTGGAGCCCGGTGGGAGGCGAGATCGCGTTCACGTCGGTGCGCTCCGGCACGTCGCAGGTGTACGTGATGCCGAGCGGCGGCGGCTCGGCCGTCGCGGTGACCGGGGAGAGCGGCGGGGCGTTCCAGCCGGCGTGGTCGGCGGATGGCTCCTATCTCTACTACATCGCGGCGGCGTCCGGCTATGCACTGCGGCGCGTGCCGGCGCACGGGGGATCCGCGGCGACGGTGGTGCCGGACTCGCTCAACGTCGCCGGTCCCGCGTCGTGCGACGCCTGGTACTGCGTGTACAGCACGGGGTTCAACACCGCGTCGGGCGACATGAGCGCCTTGCTCGAGAGCGACGGGTCGACCAGTACGATCTTCCCGCGCACCGCCGCGCGGGAGCGCCAGCCGGCGATCCTCCGTCCGTAGCGCGCGTCGTGCGACGGAAGCGGAAGAGCCCGGATGCTTGTGCATCCGGGCTCTTCTCATCGCGGCCGCCTAGATCTTCGGCAGCGGCGGCGGTGGCGGCGGCGGCGGT
>DATKOH010000013.1:0-3218 GCA_035524735.1 Gemmatimonadaceae bacterium
CGGTGGGGATGGTGGCGGGGGTCGTTGGGTGGGCGGGCGACTTGGGGGCGCAGCAGAAGGGGGCGCCGGCGGCGGGGGTGGCGCTGGATAGTGGGTCGGTGGCGCGCTTCCACTTCCGCTATGTGGGGCCCGAGGGGAATCGCATCACCTCCGTCACCGGGGTGAATGGGGATCCGATGGTCTATTACGCCGGCGCGGCGAGCGGCGGGCTCTTCAAGACCGTCGATGGCGGGCTGCACTGGAAGGCCATCTTCGACAAGGAGCCGGTGAGCTCGATCGGGCAGGTCGCGGTCGCGCCCTCCGACGCGAACGTCGTCTGGGTGGGCACCGGCGAGCCGTTCATTCGCAGCCACATCTCCGTGGGCTGGGGGATGTTCAAGTCCACCGATGCGGGCGCGACGTGGGCGCGCGCGGGGCTCGAGAAGAGCGGGCGCATCTCGCGCATCGTCATCGACCCGCGCGACCCGGAGCGCGTGTACGTCGCCGCGCTCGGCACCGCGTACGGGCCGCAGCCGGAGCGCGGCATCTTCCGCACCACCGACGGCGGCCGCACGTGGGAGAAGGTGCTCTTCGTGAACGACTCCACCGGCGCGGCCGACATCGTCATGGACCCGTCGAACCCGCGCATCCTCTACGCGGCGATGTGGCAGATCGAGATCCACACCTGGGGGCGCGAGAGCGGCGGCGCGGGGAGCGGCATCTGGAAGTCGGTGGACGGCGGCACCACGTGGAGCCGGCTCACCAACGGGCTCCCCACCGAGCCGCTCGGCAAGATCCAGCTCGCGATCAGCGCCGCGGCGCCGCAGCGCGTCTACGCGGAGATCGAGACGGGCGACCTCGCCCCCTGGCACGGCAAGCCCACCGCGGGCGGCCACCTCTTCCGCTCCGATGACGGCGGCGCCAGCTGGAGGATGATCAACCCCGACCACCAGATGGCCGGGCGCACGGCGTACTACGACCGCATGGGCGTCACCCCCGACAACGCCGACGAGGCCTACTTCCTCGCCGCGAGCTGGACGAAGACGCTCGACGGGGGGAAGACGATGATCGATCCGCCGGAGGCGGAGACCCCCGGCGGCGACCATCACGACATCTGGTTCGACCGCCTGAACGGCAACCGCTTCATCGTGAGCCACGACGGCGGCGCGTCGATCACGATCAACCGCGGCAGGACCTGGCTGCGCGTGAAGTTCCCGATCGCGCAGATGTACCACGTCACGGTGGACGACCGCGTCCCCTACTGGATCTACGGCAACCGGCAGGACGGGCCGTCGGGCGCGGGGCCGAGCAATCCGCGGTTGCTTCCGCTCTACGGACAGCAGGCGGGGATCCCCACGGGCCTCTGGCGCACGGTGGGCGGCGGCGAGAGCGGCTGGGCCACGCCGGACCCGCAGGACTCGAACCTCGTCTGGTCGAGCGGCTCGGGCTTCGGCTCCGGCGGCGGCATCGTGTCGCGCTACGACTGGCGCACGAACATGGCGTACGAAGTGGAAGTGTGGCCCGCGGTCACGGTGGGCTGGCCCGCCGAGAGCCTGAAGGTGCGCTTCGTCTGGACCTTCCCGCTCACGATCTCGCCGCACGACCACAACGTGGTGTACGTGGGCAGCCAGTACGTGCACATGACGAACGACGGCGGCCGCACGTGGAAGGCGATCAGCCCCGACCTCACGCGCAACGACAAGTCGCGCCAGGGGATCTCCGGCGGCCTCACGCCGGACAACATCGGCGTCGAGTACTCGGGCGTCGTCTTCGCGATCGCGGAGTCGCCGCTGCAGAAGGGACTCATCTGGGCCGGCACCAACGACGGCCTCGTGCAGCTCACGAAGGACGGCGGCGCCACGTGGACCAACGTCACCGCCAACCTCCCCGGGCTGCCGAACTGGGGGACGATCAGCAACATCGAGCCCTCGCGCTACGACGCGGGCACGGCGTACCTCACCGTGGATGGGCACCAGGCGAACAGCTTCGACCCGTGGGTCTACAAGACCACCGATTTCGGGAAGACGTGGAAGCTCATCGTGAACGGGCTGCCGAAGTCGCCGGTGTCGTACGCGCACGTGGTGCGCGAGGATCCCGTGCGCCGCGGGCTGCTCTACCTGGGCACGGAGAGCGCGCTCTACCTCTCCTTCGACGACGGCGCGAGCTGGCAGCCCTTCCAGAGCGACCTCCCGCACGCGCCGGTGTACTGGCTCACCGTGCAGGAGCGCTTCAACGACCTCGTGATCGCGACCTACGGCCGCGGCTTCTACATCGTGGATGACATCTCGTCGCTCCGCACGATGAACGCGGAGACGATGGGGAAGGCGGTGCATCTCTTCGCGCCGCGCACCACGTACCGCTTCCGGAGCGCGGAGTGGCCCTTCGGCGACATCTTCGAGCCGGGGCTCGTGGATGGCGAGACGCCCCCCGAGGGCGCGGACATCACCTTCTGGGCGAAGCAGCCCGGCGCGAAGGACTCGGCGACGATCACGATCGCCGACGCGTCGGGGGCGGTGGTGCGCACCATGAAGGCGCCCGCGCGCGCCGGACTCAACCGCGCGTGGTGGGACTTGCGCGGCGAACCGACGGCGCAGGCGAAGATCCGCGTGGCGCCGCTCTACGCCCCCTGGGTGCGGGTGGGCGCGGACGGGATCCCCGCCCCCGGCTTCGGCCGCTACGCGCTGCTGCAGCCGCCGGGGAAGTACACGGTGACCGTCGCCATCGGCGGCGAGAAGTCATCGCAGAGCTTCACGCTGCTCAAGGATCCCGCCACCGCGGGGAGCGACGCGACGATCGCCGAGCAGATGGCCTTCGAGAAGGGGGTCATGGCGGACATCAACACCACCGCGGACCTCGTGAACGGCATCGAGAAGATGCGGGGACAGATCGCGCTGGCGAAGGCGCAGGCCGGCGACAGCGCGAAGGCGCGCGTGGCGCAACTCGATTCGATGGATGCGAAGCTGCTGAAGGCCGAGAGCGAACTGCGCAACGTGCGGCAGACGGGACGCGGGCAGGACGCGAACCGGGCGCCGTCGCGGATCGCCGAGCGGCTCTTCTATCTCGTGGGCACGGTGGGCAACTCGGACATGCCACCCACGGAGTCGGCGAAGGCGGTGGCGAAGGAGCTGCACGACCAGCTGATGGCCGCGAAGGCGCAGGCGGAGGCGGTCATGAAGCCTGAGATCATCATGTAGGCGCTCGGGGCTCGGCGCTCGGCGCTCGGCGCTCGGCGCTCGGCG
>DATKOH010000014.1:0-4848 GCA_035524735.1 Gemmatimonadaceae bacterium
GTTCCGCCACTCGCCATGTCCCCCACCATCCCCACCAGCCCCTCGATATCCGCCTGCCTCGTGCGATGCCCGATCGGGCAGATGCGCAGCGAGAAGGCGCCGCGGATGCGCGTCGAGGAGATGAACACCTTTCCCGTCGCGTTCACCGCGTGGAGGATCCGCTCGTTCAGCGCGTCGAGCGCGGCGGGATCGTCCATCCCCGCGGGATGCGCGCGGAAGCAGAGGATGCCGAGCGTGGCCGGGGCGAGCACCTCGAGCCCCGGCGTCGCGCGCACGCGCGCTTCCGCGAACGGGGCGAGCGCGAGGCTGTAGCGGATCGCCTCGGCGAGGCGCTCCACGCCGAAGTACTGCACGTTCACCCACACCTGGATGCCGCGCGCGCGGCGCGAGAGCTGCTCGCCGTAGTCGGCGAAGTTCACCTCGCCGCCGCTCGTCTCCACGTCCTTCAGGTAGTCGGGGTTGATCAGGAAGGCCGCCTTGAGCTTCGCGGGCTCCTTCACGAGCAGGCAGCCGCACTCGAAGGGGACGTACAGCCACTTGTGCGGGTCCATCGTCACCGAGTCGGCGCGGCCGAGTCCCGCGAGCTTCGCCTTCCCCTCGGGGACGAGCACCGCGAAGCCGCCGTACGCGGCGTCCACGTGCATCCAGATGCGCTCGAGCGCGCAGAGGTCGGCGATCGCCTCCAGCGGGTCCACCGCGCCGGTGTTCGTCGTGCCCGCGTTCGCCACCACCATGAGCGGGATCATCCCCGCCGCGCGGTCCGCGGCGACCGCGCGCGCGAGCGCCGCCACGTCCAGGCGGAAGTCCGCGTCGCAGGCCACGAGCCGCACGTTCGCGCGCGGGATCCCCGCCATCCACGCGGCGCGGACCGCCGAGCTGTGGCTCTGGTCCGCCATGTACACGGTGCAGCGCGCGAGGCGCGATGCGTCGTCGCCCACCGCGGCGTGGCGCGCGGCGACCATCGCCGTCATCGTCGCCCCCGAGCCGCCGTTCGTGAGCAGCCCCCCCGCGCCCGCGGGCATCCCGATCCACGTGCGCATCCACTCGAGCACCACCAGTTCCACCTCGCTCGGCCCCGCGCCCACGCTCCAGGCGCCGCCGAAGAAGTTCCAGCCGCTGGTGAGCCAGTCGCCGAGCACCGCGGGGAAGGCCGGGCAGCTCGGCACGTACGCGATGAAGCCCGGGTGCGGCTCGAGCGCCGCGTTCGCGAAGACGCGCTCCTGCAGCGTCGCGAGGATCGTCTCGAAGTCGGAGCCCGCGGCCGGCGCCGGGGCGGCGAGCAGCCGCTCCGCGCGCTCGCGCGTGATCGACGTGACCGCCGGCTTCGACCGGATGCCGGCGAGATGTTCCGCCACGACGTCGGCCACTCGGCGGCCCAGCCGCTGCATGGTGTCGTGGTCCAGCTCGAGCACGGAAGGGATGTCGGTCATGCGCGGGAGGATGGTGACGCCGTTGGGGGGGGCGCCGTAGCTTACCCCGCGTGACGACCCGCTTCCAGCCGTGAAGAGCGGCATCTTCGCGACGATGGAGATCCCCGCGCCCGCGCGCGACCGGATCGCCGAGGTGCAGCGCTGGGCCGACCCGCGCTACGCCGCGGAGTCGCCCCCGCACGTGACCATCATCGGGTCGTCCGGCGCGGGACCGATGCCCCTCGACACGCCCGTGGAGCGCATCCGCGAGCTGGTGGAGCCGATCACGCGCGACACGCCGCCGGTGACGGTGACCCTCGAGCGCCCGCACCGCTTCATGCAGACGGAGATCGTCGTCCTCCCCCTCGACCCGCACGGCCCGCTCCGCACGCTGCACGAACGGATCCGCTCATCGGGACTCCCCTTCGAGCGCCCCCGCTTCCCCTTCTCGCCGCACGTGACGCTCTCCTACTACCCGCGCATGACGAAGGAAATGGAGCGGCGGCTCATGGCGGTGCGCGTGGAGGGACCGGTGATCCTGGGGAGCGTCAGGTTCTGGAAGACGGTCGAGGGACGAGGGTCTGACTTGGTGCTTGAGCTGGGATTGGTGGGGGGAGCCGACGGTCGATGATCGACGATCGATGAGGCATGACCACGATACTGAACGGGCAGGAAGCGGAGTATCGTTCTCATGCCACATCGATCGTCGAACATCGATCGTCGGCCGTCACAGAGCCTTCCTGATCGCCGCCGCCAGATCCTGATCCCCTCCCACTCCCGTGTACACGATCTTCCCCTTCCGGTCGATCACCACCACGTAGCTGGTCGCGGGCACATCGAAGGCGCCGGTGGCGGTGCCGTGCGTGTCGAAGAGGACGAGATGCGTGAAGCCGTGCTGCTGCGCGTACTTCTGCACGCGCGCGGCGCTCTCGTTCACGCTCACCGCCACGCCCACGAAGGTCACCGTGCCCTGGTACTGTTTCACGAGCGAGAGCCATTGCGGCTCGAGTTCCTTGCAGTTGGGGCACCAGACGGCCCAGAACTCGATCACCAGCGGGCCCTTGCCGATGAGGGTGCCGAGGTCGAAGTCCTTGCCGTCGAGCGTCTGCGCGACGGCGGCCGGGGCCGCGCTGCCGACGCCGACCATCGATTCCCCCTGCGCCCGCGCGCGGGGAGCGATCAGAAGTGCCGCGAGCGCGGCCGCCATCAGCGTGCGTGTCATGTGAGCAGCTTCCCCATGTTCACGAGGTAGTACTCGGCGGCGCCGAGCAGCACCGCGGCGAGCGCGCGCTTCACCCAGAGCATCCACGCGCCGCCGCGCGGCAGCCGCGCGAGGAATCCCGCCGAGAGCCCGGCCGCCGCGAGGATCGCGCACATGCCGAGCGAGAAGGAGAGGAGATAGACGAACCCGAGCGCCGCGCTCCGGGTGGACGCCACCCAGGTGAGCACGCCGGCCATGACCGGCGCGCCGCACGGCGCCGCGACGAGCCCGCTCGCCGCCCCCATCGCGAACGCCCCGCCCGCCCCGCCGCGCGCTCCCGCCTCCGACGCGCGCCGCAGCACCCACTGCGGCATCCGCACCGGCAGCACGTCGAGCATCGCGAGCGCGAAGAGGATGAGCAGGTTCGCCATCAGGAAGTACAGCCAGGGGTTCGTGGAGATCGTCCCGAAGAGCGTCCCCGTCATCCCCGCGACGACGCCGAGCGCCGCGTACACGAGCGCGAGCCCGAGCACGTACGCGAGGGTGAGCACCACCGCCGGCCGCCGCCCGCCACTCTCCCCCGCCTGCCCCCCCACCACCGCGACGGTGATCGGGATCATGGGGTAGATGCAGGGGGTGAGGCTGGTCAGGAGCCCCGCGAGGAAGAGGAGGGGGATGGCTGTTACGGGGGAGGAGAGGTCGGGCATGTTCTTAAAAGAGAGTCGACGACAGTCAACTACAGCCGACGACAGTCAACGGCAGTCAAGGACAGTCGGCGACAGTCAAAGACAGTCGGCGACAGTCAGGTACAGTCGACGACAGGGGGAAGCGGAACGACTGTCGTCGACTGTTGGTGACTGTCGTTGACTGTCGTCGACTGTAGTTGACTCATTGCCTCACCGTATCGATCACGTCCATGATCAACAGCAGCGCGACCAGACATGCCACCACGAAGACCACCCCCACGACGAGATCCGTCCAGCGGCGGCGGATCACGTGGTGGAGTTTCGAGTGACGGCGGCGGCGGCGCCGGGGCTCCGGGATGGGGAGGGGCATGCGATGGGCCTTCGGACAGCATACGCCCCGGCGCCTCGAAAGGTCAACGTGGGGTTAACGTTCCATCGGTAACGGTCGTCCCATCCGCAGGACCTCTCTCGCAGGGGGCGTTCATGTCGCGCTCGTCCATCATCCGCGCCGCGCTCGGCGCCTTCCTCTTCGCCCTCCCCGCGGCCGCCATCGCCGCGCAGGGGACGGACTCGTCGCGCGCGCACGACGACATGGCCGGCATGAAGATGGACGACCAGAACGACGCGGCCGTGCGCGGCGTCAACGCGTCCATGGAAGGGGCGCTCGTCGACATGCCGCACATGCGCATGACCCCCCGCCGGCCGCTCCGCCCCGGCGACCAGGCGCGCGCCGACTCCATCGTCACCCAGCTCAAGGGCGCGCTCGCGCGCTACAAGGACTACCACGCGGCGCTCGCCGACGGCTTCCGGATCTTCCTCCCCAAGGTCCCGCAGAAGGTCTACCACTTCTCGAACCTCCACAGCGCGGTCTACTCGGCGTTCACCTTCGACCCGCGCATGCCCACGTCGCTCCTCTACCGGAAGACGGGGGACGGCTACGTGCTCGTGGGGGCGATGTACACCGCGCCGCGGAACTTCACCCTCGACCAGCTCGACGAGCGCATCCCCCTGAGCATCGGGCAGTGGCACGTGCACGTCGATCTCTGCGTCCCGCCGCGCGGGCAGCAGCAGATGTGGAAGGCGAAAGGGGCCGACGGGAAGCCCCTCTTCGGCCCGGAAGGCACCATCACCACCCAGGCCGCCTGCGACGCCGCGGGGGGACGCTTCATCCCGCAGCTCTTCGGGTGGATGATCCACGTGAACCCCTACGAGACGGACCCGGCCATGGTCTGGGGGACGCACGATCACGATCACGCGGACTGAACGGCCGGTTCGCGCGGTGCGGGGGGCGGCGTCCGGCGGGGTGGGGGTTGGGAGGGAGGGGAAGAGCGGCCCCCAGGTTTCCGCGGGGTGGAGGAATCCGTCCTTATGACGTGATGGGCCCGAGCGCCGGGCCCGCGCGTCATTCCCTCCCGGGAACCGGTCACCGCCCATCGGTCGCCGGCCACCGCACACCGGACACCGATCGGTCACCGTGGCAGGATCCGTCACCTACCTCATCACCGGCGGCGCCGGCTTCATCGGCTCGCACCTCTCCGACGTCCTCCTCGGC
>DATKOH010000015.1:0-11149 GCA_035524735.1 Gemmatimonadaceae bacterium
GATGTTGCGATCAGATCCGCGACCGTGACCGCCCCCACGCCGGGCAGGAGCGAGAGCGCGAGCGCATCGCGCCGCGCGAGGGCGTCAGGGGCGCCCGACGTCCGCCTCCCGCGCGGCCGCCGTGGCCGCCTTCCGCATCGCGAGCAGCCGCGACCACCAGGCCGCGAGCAGCGTGTCGAGCCCCAGCCGCCCCGCCGCGCTCACGGTGAAGACGCCGAACGCCTGCGGCGCCTCGATCGGCGGCGCCTCCAGGTCGCCCATGAGGTCCATCTTCGTGAACACCACGCAGTGCGGCTTCGCGGCGAGCTCGGCCGAGTAGCTCGCGACCTCCCGGCGCAGCGCGTCGTACTCCGCCTGCCAGTCCATCGCGTCCACCGGGATGAGGAAGGCGAGCAGCCGCGTGCGCTCGATGTGCCGCAGGAACTGGAGGCCGAGCCCCTTCCCTTCGTGCGCCCCTTCGATGATCCCGGGGATGTCCGCCACCACGAAGGTGCGGTGATCGGAGAGCTGCACGACGCCCAGGTTGGGCACGAGCGTCGTGAAGGGGTAGTCGGCGATCTTGGGATGGGCCGCAGAGATCACGGAGAGCAGGGTGGACTTCCCCGCGTTGGGCGCGCCCACGAGCCCGACGTCGGCGATGAGCTTGAGTTCGAGTTCGAGTTCGCGCGTCTCCCCTTCCTCGCCGGGCTGCCATTCGCGCGGCGCCTGGTGGGTGGCCGTGGCGAAGAACGCGTTCCCCTTCCCGCCGCGCCCCCCGCGCGCCACCACGAAGGCGTCGCCGTCGTCCAGCACCTCGCCCAGCAGCTGGCCGGTGGCGACGTCGCGCACCAGCGTGCCCGGCGGCACCGGGAGAACGACGTCGGCGCCGGAGCGCCCCGTCTTGTTGCTCCCCATCCCGTGTTCGCCGCGCTCGGCCACCCAGCGGTCGCGGTAGGTGTAGTCCAGCAGCGTCGCGAGGTTCGCATCGGCGCGGATGATCACGTCGCCGCCGCGCCCGCCGTCTCCGCCGTCGGGGCCGCCCATCGGCACGCGGTGCTCCCGTCGGAAGCTCGTGCACCCGGAGCCGCCGGTGCCCGCCTCCACGCGGATCGTGACGCGGTCGACGAATGCCATCAGGCCACCGCCCGCACGCGCGCCCAGAGGTGCGCGATCCGGTCGCGCGAATCCGGGCCGAGCCGTTCCCCCGCGATCGCCAGCGCGGCGCTCACCTCCGCGGCCGACGCGCCGGCGTGCAGCGCGCCGTGCAGGTGCGAATGCAGCTGCCGGTCCTGCTCCGTGGCGGCGCACACCGCGGCCACGCACAGTTCTCGCGCCCGCAGCGCGAGCGCCCCGCGCCCGAGCACGCGGCCGTAGCCCTCCTCGATCATCCAGTCGTCGAGCGCCGGATGCAGCTCGCGGATGTTCACGCGCAGGCGGTCGTAGAGCCGGCCGTACACAGTGGCGCAGGTGAGCTCGCCGCGCACGCGCCGCCCCGCGGGGGACGCGCCCGCCGCGTCCTCGTCGCGCGCGGGCGCCGCGCGCCCGGTGGCCTTGCGCCAGGCGCGCATCGCGTTGAGCGCGCGCGGGAACCCCACGAACAGGTACGACTGCAGGATGACCTCCTCCACGTGGACCGGGTCCGCGGCGCTCGCCGCCGCGCGCGCGACGCCCTCGCGGAGGGCGCCCTCGTCCCCCACCGCGATCGTGACGGCGAGGCGCACGAGCGCCGCCGTCTCGTCGTCGAGCGCCCTCATGGTGGCGCCCGGCGCGCCGGCGGCCGTCACCGGTTCGCCGCGCGCATCATCGGCGTCGCGCTAGGCAACGGGGCGCACCTCCCCCACCACCGCGCCGCGCGTGTTCACCACCGGCGCGCGGAGGAAGGCCTCGAGGCGCGGCGACAGCTCCGCCGGCAGCACGTCGAGGTACTGCAGCAGCCGGATCACCGCCGGATGCTGCGCGCGGAAGGCGCCGTCCTCCACCTTCACGACGGCGGCGAGCTCGCGCTCCGGCACCGCCACGGCGTGCACCCCTTCGGCGCCGATCTTGGCGATGACGCGCCCCCCCGTCTCCTCGATGAGCACGGTGTCGAAGCGGTCGGTGCCTCCCACGAGGAAGGGATGCGCCGCCATCGCGCCGAGGATCCGCGCGGGCACCGGGTCGCCGCGGTGCGCCGCCGCGGCGAAGCGCGCGAGCGCGAGCGCGAAGCGGTCGAGCGGCATGCCGAACGCCGCGACGCCGCAGCCGTCGGTCATCAGCCGCAGGTCGGACGCGGGCAGGCCGGTCCACTCCGCGAGGCAGTCGATCACCGCGCGCTGCACCGGGTGCACGCACTGCTCGTAGCCGCGCGTGGGCCAGCCCTGCGTCTTCGCGAAGGCGAGCATCGCCGAGTGCTTGCCCGAGCAGTTGTTGTGGATGCGCCCCGCGGTGCCCCCCGATTCCTTGAGGAGCTTCTGCCCGCGCCGCGTGAGCGGCTCGTGCGGTCCGCAGGCCAGGTCCCCCTCCTCCAGCCCGATCGACGCGAGCATGCGCGCGACGATGGCGAGGTGCTCGGGCTCCCCGCCGTGGCTCGCGCAGGCGAGGGCGAGCATCTCCTCCGACCAGTGGAGGGAGTCGAAGCCGCCCGAGGCGACGAAGGGATACGCCTGGAAGGGCTTCGCGCAGGAGCGGAGCACGGTGGGGAAGGCCGGATCGCCGGCCGACGCGCGGAGCGCGCCGCCGCCATCCATCACCGCGGCGTGCACGCGGTGCCGGGACTCCACCATGTCGCCGCGCGCGGCGACCACGTCGAGCTCAAGCCGCATCGGGCACCGCCGGGACCGCCTCCGCGCGCGGGGCGCGCGAGAGCGTGATCAGGATCCCCGCCAGCAGCAGCGCGCCGCCGGCGAGCGTCATCGGCGGCGGGATCTCGTGGATCCCCGGGAGCGCTGCCGCCAGGACCGTGGCCCCCACCGGCTCGCCGAGCACGGTGAGGTTCACCACGTACGCCGGAAGATAACGCAGCGCCCAGTTCATCCCGGTATGCCCCAGCAGCATCGGCCCGAGGGCGAGCGCCGCGAAGATGCCGATCTCGCGCGGGGGCTGCGGCGCGAGCGGCGTGCGCGCGGCGCCGGCGAACGCCAGCAGCACCACGAAGCAGGCGCCGTACACCAGCGCCACGTACGGCCAGAGGTCGAGGGTGCGGCGCAGCCGGCGCCCGGCGAGGTAGTAGACGGACGCCGTCACCGCGCCGGAGAGCGCGAGCGCATCGCCGAGCAGTGCATGCGGCGGCGCGCCCGCGGCCGCCGCGCTCGCCCCCGCGTCCGCGAGCCCCACCACGGTCGCGCCGGCCACCGCCACCGCGATCCCTCCCCACTGTCCGCGCGTGGGCGGCTCGTGCAGCCAGAGCGCGCTCGCCGCCGCCACGATCACCGGCTGCACGTTCACCAGCACCACCGACGCCGAGATGGTGGTGAGCCCGATGCTCGCGTTCCACGCCCAGAAGTGGAGCGCGAGCATCACACCGGCGCCGAGCGCCAGCGCGAGGTCCCCCCGGCGGAGGCGGCGCCACTGCCGCCAGCTGCCGCTCGCCCCCACGATCGCACCGATGACCGCCATCGAGATCCCGAGCCGCCAGACGGCGATCGCAAGCGGGTCCGCGTGCGACAGCCGCACGAGCGGAGCGGCCATGGAGATGCCGAGGAGCGAGAGCGCGAGCACCACGAGGGGGTTCACGGTGGTAACCTACCACCTTCCGTGCGACGGGTGGGAGTGCGCGCGCCGGCGCGCGCGCGTTCCCGGCGGGCGCGTTCCCCCCGCCCTACTGCCCGCCGCGGATTCACGGTAAGTTCCACCCGATGCTCTCCCTCACCCGTCCGCGACTGGAAGCGCTGCTCGCCGCCGCCCGCGGCAAGCGCATCGCCATCGTCGGCGACGCCATGCTCGACGTCTATCTCAAGGGGGACGTCGACCGCATCTCCCCCGAGGCGCCCGTGCCCGTGGTGCGCGTGCGCGAACGCAAGCTCGCGCTCGGCGGGGCCGCCAACGTCGCGCAGAACGCGGCGGCGCTGGAGGCGAAGGCGGAGCTGGTCGCCGTCGTCGGCCGCGACATCAACGCCACGTCGCTCCGCAGCATGCTCGCCAGCATCGGCGCCGAGACGCGCGCGCTGGTGGAGGTCGCCCGCCCCACCACCACCAAGACCCGCGTCCTCGCGCGCGTGCAGCAGGTGGTGCGCTTCGACGAGGAGGACGACGCCGATCTCGATGCGTCGGAGGTCGCGCGCGTGCTCGGCGCGCTGCGCCGCGCCGTGGCCGAGGCCGACGCCGTGGTGCTCGAGGACTACAACAAGGGCGTGCTCCTGCCGCCGGTGATCACCGCCGCGATCGAGGGAGCGCGCGCGCGCCGCGTGCCGGTGGTGGTGGACCCCAAGTTCCGGAACTTCTTCGCCTACAAGGGCGCGACGGTCTTCAAGCCGAACCGCCGCGAGCTCGAGTCCGCGCTCGGCGCCACGATGGACGTCGACCATCCGGAGACGCTGCCGGCGATGGTGGAGCGCCTCGGCGTGGAGCACCTCCTGCTCACCCTCGGCGAGCGCGGGATGGTGCTCGTGGGCGCGAAGGGCGCGGCGCTCCGCGTGCCGACCACCGCGCGCGAGGTGTACGACGTGGTCGGCGCGGGCGACACCGTCACCGCGTATCTCGCGACGATGCTCGCCGCGGGCGCGACGGTGGACGAGGCGGCGATCATCGCGAACTTCGCCGCCGGCGTCGAGGTCGGGAAGCTCGGCGCCGCCACCGTGACCGGCCCCGAGGTGCTCGAGGCGTTCGACGCGTACGCGGCGCACGCCGCGGGCTGACCGATGGGACTCGGCTTCGCCGCGTGGCTCGGCCTCGTCGTCATGGGCTCCCTGCTCTGGAGCGCGGTGAGCTGGAGCCTCCTGCAGCAGCGGATCCGGCGCAACCGCGAAGGGCGCTGCGCGCACTGCGACACCCCGCTCGGGGAGGATCGCGTGCGCGTGCGCGGGCTGCAGCTCTGCGCAGCCTGCGCGCGGCGCTCCCGGCGGATGGTCACCTACGCCGTGCGCGCGATCGGCACGATCGTGGTCGGCGGCACGCTGGTGATGTGCTGGGCCGTGTGGCGGGTCTGGCCGCTCAACCGGCGGGGGGCGTGGCTCATGATCGGGCTCTGGGGGCTGTACGCGTCGCTGCTCCTCTTCTTCGCCGTGCTCTCGGCGCGCGACGCGCGCGAGACGGATCGCAAGGTGCAGCGGATGGAGCGGCGGCTGACACCGCGCGACACGGCGGCGCGTACGGACCCCAAGGACTGAGCGGCGGGATCGCGGATGACACCGGCGGGAGGAGCGGCATGCTGATCGGCGGGCAGGAGGCGGCGGTGATGATCGTCGTGGCGGTCGCGGCGAGCGCGACCGTGGTCACGTGGGTGAAGGCGCACTACCGGAGCCTGCAGGGCGCGCGCCCGGCGGAGCTCGCGCGCATCGAGGAGCGGCTCGCGCGCATCGAGCAGGCGCTGGATGCGGTGGCGGTGGAGACGGAGCGGATCTCGGAGGGGCAGCGCTTCACCAGCAAGCTCCTTGGCGAGCGCGCGGCGGCGCCCGCGCGCCGGGAGGGATGAGCGATGAACGGACTGGTCTTCCTGGTGCCGATCACCCTCTTCGTGTGCGTGACGGTGATCGTGCTGGCGGCGATGTCGCGCCGCGGCCGTTCCGCGGCGATCGCGAGCCCGCGCCTCGATGAGATCGCGCAGCGTCTGGAGCGGATGGAGCAGGCGATCGACGCCATGGCGGTGGAGACGGAGCGGATCGCGGAGGGGCAGCGCTTCACCACGAAACTGCTGAGCGAGCGGGCGCCCGCGGGGAGGGAACAGTGAACAGCGGCGATGTGGCGACGATCTTCGTCACCACCGTGGTCACCGGCGCCGTGACGGTGCTCCTGCTCGCGCGGATGAAGTACCGCGCGCGCGGATCGGCGGGCAGCGCCGAGCTGCGCGAGATCGCCGAGCGGCTGGAGCACCTCGAGCGGGCGGTGGACGCGGTCGCGGTGGAGACCGAGCGGATCGCGGAGGGGCAGCGCTTCACCACGAAGCTGCTCGGCGAGCGCGACCCGCAGGCCGCGCGGAGGCCGTAGGCCGATGGCGGCGGACCCGCACGATTTCCACCTCACGGGCGGCGGCCCGATCGCCACGCTGGCGCATCGCGCCCCGTTCGGGCGCCTGCTCGAGGACCCGCGCCCGCGCGCCGTCGCGCTCGCCATCCTCCTCTGGGTGCCGGCGCTCGCCCTCGCCGTCTGGCAGGGGGTCGCGCTGCCGGGGAGCGTGCGGATCCCCTTCCTGCTCGATCCCGAGGTCCACCTCCGCTACCTCCTCTCGATCCCGCTGTTCGTGCTCGCGGAACGCACGATCGACCAGGCGTGCGGCGGGGCGATCGCGCAGTTCGTCACGAGCGGGCTGGTGCCGGAGAGCGAGCTCGCCGCGCTGCGCGCGCTGCTCGACCAGGCCGGCCGGCGCGAGGCCTCGAAGCTGGCGGCCGTGGTCATCGCGCTGCTCGCCGTCGTCCCCCTCTTCTACGGCGGGCAGCCCGATTTCGGAGCCGTGGATGCCGCCTCGACCTGGATGTACGCGCCGCACGGCGGGGGGCCGAGCCTGGCCGGCCTCTGGGTCACGTACGTCGCCCAGGGGGTGGGGCGCTACGTCATCTTCGGCTGGATCTGGCGCCTGATGATCTGGACGATGCTGCTCGGCCGGATCACCACGCTCAAGCTCACCGAGATGCCGGCGCATCCCGATCAGGCGGCCGGCTTCGGATTCCTCGGCGTCACGCAGTCGCGCTTCGCGATCCTCGCGGTCGCATCCGGCGTGGGGGTGATGGGCGGGGCGCTGCGTCTCATCGTGTTCGAGGGGGCGAAGCTCCGGCCCATGTACGTGCCGATCGCGATGCACGTGCTGTCGCTCACGCTCCTGCTGCTGCTCCCGCTGCTGGCGGTGGTGCCGCGCCTCTTCCGGATGCGGCGCCAGGGGCTGTTCGCGTACGGCGCGATGGCCGCGCACTACGCGCAGGGCTTCGACCGGAAGTGGGTGGCGCCCGGCGACGCGCCGCGCGATGCGCTGCTGGGCTCGGAGGACATCCAGTCGATGGCCGACATGGGGAGGAGCTACGATCTCGTGCGCCAGATGAAGGCGATCCCCATCGACCGCGCGGGGATCATCACGCTCGCGGGCGCGGCGGCGGCGCCGTTCCTCCCGCTCGTGGTGCTGGATCCCGAGACCTTCGCGCTCGTGTCCGCGGCGCTGCGCCGCATGCTCTGAGACCTGCGGCGCGCCCTTGTGCGGACGCGCCGCCGCTGAGATGTTGAGGGCGGCCGGGCCCTTAGCTCAGCTGGTCAGAGCAGCGGACTCATAATCCGAAGTGCGCAGGTTCGAATCCTGCAGGGCCCATCGCGGCGCCGCGCGTCAGGGCGTCTGGTAGATCCGGTACGTCTTCCCGATCTGCGCGCCCATCATCTCGGCGGCGTGCCGCATCTGCTCGTTCACCTCGAGGATCCACGACATCTCCCAGAGGCCGGTGAGCCCCGCCTTCTCGGCCTGCTTCGTGAGCTCCGCGTAGAACGCCGCGGGGAGCCCCGTCGAGCGGTACTCCTCGATCACCCCAAGCGCCAGCACGCGCCCCTGGCTGATCTTCCGCTGGTGCCAGAGGATCTTGAACAGGCCGAAGGGGAGCAGGCTGCCGTTCGCCGGCTTCAGCGCCTGGTTCACGTCGGGGAGCGCGAGCGCGAAGCCCACCACCTTCCCCGCCTTCTCGCCGATGAGCACCAGCTCGGGCTTGAGGATCATCTTCATCTCCTTGCCCATCGCCTGGAACTCCTCCTTCGTCATCGGCACGAAACCCCAGTTCTTCTCCCACGCCGCGTTGTACACCTCCCACACGCGCTGGACCTCGGCGTCGAAGTCCTTCACGTTGATCGGCCGCATGGTCACGCCCGTGCGCTGGAGGATGCGGTCCGCCACCTTCCGGATGCGGTCGATCTGCACCGTGCCGGGGGTGCTCTCGTACGCGTACATGTCCATCACCTTCTTGAGCCCCGCCCCCTCGATCAGCGTGGCATAGTAGCGCGGGTTGTACGTCATCATCACCATCGGGCTCTTCTCGAAGCCCTGCACGAGCAGCCCGCACTCGTAATTCGTGGACGGGTTCATCGGCCCGCGCAGGAACTTCGCGCCGCGCGCCGCCGTCCAGTCCTTCGCCGTGCGGAGCAGCGCGTTCGCGACCGCCTGGTCGTCGATGCACTCGAAGAAGCCGAAGAAGCCCGCCTTCTCGTTCGCCGCCTTGTCGTGGTTGTGGTCGATGATCGCCGCCACGCGCCCCACGATCTCGCCGTCGCGCCGCGCGAGGAAGAACTCCACCTCCGCGTTCTTGTAGAAGGGGTGCTTCTCGCGGTCCATCAGCTCCTTGACGGCGATGCGCAGCGGCGGCACCCAGGTGCGGTCGCCCGCGTAGATCCGGAAGGGGAACTCGACGAACGCGTTGCGATCCTGCGTGCCGCTGATCGGAGTGACGGTGACGGCGCCGGACGGGGTCATGGCTCGGGGGAGAGAGTGCGGTAGAGTGGCGGGGCGACGGCGATCAGGACGGCCGCCGTGAGGACGCCGGCGAGCACGTCCACGCTGTAGTGGTAGCGAAGATATACCGTGGCGAACATGATGCAAATCGTGTACACCGCGTAGGCGAGGAAGAGCCGCGCCGAGATGAGGCGCGCGCACCACCACGCGAGGATCGTGAGCTCGGTGTGCCCGCTCGGGAAGCAGTCGTAGTGCGTGGACTCGAGCCGGTCGAGCAGCCGCTGCTGCATGTCGAAGAGCCAGCCGCCCGCCAGGGGCACGGTCTGCAGGTCGTGCAGGAGGATGCGCGGCCCCCGCGCCGGCACGATGAAGTAGCCGACGTACGACACGAGGTAGCCGAGCGCGATGACGAACGCCACGGCGCGGAAATCGTCGTAGCGCCGCTGCCACCAGAGGATCACCGGCACCGCGAGCACCGCGGGGATGAACAGGCTGTACACCACCTGCAGGAACTCGGTGAGCGGCGGCGTCATCATCCGCTCGAGCCACACCGTGGGATGCGCGTGCCAGAACGCGAAGTCGAGGCCCGCGAGCCACTGGTCCGCCACCCAGCCGCGCACGGCCGGGATGATGAGCGCCATCTCCCGGAACGCGAGCGAGACGAACACCAGCGGGTACCAGTTGCGGAAGAGCCACGCGGCGCGCCCGCGCGACGCGGCCGCGCCGATGATGAGCAGCGCGGCCGCCGCGTGCCCCGCGAGGATCGCCGTCGCCCCGGCGATGCGGCCCCCACCCAGCGTCACCAGCACCGTGCTGAAGGCGAGGTAACCGAGGCAGAGCTTGTCCACCGCCCAGAAGCGGCGGTCGTCGTTCAGTAACGCAGCCATCCCGCCTCCCGGTACCACGACAGCGTGCGCGGCAGCCCCTCCTCGATCGGCGTCGGCGCCGTGAAGCCGAGTTCCGCCGCGGCGCGGCGCACGTCGCACGTCCAGTGGTGGTGCACGGCCTCCTTCACCTTGTCGCGCGAGATGATGCTCGGCCGTCCCGTGAGCCGCGCCCACTGCTCCGCCCCCCATCCCACGCCGAACGCGAGCGGCACCGGCACGCGCAGCGTGCGCGCGCGCACCGCCATCACGCGCTGCGCGAGCCGCGAGAGGTGCGCCCAGCTCACCGGCGCCGCGTGCGCCAGGTTGTACGTGCGCCCGGCCGCCGCGGGCGTCCGCACCGCCGCCAGCAGCGCCGTGACGAGGTCGTCCACGAAGATCCCGCTGAACCAGCGCTCCCCGCCGGCGATCTCGAGTACGATCCCCTTGCTGATCGAACGCAGCAGCTGCAGCAGGTCGGTGTCGCCGGGGCCGTACACCACCGCGGGGCGCACGATCACCGCATCGGGGAGCGCCGCCCGCACCGCGCGCTCGCCGGCGAGCTTCGTGGCGCCGTAGATCCCCACGGGGTGCGGCGGGTCCTCCTCGGCCACCGGCACGCCCCCCGCCGCCGGCCCCGCCGCCGCGAGCGAACTCACGTGCACGAAGCGGATCCCCCGCCCCGCCGCCGCGTGCGCGATCCGCTCCGCTCCCGTGACGTTCCCCTCCTCGTACTCGCGCGCGTGCAGCGCCTTCGTCGTGCCGGCCAGGTGGATCACCGCGCGCACGCCGCGGAGCGCGTCGTCGATCCCCTCGCCCGAGACGAGATCGCCGGACACGCGCTCGACCCCTGCCCCCGCCGCCACCGGACGGCGGCGCACCAGCACGCGCACCGGCTCGCGCTGCGCGACCAGGCGCGGCACGAGCTGCGAACCGATGAAGCCGCTCGCGCCGGTGACGAGGATCATGCTAGCGGAAGAGCGCGGCGCACTTCACGACCGTCTGCGCGACCCCCCACGCGAGCGGCAGCCCCACGTACAGCCACGCCAGCGCCACCCGCACACGCTCGGCGCCCGCCGTCTCAGCCACGCGCCCCTCCCGCCGCGTCGAGCGGCCCCCGGTAGTAATGCGACGCCGCCACCGGCCGGATCGCGAGGTTCGCGAAGAAGCCCACAAGCAGCAGCACCGTCATCACGTACATCGTGGCGTCGTACGCGTCGGCGAGCGCCACCCCGCGCGCCACCTCGTACTCGCGGATGTAGTTCACGAGCACCGGGCCGAGCACGCCGGCCACGCTCCACGCGGTGAGCAGCCGCCCGTGGATCGCCCCCACCTGCATCGTGCCGAAGAGGTCGCGCAGGTACGCCGGCACGGTCGCGAAGCCGCCGCCGTACATCGACAGCACCACCACGCACACGAGCACGAAGAGGCCCACGATCTGCGTGGCCGCCACCGTCGGGATGCTCCCGTACAGCGCGGCGCCGAGCGCGAAGAAGATGAAGTACGTCGCGCGCCGGCCGATGCGGTCGCTCAGCGAGCTCCAGACGAATCGCCCCGCCATGTTCGCCAGGCTGAGCAGGCTCACGAAGCCCGCCGCCGCCGGCGCCAGCACCCGCCCCTTGAAGATCTCCTGGATCATCGGGCTCGCCTGCTCGAGGATGCCGATCCCCGCCGTGACGTTCATGCACAGCACCACCCAGAGGAGCCAGAACTGCGGCGTGCGCATGGCCTCGTTCACGTCCACGTTGGCGGTGGTGAT
>DATKOH010000016.1:0-3720 GCA_035524735.1 Gemmatimonadaceae bacterium
GCGCGACTCGCTGCGCGCCGCCGCGGGCGCCGCGCCCCCGCTGCCGGCCGAGCTGCTCGCCCGCGCGGCCCGCGCCCCACTCGCGCACGGCGCCGCCGTGCTGCGGCTGCCTGCCGGACCCTACTGGGTGGCGCTCACCGACGCACGCGGCGCACTCGCAGCGGAGGCTCTACCGGCCAACGCCAAGGCGGGCGCGAGGGACACGATCCGCTTCTGATCCGGATGGGAACCGGCGATGGGAGGCGGTGGGGGTTGGGTGCGGGGAAGAGTGGGTGGTGGGCGGTGGATGGTGGGACAGGGATCGGAACACGCACCATCGCCACCGCCCCCATCATCCCAGTAACCCAGCGCCACTCTTCCCCGCTCCCACCCCCCTCACCCTCCCAAGCCCCAGTTCCCCCAAAACCAGTCGGTTCCCGGTTCGCGGGCCCTTACTTCGAGAACGAGAACGAGAACTGGAATGTCCCCCCGCCCGCGTCGGAGGGGGGGAAGTGCCAGCCCGCGATGCGCTGCTTGATGCAGTTCTCCGCTTCGGCGGAGCCGGCGCCGGACCAGGTGCGGTCGGAGATCGCGACATCCGTCACCGCGCCGCCGCCGTTGATCGTGATGTCCGCCGTCACGCGGCCGGCGAGGGAGGGGTTGGCCTTGAGCCCGTACTCCGTGTAGCAGAACTGCAGCTGCGACTGGCGGCCGCGCACGTAGTTGCCGAGCTCGTCGGTGTTGCGCGACTTGCCGCCGACGTTCGTGGCGTGGATGACCTGCGGCGCGGCGACGAGCACGCCGGAGTAGCCGACGCCCGTGCCGCCGACGCCGCCCACGCCGCCGCCTCCGGCGCCCAGTCCGGTGCCCAGCCCGCCGCGTCCCGGGGTGCGCGAGCCCTGTCCTCCCTGCCCGTAGCCGATCACGGCCTTCCCCTGCATGCCGGGGGAGCCGCCGCTGGAGGAGCTCACGTCCACGCCGCGGAGGGCGTTGGAGACGTCGCCCACCATGCCGCCGCCCCCCGAAGCGGCGCCGCCGCCGAAGGCATCGCTCATCTTCTTCAGATTCTTCGCGTTCTGCCCCTGGTTGCCGCCGGCCGGCTTCGGCGCGGCCGCGGCGGCCGGCGCCGCGGCGGGCGCGGGGGTCGGCGCCGGCGGCGCGTCGGCGAACGTCACCTCCACCGGGACCTCCTCCGCCGGGAGGAGCGTGATCGGCGGCGGCGACGGCATGAGCCACACCGCGAGCAGCCAGATCACGCCGAGCCCGATCGCCGCCGTGTAGCTCCAGAGCAACGCGCGCCCCTCGGCGTCGGCGATCTCGAAACGCATGTTGCGCGTGAACGAGGTCTCGTCGGAGGGACGGCGGGCGGGGCCCGCGGGGGCGGGCTTCATCGGGGGCGCCACGCTACGGCCCTCCGGCGCCGGTGCTGTCGGCGTCCTGCCGCGCGGCCGCCTCGCTCCCCGCGCGCACCACCTGGAGGGAGATGTTCTTGAAGCCCGCGAGGCGCAGCGTCTGCATCATGCGCGCGAGCAGGTCGTAGCGCATGCTCTTGTCGCCCTGGATCGCGATCGGGATCTCGAGCGGCTGGCCGGGCGCCACGCCCTGCGCGCGGCGGATCGAGTCCGACGCTTCCTTGAGCGCGCTGTAGAGCTTCGGGATGAGCAGCGGCTGCGACGGGTCGGTGGACTGCGACTGCGCCGCGTCGACGGTGCCCATGACCACGGCGCCGGAGAGCGTGATGTCGCGCCCGATGCCGAGGGTGAGCTGCTGCAGCGCCGCGGCGCCGACGGAGGCCTCGGGGAGGCGCACGCCGGTGACGACGGGCGCGAGCTCGCCCACCGTCGCGCTGGTGAGCGCGAAGAAGACGATGGACACGAAGGTGTCCACGAGCGGCACCAGGTTCAGCTCCGTGATCCGGAACTTGGCGAACTGGGCGGCGCGCCGTTCGGCGCGCTTGTCGCGGCCGCTCACCATCTCACGGCCCTCCCGGCGCGCCGGCGCCGCGCGAGCGCGTGCCGAGCGAGATGCCGGTGTAGTGCGCCAGCTTCAGCCGCTCGAGGACGTGCACGATGTTGTCGTAGCTCACGTCGTCGTTCGGGATGACGAGCACGTCGTTGTTCTGCGGGTACTTCCGCCGGATCTCCGTCATGAGCGCCTGGAGCGCGGCGAGCGACGAGGAGTCGAGCCCGGCGATCTGGCGCCGGAAGCCCCCCTCCTCCGAATGCTCGACGAGCAGCTTGTCGTTGTCGACGCGCACCGTGAGCAGGAGGTTCAGCACGTCCTTCTCCGACTGCACCTTGCCCAGCTGTTCCGGCGTGGTGACCACGACCGGGGGGAGCGAGAGGTCGAAGGAGGTGAGCTGCGCGACCTCCGCGGTCTCGAGGGTGAGCAGGGAGAAGAACACGATGGACGTGAGGACGTCCACCAGCGGCACGAGGTTGATGTTCCCGTGCGCGGTGAGGGGCGCCTGTTCCTTCCGGCGGTTCTTCGACCGGTGGAAGAGCGAGGCCATGGGCTAGGTCGGCGGGGGCCGGTGCGGGCGGGGGGCCTAGCGGTTCCCGATGCGGACGTCCGGGCGGTCGATGAGCGCGTTGATCAGGCGGACCTGGAACTCGTCCACCTGCTCGATGATCCCTTCCGCCTGGCTCACGAGGTACGCGTGCACCAGCGAGAGCGGGATCGCGGTGAGCAGCCCGAAGCCCGTCGCGTAGAGGGCGATCGAGATGCCGGCCGCGAGTTCCTTGCTGCGCTCGGCCGCCGAGGCGTTGGACACCGACGCGAACGCGGCCTGGAGGCCGAAGATCGTGCCGAGCAGTCCGATGAGCGTCGCGACGTTGGCGAGCATCGGGAGATAGTGCAGGCGGCGCGTGAGGCGCGGGAGCACCGAGAGGGCGGCGGCGTCGGCCACGTTCTGCAGGTCGGCCTCGTCGCGGCTGCGGCTGCGCAGGATGAGCATGCCCATGTCCGGCAGCACGGCGTTCGACTGCTGGCAGAGCTTGATCGCGTCATCCACCTTGCCGCCGCGGACGAGCTGGATCACCCGCTCGATGAAGGCGCGGCCGTTGATCTTCGAGCGGACGACGATCATGTACGCGCGCTCGAAGAAGATCGCCAGCCCGATGATGGCGACGAGCAGGATGAAGTACATGATCGGGCCGCCGGCCTTGAAGTACTGGATCGGATGCATCGGGGGGGATCCTCCTGGGAGTGCGGTCGCGTGGTGGTCTCAGCGGGACCCGCGCGGCGGCTTCCCGCCCGGCGTGCCCCGCGTGGTATCGGACTTCGCGGGCGCCTTCTTCGCGCGCCCGAGACTGTTCACTTCCTTCTGCAGCGAGTCGAGGCGCGCCTTCCGGTAGTTGAGTTCCTGCCGGATGGCCTCGATCTCCGCCGCGCGCGCGGCGGAATCGGCGGCCGACATGCGCGGCGCCGCGGCGGCGCCCGGCGCGGGCGGCGGGCCGAGCGCGGCCTGCCGCGCCTCGTTCTCGTGCAGCGCGCGCTGCAGCGAGTCGAGGCGCGCCTTCCGCGTGGCGAGCTCGCGGCGCATCGCCTCGATCTCCTGCGCGCTCGCGCCGACGACGGGTGCGCCGGCCGCCGCGCCCGGCGCCGCGGCGGCGCCCGCGGCCACCGCCGCCGACCCGCCGACCACGACGCCCCCCACGCTGCCGCCGCGCGCCAGCCCCGCCGGGGTGGTGTCCACCGGGAGGCGGCCCGCCACCTGTCCCTCCGGCGCCACGCCGTAGG
>DATKOH010000017.1:0-4678 GCA_035524735.1 Gemmatimonadaceae bacterium
TTCGGACTTCTGTTCGAACGGTTCCTGAATCCCGAGCGGATCTCGATGCCGGACATCGACGTGGACTTCTGCTTCGAGCGAAGAGGAGAAGTCATCGAGTACGTGCGGCAGAAGTACGGCCGCGACTCCGTGGGGCAGATCATCACCTTCGGCACGATGAAGTCGCGCGCCGTGGTGAAGGACGTGGGGCGCGTGCTCGGCTTCACCCCCGCCGAGACCGACGCGCTCGCGAAGCTCATCCCGAACCAGCCGAACTTCTTCCTCACGGTGAAGGAGGCGCTCACCCAGGTCCCCGAGGTGAAGGCGCTGTACCGGGACGACGAGCGCTACCGCCAGCTGCTCGACTACGCCGTGGCGCTCGAGGGGCTCTCGCGCCACGCCGGCGTGCACGCGGCGGGCGTCGTGATCGCGCCGGGGCCGCTCGTCGACTACGTGCCGGTGTGCACGCAGACGACCAAGGGCGCGGGCGCCGGCGACGAGGAGACGGTCGTCGTCACGCAGTACGACATGACGTCGCTCGAGAAGGCCGGGATGCTCAAGATGGACTTCCTCGGCCTCACGACGCTCACCGTGGTGCACGACACGCTCGAGACGATCCGCGCGCGCACGGGGAGCGCGCCCGACATGGAGCGGCTCCCCCTCGACGACGCCGCGACCTACCGCGTGCTCCGCTCCGGCCGCACCGCCGGCGTCTTCCAGTTCGAGTCCGCGCTCGCCACCGACATGCTGCGCCACATGCGCTGCGACCGCTTCGACGACCTCGTCGCGAGCAACGCGCTCATGCGCCCCGGCCCGCTCGACGCGGGGATGCACCGCGTCTTCGCCGCCCGCAAGCGCGGCGACGAGCCGGTGAGCTACGCGCTCCCCGAGCTGCGCGAGATCCTCGAGCCCACCTACGGCGTCATCACCTACCAGGAGCAGGTGATGCGCATCGCGCAGGTGCTCGCGGGCATCTCGCTCGCCGAGGCCGACGTGCTGCGCAAGGCGGTGGGGAAGAAGGACGCCGAGCTCATCCGCCAGGAACTGGGCAAGTTCATCGCCAAGGCCGTCGCCAAGGGGCACGACAAGGGCGTCATCGAGGAGATCGCGCGCCAGATCGAGACCTTCGGCCGCTACGGCTTCAACAAGTCGCACTCGGTGGCCTACTCCGTCCTCTCCTACCAGACGGCGTGGCTCAAGACGCACTTCCCCGCCGAGTACATGGCGGCGCTCCTCAGCTCGCAGATCGGCGACGCCGATTCGGTGGTGAAGTACATCAACGAGGCTCGCGAGCTCGGCATCGAGGTCCTGCCGCCGGACGTGAACGAGTCGGGCTACAAGTTCACGGTCGTCGGCGACAAGCGCGTGCGCTTCGGCCTCGGCGCCATCCGCAACGTGGGCAAGGGGGCGATCGACTCCATCCTCGGCGCGCGCCGGGATGGCCCCTTCGACGACTTCTACCATTTCGTGGAGCGCGTCGACCTGCGCATCTGCAACGCGCGCGTCTTCCAGGCGCTGATCGCGAGCGGCGCGCTCGACTCGCTCGGCGGCCACCGCGCCCAGTACCTGAGCGGCCTCGAGAGCGCCCTCCACGAGGCCGCGCTCCGCCAGCAGGAGAAGATCAGCGGCCAGGGGACGCTCTTCGGCGCCCCCGAATCCGGCAACGGCCACGCCCCCCTCGTGCGCGCCCTCCCCAACGTGCAGCCCTTCTCCGACGCCGAGCGGCTCGCGAAGGAGAAGGAGATCCTCGGCTTCTACATCAGCGGCCACCCGCTCGAGCCGTACCGCACGGAGGTGGAGCTCTTCGCCTCCCACACCGTGAGCCAGCTCGGCGCCTGGACCGACCAGCCGATCGCGCTCGGCGTGGTGGTCACCGCCATCAAGCGCCAGGTCAGCAAGCGGTCCGGGGCCGAGTTCGCGCGGTTGACAGTGGAGGATTTTTCGGGAACTTCCGAGGTGCTCGTCTTCCCCGAGGCCTGGACCCTGCTCAAGGACCGCGCGCGCCCAGACGTCCCGGTGCTGCTCAAGGGCAGCTACTCCCGGCGCGACCAGGAGGTGGAACGGCCCACGTTCATCGTGGAGTCGCTCACCCCCTTCGCGGAGCTGCGCGCCACGGGGAACGTCGCCGTCGCCATCGAGCTGCCCGCCGGCCACGGCGTGCGCCCGTCGCTCATGAAGGACGTGCGCGAGCTCGCCGAAGTGCACGCGGGATCGGCGCCCCTGGAGCTCCGCTGGAAGGACGACAGCGGCGCCTCCGCGCGGCTCCGCTCGCGCTCGCTCCGCATCGCCGTCACCAGCGCCGCGCTCGCCGAGCTGCGCGCGCTCGTCGGCGACGGGCACGTCCGCCTCGTCAAGGGGAACTGACCATGGGCAGCGGCCAGACGATGGAATTCGAGCGCCCCATCGCGGAGCTCGAGCGGCAGATCGAGGAGCTCCGGCGCACCGGCGCCGAGAACAAGGTGGACATGGACGCCGAGATCGCGCCGCTGCAGGCGAAGCTCGACGAGTTCCGCCGCCTCGTGTACGGCAACCTCACGCCGCTCCAGCGCGTGCAGGTGGCGCGCAACCCGAAGCGCCCCTTCACCCTCGACTACATCGCGCTCGCCTTCACCGACTTCATCGAACTGCACGGCGACCGCGCCTTCCGCGAGGACGCCGCGATCGTGGGCGGCTGGGCGCGCCTCGACGGCGAGACCGTGATGATCATCGGCCAGCAGCGCGGCCGCGACACCAAGGAGAACCTCCGCCGCAACTTCGGCATGCCCCACCCCGAAGGCTACCGGAAGGCGCTCCGCCTCATGAAGCTCGCCGAGAAGTTCCAGGTGCCGGTGCTCACCTTCATCGACACCCCCGGCGCCTGGGCCGGCCTCGGCGCCGAGGAGCGCGGCCAGTCGGAGGCCATCGCGCGCAACCTGCTCGAGATGAGCCGGCTGGAGGTGCCGATCGTCGCCACCGTCATCGGCGAGGGCGGCTCCGGCGGCGCGCTCGCCCTCGGCGTGGCCGACCGCGTGCTCATGCTGGAGAACGCCGTCTACTCCGTGATCACCGTCGAGGGGTGCGCCGCCATCCTCTGGAAGGATGGCAAGAGCGCCGAGATGAAGGAGCGCGCCGCGTCGGCGCTCAGGATCACCGCGCCCGACCTCCTCGAGTTCGGCGTCATCGACGGCATCATCCCCGAGCCCGTGGGCGGCGCGCACGTCGACCACCAGGCCGCGGCCAAGGCGGTGCAGGAGGCGCTCACCGACGCCCTCGATGACTTGCGCCGCGTGAAGCCGGACAAGCTCGTGCGCCGGCGCCGCGAGAAGTTCCTCCGCATGGGGATGGTGGCGGAGTGAGCAGGGCTCGGCGCTCGGCGCTCGGCGCTCGGCCCCACTCACGCAGTCGCCGAGCGCCGTGCGCCGAGCGCCGAGCGCCCGTTATTAGATTCTAGGGGTGGCACACCTCGTCGAGATCGCCTTCAAGGGCAACCGCAAGGAGTTCTTCCTCTGGGATGGGGAGGAACCGCTGCACGCGCGCACGAGCGTCATCGTCGAGGTGGACCGCGGCGAGGATCTCGGCCGCGTGCACGCCGTGGGCGACGCCGCGCGCCACCGCTGCGCCGGTTGTGCGCACGGCCTGGGCGCGGAGGCGCAGCCGCAGCACAAGGTGCTGCGCACCGCGAGCGGCGAGGACGAGCGCCGGCACGCCGAGCTCCGCGCGGCCGACGACGAGGCGCGCCGCAAGGCCGCCGAGCGCGTGCGCGAGCACAAGCTCCCCATGAAGATCAGCGACGCGGAGTGGCAGTGGGACCGCCGCAAGCTCACGCTGTACTTCACGGCGGAGAAGCGCGTGGACTTCCGCGCCCTCGTGCGCGACCTCGCCGGCCAGTTCCGCACGCGCATCGAGCTCAAGCAGATCGGAGTGCGCGACGAGGCCAAGCGGCTCGGCGGCATCGGCCGCTGCGGCCGCGAGTACTGCTCGGCGAGCTGGCTCCCCGACCTGCGCCCCGTGAACCTCCAGGCGGCGAAGGACCAGAAGCTCTCGCTCAACCCGTCGCAGATCTCCGGCGCCTGCGGGCGGCTCATGTGCTGCCTGCGCTACGAGCACGAGTTCTACGCGGCGGCGCGCAAGCGGTTCCCCAAGGAGGGGAAGACCGTCGCCACGCAAGCGGGGGAGGAGAAGGTCGTCTCCACCGACATCTTCAACGACCGCGTCACGCTGCGGAACGTCGAGGGGGAGGCGCGCACGATCACCCTCGCCGAATTCAAGGCGGAGGTCGCCGCGGCGGGCGCCCCCGCGCCGGCGATGAGCGTCACCGCGGAGTTCGACATCGAGGCGATGTCCATCGCCACCGACGAGCGCGGCGACACGATCCTCGAGGAGGAGCCCGTTTCGCCCCGCGCCGCGGAGCGCCGGAGCGCCCCAGCCGAGCGCCTGCCGGCGCCGCGCGAGCGGCCGGAGCCGGGCGCCCCCGGCGCCCCGGCGGCCCCCGCCGGCGACGGTGCCGCACGCCGACGCCGGCGCGGACGGCGCGGCGGTCGCCGCGGCGGCGGTCCGGGCGGCGGCGCCGCGCCGCCCGCGCCGGGGGGAGCGTAGCGCGTGGCGAAGTTCTACCTCACCACCGCCATCGACTACGCCAACGGCGATCCGCACATCGGTCACGCGTACGAGAAGATCGGCGCCGTGGAAGCTCGCGAAGGACCCGGCCAGGCGCGCGGAG
>DATKOH010000018.1:0-6088 GCA_035524735.1 Gemmatimonadaceae bacterium
AACCGCGGGCTGCTCGTCTCGGCGCCGGACCACCTGCGCGCGGTGAGCGTGGAGGCGCTGCGGCACGGCTTCCAGGTGGCGACGCACGCCATCGGCGACCGCGGCAACCGCGTGACGCTCGACGCGTACGAGGCGGCGCTCGCGGCGGTGCCCACCGCCGACCATCGCTTCCGCATCGAGCACGCGCAGGTGATCGATCACGCGGACCTCCCGCGCTTCGCCGCGCTGAACGTGATCCCGAGCATGCAGGCCGTGCACCAGACGAGCGACATGTACTGGGCCGGGAAGCGTCTCGGTCCCGGGCGCATCCTCGGCGCGTACGCCTGGCGCGCGCTGCTCAACACCGGCGTGATCATCCCGAACGGGAGCGACTTCCCCGTGGAGCGCGTGAACCCGCTCTACTCGTACCACGCGGCGATCACGCGGCAGGACGAGTTCGGCTGGCCCCCCGGCGGCTGGCAGCCGTGGGAGGCGATGACGCGCGAGGAGGCGCTCAAGTCGATCACGATCTGGCCGGCGGTGGCGAGCTTCGAGGAGTCGATCCTCGGTTCGCTCACGCCCGGGAAGTACGCGGACTTCGTGGTCTACGACCGCGACATCGTGCGCGCCCCCGGCGACGAGATCCTCGGCGCCCAGGTGGTGGCCACGTGGGTCGGCGGCGCGGCCGTGTACGAGAGGAAGTGAGGCGCATGCCGCCCACCGAGCAGCAGCGCGATGCCGCGCTCTTCCTGGTCCGCGTCTCCCTCTTCCTGGGCGTCGCGCTCTTCGGCGGCGTCAGCTGGTTCCTCCATCACCAGGGCGCGCCCCTCCCGCCCGCGGTGCCGGGGCTCGTCTACGTGCCGATGGTGGCGGTCCCCGCCGGCTTCCTCGGCATCGTGCTGGTGCGCATGGTCCGGTCGCAGCGCACCGACCCGCGGCAGCGCGCGTCGCTGGCGCTCATCGGCTGGGCGCTCGGCGAGGCGCCCGCGCTCGCGGGGGGCGTGTACTACTACATGAGCGGCGATCCGCGCTGGCTGCTGATCGGCACCTTCGTGCTCCTCGCGTCGTTCCTCCTGCTCCCCATCCGCGCCGACTGATGCTCTCCACCGCCTCGCTCGACTTCCTCAAGCAGCTCCTCGACACGCCGGGCCCCTCCGGCTTCGAGTCCGCCCCGGCCGCCGTCTGGCGCGCGGAGGCGAAGAAGTTCGCCGACGTGCGCGGCGACGTGCACGGCAACTCCTTCGCCACCGTCGCGGGGAAGGGCGCGCCGACGATCATGCTCGCCGGCCACATCGACGAGATCGGCGTGATCGTGCAGCACGTGGACGACGACGGCTTCCTCTACATCAGCGAGATCGGCGGGTGGGACGCGCAGGTGCTCGTGGGCCAGCGCATCCGCTTCCTCGCGGCGAAGGGGGACGTGTACGGCGTGGTGGGGCGCAAGGCGATCCATCTGATCAAGCGGGAGGAGCGGGACCACGGCGTGAAGATGAGCGACCTCTGGGTGGACATCGGCGCGAAGAACAAGAAGGAGGCGCTGGCGCGCGTGAGCGTGGGCGACGCCGGCGTGATCGACTCTCGCGCGATCGAGCTCCCCAACCGCCGCCTCGTCTCGCGCTCGATCGACGACCGGATCGGCGCCTTCGTGGTGCTGGAGGCGCTGCGCCGCTACGCGAAGAAGCCCGGGGCGGCGAAGGTCGTGGCCGTCGCGACGACGCAGGAGGAGATCGCCTGGCACGGCGGCGGCGCCGCGGTGAGCGCGGCGGCGAGCGGCGCGGCGATGGCGATCGTCGTGGACGTCACGCACGCCACGGACACGCCGGGCATCGAGAAGAAGGAGATCGGCGACAACCCGCTCGACGGCGGGCCGGTGCTCTCGCGCGGCTCGGTGGTGAGCCCGGTGGTCTTCCGCCTCCTGCAGGCGACCGCGGCCGACCTCGAACTCCCACACACGCTGCACGCCGCGGGGCGCGACACGGGCACCGACGCCGACGCCATCCACGTGGCGAAGGAGGGGATCGCGACGGGGCTCGTGAGCGTGCCCAACCGCTACATGCACTCGCCGAGCGAAATGGTGAGCCTCGACGACCTGGACCGCGCGGCGACGCTGATCGCCGAGGTCTGCCGGCGCGTGACCGCGAAGACGGACTTCACGGCGCGCTGAGCGCGCGCCCGCGCGCGCCGGCCCGCTACATGTCCTCGGGCGGCGGCTCCTCCCCCTCGGCGACGTGGCCGTTGTCGCGGCGCCGGCCCATGATCACCCAGCTCGCCGCGCCGCGCACCGCCTTCTCCTTGTCGTGCAGCAGCGCCTGGAGCGCGGCGATGGCGGCATTCCCCTTCACGTCGCCCAGCGCGTGCACCGCGGCCACGCGCATCGGCGTCGGCCGGCTGCGCGCGAGCAGCTTCTTGTCGCTGCGCGCGACCTCGAGGAGCTTGTCCACCGCCGCCGGCGTCCCGAGCTGGCCGAGCGCCGCGAGCATGGCCATCTGCACGCGGCTGTCCTCCTCGCGGTCCACCGCGCGGATGAGCGAGTCCACCGAGTTCCCTTCGCTGCGCATCGCCTCCGCCACCTTCTCGCGCACGCCGTCGCCGTCGCGGAGGGAGGCGCGCATGCCGCGCACCGCCGCCGTGCCGCCCAGCTTCGCGATCGCCGCCGCGGCCGCGGTGCGCACGCGGTCATCGCGGTGCTGGAGCAGCTTGGTCAGCTCCGGCTCCGCCTCCGTGCTCTTCATCTCGCCCAGCAGTTCGGCGGCGTTGCGCACCACGTACCAGCGCGGATCGCCGAGCATGAACATCAGCGTGCGGATCCCCGAACGCAGGCGGAGCAGCGCGTCGTAGAACACGCGGCGGTCGGAGATCGACGGCGCGGCGACGAGCGCCTCGACCAGCGCCTCCACCCCCGCGTCCTCCGCCTTCTCGAAGCACGCCATGTACATCTCGTAGTTCTCGCGCCGGCGCGGCAGCAGCTCCACGAGGCACTGCAGCACGCTCGGCGTGGAGAGGCGCCGGATCGACATCGCGAACTGCCGCTTGAACGACTTGTCCTCCACATCGTGCTCGCGCTTCACGATGCCGTGGAAGACGTCGGCCACCATGTCCACGCGCTCCTTGCGCGCGCTCTCCGTGGCGAGCTTGACGAGCGACTCGAGCGTTCGCGCGGCGACCGCCGAGCTGGTCGCCGAGTCGAGCGTCTCGAACATCTTCACCATGGTGCCCTTCGGCGTCGACGCCGCCGCGGATGCCTGCAGCATCTGCTCGGGGTCGGCGCCGCGCATGATCTCCGGCTCGTCCACCTCGAGGTCGGGGTACGGGCCGGCGTCGCCGGCGGACGGGACGAGGGCGGCGGGCGGCACCGCCGCCGCCGGCGCGACCGGCGTCGCACGGGCCGGCGGCGGCGCGTCCGCCGGCATCGCCATGAGCGGGACACCCCCGGGGGGCGTGGGCACGAGCCCCATCGCCTCGACGTCGATCTCGATCGACGGCCGCGAGGTCGGCGGCGTGGGCGTCAGCACCGGCGTCAGGTCCTCGAACATCTCGATCCGCTCGTCGCTCGTGCCCCCCTGCCCCGCGAGCGAGGCCGCGCCGAACTGGTCCTCGTGCACCGACAGCGAGATGATCGCATCCGCGTCGTCGTGCGCGAACGACTCCACCGGCGTCGGCGCGCGCGCGGGCGTGCGGGTCCGCGGCGCGGGGGGCGCGGCCGGCGCCACGGCCGCCGCCGGCGCCTCCTCCGCGGCGTCGCCCGCCTCGATCTCCACCGCCACCGAGCGCGCGTCGAGCGCCGCGAGGCGCGCGCGCACGTTGCGCCCGCCGTCCCCCGGCACCGCTTCGCCCACCAGCGCGCGCGCGGCGAGCAGCAGGTCCGCGGGCGACGACCCCTGCTTCACCGCGAGCGCGCTCACCGAGTGGCCGATGAGCTGCGCCACCAGGTCCTGCGCGCCGGTGAACCGGTCGGGGAGCGGCTGCCCGTTCGCGAGCAGCCGCCAGTCCTGCGTGGAGATCCGCACGTCGCCGTCGCGCGAGACGTTCACCAGCGAGCGCAGCGTGGCGATCTGCGCATCGAAGGCCTGGCCTTCGTTGAGCAGGAGCCACACCAGCCGGGCGAAATGGCGAGCGAAGGTGAGTGCGTAATCCATGGACACCACGGGCTCGCGCCCCTCCCCCCGTGCGAACGCACGAGCGGACGGGCGCGTCTCGGACGGCTAACGCGCCTGAGGGCTAACCCCTCTGATATCCGACACTTGCCCGCCCGCGAACGTAACGCGGAGCCCGCAGTGCGAGGCCGCGAACCGTTCGTCGTGGGTGATCACCGCCGCGGCGCCCCGCCGGGCCTGCAGCGCGAGCGCGCGCGCGATCCACGCGCGCCCCGCCGCGTCCTGCCCCGCCGTGGGCTCGTCCAGGATGAGCATCGGCGGCCGCGCCGCCATCGCCGCCGCGATCGCGAGGCGGCGCTGTGCCTGCGGCGCGAGGTCGGCGGGATTGCGCGCCATCTCCCCCTCGAGCCCCACCGCCGCCAGCGCCTCCTCCGCTCCCGCCACGGCCTGCGCGCGCGGCAGCCCGAGCGCCCTCGGGCCGAAGAGCGCTTCCTCGCGCACCGTCGGCGCGAAGAGCTGGGCCGACGGGTTCTGGAAGACGAGCCCCACGTGCCGCGCACGCGCCTCCACCGGCAGCGCGTCCAGCACGGTGCCGTCCACGCGGATGCTCCCGCCGCGCGCCGGAACGAGCCCCATGATCGCCCGCGCGAGCGTGCTCTTCCCCACGCCGTTCTCCCCCATCCACGCGGCCACCGCGCCGCGCGGCACGGTGAGCGAGAGGGTGCGCAGCACATCGCGCACGCCGTAGCCCGCGTCGAGCGCGCGCACCTCGAGCAGCGGCTCGCCCGCCGCGCCCGCCGCCGGCGCGGCGCCCGCGCGGGCCGTGTCGGCGTCCTCGCGGCTCGGGGTGTACACGAACTCCCTCGGCGCGTTCGCGTACACGCCGGAGGAGTCCACGAGCGCGACGACACGCTCCTTGCGGAAGCGCGCGCGCGAGTCGTCCTCCTGCAGCTTGTGCGAGAGGAACGTCGAGAAGAACAGGATCGTCGGCGTGTAGAGCAGCCAGAAGATGAACGCCTTGCGCCGCACCGTCGTGAGGTACTCGCGGCGCGCGATGATCAGGGCCCGGGCGATCGAGAACCTCACCGCGCACCTCCCGTCGCGTACAGCTCGTCCATGGTCGGGGGCCCGCTGCGGCCCTGGTCGAGGCCGGCGCCGGTGAGCACGACCTGCACGAAGATGTCCTCGAGCGGCGGGATCGCCGGCGTGAAGCCCGACACCGGCACGCCGCGCTCGAGCAGCGTCTTGAGCACCTCGGCCGGCTTCGCCGCGCGCTCGAGCGTCACCTTCACCGCGCCGTTCACGCGCTCGGTCCCGCGCACGCCCGGGATGCCGGCCGGCACGTCGCCGCCCTCGACCACGAACGCGTGCTCGGCGTGCTGGCGGCGGATGTCGGTGACGTTGCCGTAGAGCACCATGTGGCCGCGGTTGATCATCAGCGCGCGATCGCACTGCTGCTCGACCTTGTTCATCTGGTGCGTCGACAGCAGCACGGTCGTGCCCGCGGCGCGGCGGCGGCGGAGCACGTCCTCGAGGATCTGCACGTTGATCGGGTCGAGGCCGCTGAACGGCTCGTCGAGGATCAGCAGCCTGGGATCGCCGATGAGCGCCGTGCAGAGCTGCAGTTTCTGCTGCATGCCCTTCGAGAGCGCCTCCACGTTCTTCCGGGCCCACGACGCCAGCTCGAACTCCTCGAGCAGCCCCACGGCCGCGGCGCGCGCGGCGCGCGGCCCCATGTACTTGAGCTCGCCGAAGTACGCGAGTGCGTCGAGCACCGGCACCTTGCGGTAGAGCCCGCGCTCCTCGGGCAGGTACGACACGCGCGGCCGGTTCGTGCCGCGCAGGGGCTTGCCGTCGAGCGTGATCGTGCCGGCATCCGGCTTGAGGATGTCGGTGATCATGCGGATCAGCGTGGTCTTGCCGGCGCCGTTCGGACCGAGCAGGGCGAAGATCTCGCCGGGCTTCACGTCGAACGAGACGTCGTTCACGACGGCGCGATCGTCGTAGACCTTCCG
>DATKOH010000019.1:0-4885 GCA_035524735.1 Gemmatimonadaceae bacterium
GAGCGGATAGTGCGTGCAGCCGAGGACGAGCGCGTCGCAGCCGTGCTCGGCGAGGGGGCGGAGATACTCGTCCGCGACGAGGCGCGTGGCCGGCGTGTCGAGCCAGCCTTCCTCGACCAGCGGCACGAAGAGGGGGCAGGCGCGCGACGTCACCTCGGCGCCGGGGCGCAGGGCGCGGATCGCGCGCTCGTACGCGCCGGAGGCGATCGTGCCGCTCGTGCCGATGACGCCGATGCGCCCGCTCGCCGACGCCCGCACCGCGGCGCGCGCGCCGGGCTCGATGACGCCGATGACGGGGAGCGGGAAGCGCTCGCGCAGCATGGGGAGCGCGTGCGCGGTGGCGGTGTTGCAGGCGACGACCACCGCCTTGACCCCCTGCGCGATCAGCCACTCGGTGATCTCGGCGGCGTAGCGGCGGACGGTGTCCGGGCTCTTGGGGCCGTACGGCACGCGCGCCGTATCGCCGAAGTAGATGAGCCGCTCGGCGGGGAGCTGGCGGCGCAGTTCGTGCACGACGGTGAGGCCGCCGAGCCCGGAATCGAAGACGCCGATCGGCGCCGCGGCGTCCGTCACCATCGCAGCGTGGTGGAGATCACCGCCTGCTTGTTCGCGGGCGAGCCCTGGACCTCGATCGGCACGTTCCAGAGGTGCGCGGCGACGAAGGCATCGGCGGCGGCGAGGATGTGATTGAAGATGATGAGCACCTTCCAGTCCTCGACCGCGGCCTGCCGCTTGCCGACCACCTGCTGCAGCGGGTTGAGCACGTAGATCCCCTGCCCCGGGCTCCAGACGCTGTCGTTCGCCATGCGTTCGGCGGCGCGCAGCTCGTTCTGCGACTGCACCAGCATGGCGACGGAGAAGGCCTCGACGCCGACGAAGATCGCGCCGGCGGTGCCGCGGTCGAGGGAGGCCTGTCCCCAGCCGGGGATGAGGAGCGACTGGAAGAGCGCCTTCGTGGGAGTGATGGGCGGCTTCACGCTCGGCGGGCGGAGCGCGGACGGCAGGGTGTCACCGCCGGCAGAGGGCGCCACGCCCACGCGCGCGCTGTCGGCGCGCTGCGCGGCGGCGGGCGCGGCGGCGGGCGCGGCGAGGAGCGCGGCGGCGACGCACGCGAGCGCCGCGCCCGATCTCACGCGGCGCCCGCGTGGCGGGAACGTGTGGGAATCGAACCCACCCGACCCGACGTGGTCAGGTCGCACCAGTTTTGAAGACTGGGAAAGCCACCAGGCCCCATCCGTCCCCGCGATTCACGAGAGCGTGATGTCCGCCGCGCCGCGCGGCAGGACGGCGCCGATCTCGACGGCGCCGTTCACGCGCGCAAGATAATCGGCGCGCACCGCCGCCGGGACGGCCACGAGCAGCCCGCCCGACGTCTGCGGGTCGAGGAGGAGCGCACGCTCGGCGTCGGGGGTCGCCCCCCATTCCACCGTGGACTCGAGCCACTCTTCGTTCCGCTCCGCCCCGCCGGTGCGGATGCCGCGCTTCCAGGCGGCGCGCGCGCCCGGGAGGAGGGGCACCTTGCCGACGTCGATGCGGAGCGTCACGCCGCTCGCGCGCGCGATGTGCGTGGCGTGCCCCAGGAGCCCGAAGCCGGTGATGTCGGTGGCGCAGCGGAGCCCGAGCGCCACGGCGGCGCGGCTCGCGACGTCGTTGAGCGTGGTCATCGCGCGGATCATCGCGTCCAGATCCGCCGCGCCCAGCTCGCCGCGCTTGGCCGCGGTGGCGAGGAGGCCGGTGCCGATCGGCTTGGTGAGGATGAGCACATCGCCAGGCCGCGCCGCCGCGTTGGTGAGCAGCTTGCGCGGATCGGCGCGCCCCGTGACGGCGAGCCCGTACTTCAGCTCCTCGTCGATGATGGAGTGGCCGCCGGCGATGACGGCGCCGGCGGCGTGCACGGTGTCGTGGCCGCCGCGCAGGATCTCGGTGAGGATCTCGAGGGGCAGCTTCCCCACCGGGAAGCCGACGATGTTGAGCGCGGTGAGCGGCTCGCCGCCCATCGCGAAGACGTCGGAGAGCGCGTTCGCCGCGGCGACGCGCCCGAAGGTGTACGGGTCGTCGACGATCGGCGCGAAGAAGTCGACCGTCTGCACGAGCGCCACGTCGTCGGACAGCACGAAGACCCCCGCGTCGTCGTAGGTGCCGCGGCCGACGATCAGCCGCGGATCCGTGTCCGCCGGGAGTGGAGCGAGCGCGCGCGACAGGTCACCCGGACCCATCTTGGCGGCTCAACCGGCGCACCGCGCGAACGCGGTGAGACGGAAGAGTTCCTCGCGGGTCCGGGAGGTGCTCATCGTGCCGCTCCGGATGTGGGGATCAGCCCTGCTCCTTCACGTACGCGACCGCGTCGATCTCGACGAGCACGCCGCGCGGCAGGCCGGCCGCCTGCACGGTGGAGCGGGCGGGGCGCGCCGCGCCGAGGTGCTTGCCGTAGAGCTCGTTCATCGCCGGGAAGTCGGCCATGTCGGCGAGGTAGACGGTGGTCTTCACCACGTCGGCCCACGTGGCGCCGCCCGCGGCGAGCACGGCGGTGAGGTTGTCGAGCACGCGCTGCGTCTGCTCCTTGATGCCGCCGGCGACGACCTGGCCGGAGGCGGGATCGAGCGCGATCTGCCCGGCGGTGAACAGGAAGCCGTGGGCCTTCACCGCCTGCGAGTACGGGCCGATCGCCGCGGGCGCCTTGTCGGTGGTGACAGTCTTCATGCGATCATCCGTGGGGGTGGGAGGGGGCCGCCGGCCTAGAAGAGGCCCGTGATCGAGCCGTCCGGCTTCATCGCCATCCGTTCGGCGGCGGGTTCCTTCGGCAGCCCCGGCATGGTCATGATGTCGCCCGCCACCGCGACGACGAAGCCGGAGCCCGCCGCGGGATAGACGTCCTGCACCATGATGCGGAAGCCCTTCGGCCGGCCGAGGAGCGCGGCGTCGTCGGAGAGCGAGTACTGCGTCTTCGCCATGCAGACCGGCGTCTCGGCGAGGCCGATCGATTCGAGGTACTCGATGTTCCGCTCCGCCTTCGGGGCGTAGTCGGCGCCGTCGCCACCGTACACCTTCTTCACGATCGTGTCGATCTTCTCCTTGATCGGGCGCTTGGCGTCGTAGAGCGGGGCGAACTTCGCGCCGCCGGCGTCGAGCGCGCGCAGCACCTCCTGCGCCATCTCGAGTCCCCCCTGTCCGCCCTTCTCCCACACCTCGTTCAGCGCGACGCGCACTCCCTGCTTGCGCGCGTAGTCGGCCACCATCGCGAGTTCCTTCTCGGAATCGGAGGTGAAGCGGTTCACCGAGACGATGACCGGGATGCCGAACTGCTTGAGGTTGTCGATGTGCGCGGCGAGGTTCGGCAGGCCGCGCTCGAGCGCGCCGAGGTCCTCGACGCCCAGGTTCTTCTTGTCGGCGCCGCCGTGGAGCTTGAGCGCGCGCACGGTGGCCACGAGCACGGCCACCTCCGGATTCAGCCCGCCGAAGCGGCACTTGATGTCGAAGAACTTCTCGGCGCCGAGGTCGGAGCCGAAGCCCGCCTCGGTGACGACGATGTCGGCGAGCGCGAGCCCCGTCTTCGTGGCGAGGATGGAATTGCAGCCGTGCGCGATGTTGCCGAAGGGGCCGGCGTGCACGATCGCCGGGTTCCCCTCGAGGGTCTGCACGAGGTTGGGGCGGATCGCGTCCTTCAGCAGGAGGGCCATCGCGCCCACGGCCTTGAGGTCGGAGGCGCGCACGGGCTTGCGCGACGCGCCGGCGGTGGCGCCGACGATGATGCGCGAGAGCCGCGCCTCGAGGTCCTCGCGGCTCGACGAGAGCGCGACGATCGCCATCACCTCGCTCGCGGGGATGATCACCCAGCGCTCCTCGCGCACGACGCCGTTCGCGACGCCGCCGAGGCCGACGATCGCCTGGCGGAGCGAACGGTCGTTCATGTCGATCGTGCGCGGCCAGGTGATGCGGCGCGGGTCGATGTTGAGCGGGTTCCCCTGCGTGAGGTGGTTGTCCAGCATCGCCGAGAGCAGGGAGTGCGCGCTCGAGATCGCGTGGAAGTCGCCGGTGAAGTGGAGGTTGATGTCCTCCATCGGGATCACCTGCGCGTAGCCGCCGCCGGCGGCGCCCCCCTTCACGCCGAAGACCGGGCCGAGACTCGGCTCGCGGATGCAGAGCACGGTGCGCTTGCCGAGCTTGCGCAGCGCGTCGGCGAGGCCGACGAGCGTGGTGCTCTTCCCTTCGCCGGCCGCCGTGGGATTGATCCCGGTGACGAGCACCAGGCGCCCGCGGGCGGGGCGCTGCGACACGTCGAGGGCGATCTTCGCCTTGTACTTGCCGTAGAGGTCGAGTTCGTCGGCGTGGAGGCCGAGGTCGGCGGCCACGTCGGTGATGGGGCGCGGCTTCGCGGCCTGCGCGATCTCGATGTCGCTGGGAACCTTGGGCACGACGCGGGTCGGGGGTTCGGGTGAAGGGACTCGGGGGGGAGCGCGAGTGCCGTGAAGTTACCCCGTGGTGCCCGACCGACGCTAGGCGAGGGCGAAGAGTCGCCGCGCGTTCGCGGCGGTGGCGGCCGCGAGCGCGCCGGGCTCGTCGCCGCGCGCGGCGGCGAGGCGCGCGAGGGTGAGCGGGACCCAGGCGGGCTCGTTGCGGCGCCCCCGGTGGGGGACGGGGGCGAGGTAAGGGGCGTCGGACTCGACCAGGAGCCGGTCGCCGGGCGGGAGGCGGAGGAGCGCGTCGTCCGTCCACTTCTTGAAGGTGATGATGCCGCTGAAGGAGACGTACCATCCGGCCGCGAGCGCGGATGCGGCGAGGGCGGCGCTCCCGGTGTAGCAGTGGAGGACGCCCACCACGCCGGCGGCGGCCGCCTCGGCGACCATCGCGCGCGTGTCGTCCTCGGCCTCGCGCGTGTGCACGACGA
>DATKOH010000020.1:0-10562 GCA_035524735.1 Gemmatimonadaceae bacterium
GCCACGGATGGTCGAGCGTGAGGCGCGCGAAATCCTCCACTTCGTCGTCGTTGACGCCGCGCATCACCACCACGTTGAGCTTCACCGGCCCCAGCCCCGCCCGCTCGGCCGCGAGCGCCGCGCGCACCGGGTCGAAACCCAGGTCGCGGCGCGCGATCCGCGCGATGCGCTCGGCGCGCAGGCTGTCGGCGCTGATGTTCACGCGGTCGAGCCCCGCCGCGCGCAGCGGCGCGGCGAGCTCGGGCATCTTCACCCCGTTCGTCGAGAGCGCGATGTCCTCGATCCCCGGCACCGCGCGCAGCTGGCGCACGAGCTCCACGAGATCGGGGCGGATGGTCGGCTCCCCGCCCGTGATGCGCAGCCGCCGCAGCCCGTGCGGCGCGAGCTGCGACACGATCGCCGTGATCTCCTCGTAGCTGAGGATCTCCCGCTTCGGCAGCCAGGGCAGTCCCTCCACCGGCATGCAATAGAGGCAGCGGAAGTTGCAGCGGTCGGTGACGGAGATCCGCAGGTACTCGATGCTCCGCCCGAACTGGTCGCGCAGGGGCGCGGTCATCGCCCCGCCTCCGCGCGGGCGCGCGCGGGATCGACCCACTCGCGCGTGCCGTCCGCGTACTCCTCGCGCTTCCACACCGGGAGCCGCCGCTTGAGCTCCTCGATGATGCAGCGGCTCGCCTCGTAGGCCGCGCCGCGGTGCGCATGCGATACCGCGATGGCGACGCTCGTCTCTCCGAGCGCGAGGCGCCCGGTGCGGTGCTCCACCACGATCCGCTCGGTGCCGAAGCGCGCGGCCGCCTCGGCGGCGATCGCCGCGAGCTCCCTCTCCGCCATCGCGTCGTAGGCCTTGTACTCGAGCCCCTCCACCGGGCGCCCGTCGTTCACGTCGCGCACCGTGCCCACGAAGAGGATGGAGGCGCCGGAGCCGTGGCTCTCCACCTCGCGCAGGAGCGCCGCCGGGTCGATGGCGCGGGAGACGATCGCCGTGCGCACCGCTCAGCCCCCCGCCACCGGCGGGATCACCGCCAGTTCATCGCCCGCGCCGAGCACCGCGTCGAGCCGGGCGTAGGCGAGATTCACCGCCACCACCGGCCGCTCCGGAAGCATCCCGCCCCCCGGCATCGCGCGGAGCCGCGCGATGGCGTCGCTCACCTTCGCGCCCGGCGCGAGCGCGAGCTCCACGCTCGGCGCTCCGAGTGCTTCGGCGTAGCTGGCGAAGAGGAGGGCGGTGACGGTCATGTGGTGTGTTCGCGGCAACCGATGGAGAAGGCGCACTGGCGCGAGGAACTCGAGGAAAGCCAACGGAGGCGGCATGTACCACAAGCCATCAGCGAGTGCGACCCTGGCGGCACCCGCGCTGGTGCACTCGTTGCGCGCGGCCGGCACCCTTGCGCGTAGCATCCGGCACCGAACAATCTAGGTCGATTCGTGAGTCGGACTCCAGCGGGGCTGCCCTGGCCTCCGCACGGGCATCCCATGGAACTGATGCACGATCAAACACCCGTTCCGCAAGCACCCGTGGACCGATCCACGGTGGGAATGGTTCGCAGGCTTCCCGGGCGGGCGTGGCCGCGCGAGCGACCGCATACCTGGAGGATGCGCCGTCTCGTCGAGCGTGACAAACGTGGGTGTTCCGCTCCTATATTCGACCGGAGTTGGCCCAGGGACTGAGGAGGGGGCGGTGAGCGGGCTCATGACGCGACGCGTGACGCTGGCGACCCTTGGCGCAGTACTCCTCATCCCGTCCATGAGCACGCCTTGGCTCGTTCCAAGTCTCTTGGCGGACGCAGCGAACCGTCAGGAAGCTTCGATCCTTCCCGGGATTGGAGGCGTATCGGCCGCGCCTTGCGCTTCGAGCACTCTGGCCGTCACCCCCTGTGATCCGACCGTCTCCGCGTCCGCCGGCGGCCGTAACGCAGCCTTCGCATTCCGCATCGAATACGGCGGGAGCTCGGCGGACGGCGTGCCGGTCACCTGTGTCCCACGCGGCTTCGTGCCCGCCTGCCGGGTATCCACGCCGTACCTCGTCGCAGCCGGTCGCGGCAAGACTCAGACCGATACCGCGTACTTCGACGTGGCGCCGATCGTGCAATCTGGAACCGGTGCGTTCACCATATCGGTGGGAGGCGCTTCAACGACGGTTGAAGTCGCGATCAGCCCGCTGAACGCGTGCCTCCCCGCCGATGCGTGGGGGGGCAACGTATTGACCTCCCTCCGACAGCTGAGCACCGACACAGCGTGGGATGCCGTGGCGGTACGCGACAGCGCGCGCCTCCCGCTTCTCACGCCCGGTGCGCCGGTCACTCTGGTCGCGAGCGGCGTTCTATGCAGTCGCGCTTCAGCAGCGTATGACTCGCTTCGCGCCGCGTACAATGGCACTCCCAGGGATCCGTACCGGAAGGTCTATCTGTTCCAGTGGGGCCCCTTCTATCTGGTCGGCGACCACAACGTCATGTCAGGCGAGTGGTTCCCGATGGCCATCTTCGACAGCGTCTTCACCTACCAGGGTGGATTGTCGATCTGAACATCCACCCCCCCCGAAAACACGACGGCGGGCCGGGCCGCTCGCCCGTACCCGCCGCACTCTCCCTGCCCCCTTCCGCAAGCGATCACACCGTCGCGTTCTCCCCCTCCTCTTCCGCGACGAGCGCCCGCAACTCCTTGCTGGGCTTGAACACCGGCACCGGACGCGCCGAGACTTCCACGGGAGACCCCGTGCGCGGATTCCGCGCCATGCGCGTCTTCCGCTGCCGGATCTTGAAGGTCCCGAAGCCCCGCACCTCGATGTTCTTCTGCTCCTTCAGGGCGTCCTTGATGGCGTCCAGGAAGGAGTCCACCACCCGCGCACAATCCTTCTTCGAGATCATCGGGCCCGCGGTACGCGAGATCTGCGCCGTCACGCGTTCGACCAGATCGGCTTTCGTCATTCTCACCCTCGGAAAGGAACTCCCGCCAGCTGTCGGGTCTGGGCGTGTAACTTCGTGCGTACCTGCTTGTGTGTCAAGGGTTTGGCTAACTAGAACGACTGTTCGAACGAACCGCTTCCATGAATTCGGAGAAGAGCGGGCGGGCGTCGTGCGGCCCCGGAGCCGCCTCCGGATGGTACTGCACCGCGAACACCGGCTTCTCCCGGTGGCGCAGTCCCTCCACCGTCCCGTCGTTCAGGTTCACGTGCGTCACCCGCAGCTCCGGCGCTCCGGGGATCCCCTCCTGGTTCCCCACCACCGCGAAGCCGTGGTTCTGCGAGGTGATCAGTACCCGCCCGGTGTCGAGCTCCTTCACCGGGTGATTCCCCCCCCGGTGGCCGTACGGCATCTTCTCCGTGCGCGCCCCGAAGGTGAGTCCGAGCAGCTGGTGCCCCAGACAGATGCCGAGCACCGGAATGCCGCGGTCCGCCAGCTTCCGGATGATCCCCGGCGCGTAACTCACGGCCGCCGGGTCCCCCGGACCGTTCGACAGGAAGACGCCGTCGGGCGCCATCTCCATCACCTTCTCCGCGGGGGTGGCGGCCGGCACCACCGTGGTGCGGCAGCCGTGGTCCGCGAAGAGCCGCAGGATGTTCCGCTTGATCCCGTAGTCGTAGGCCACGATGTGGCGGGCCGCGGCCGGGTCGCCCCAGCCGTACGGCTCCTTCGTCGAGACGCGCGACGCGAGATCCAGCCCTTCCATGGACGGGCAAGACTCGAGGGCGGCAACCGCGTCGAGGCCCGGTTTCTCCCCCGCGCCGATCGCGCCGCGCATGACGCCGGCGGACCTCAAGTGTTTCGTGAGGCGCCGCGTATCAACATCCGACAGAACCGGGATTTGCGAGCCCTTCAAGTACGTGCCGAGGTCCCCCGTCGCCCGCCAGTTGGACGGGTGCTCGCTCAGTTCGCGCACGATCACGCCCGCCACCTGCGCGGCACCCGACTCGGGGTCCTCGGCGTTCACGCCGTAGTTGCCGATCATCGGCGCGGTCATCACCACGATCTGCCCCTGGTAGGAGGGATCGGTGAAGACCTCCTGGTAGCCGGTCATGTTCGTGGTGAAGACCACCTCGGCCGTCGCGACGGGGACGGGATCGCGCAGGGTGCCACGAAAAAGGGTTCCGTCCTCTAAGAGGAGGAACCCCGGAGTGGAGCCCTGTGCCTTCGCTCCCGTGCTCAACGCGGAGGCGCCTTGGCCGGAGCCTGCGATGGCGCGGGAGCCGGCGCGGGAGCCGGTGCCGCGGGGGCATTCTGCAGCGGGATGATCGGCGCCGCGCCGGGAGCGCTCGCCGGGAGCTGCTGCGCGGGAGCCTGCGTCTGCGCGGGCTGGTCGAGCACCGACTTCGGCACCGAGGGCCGGGCGCTCATGATCGCGAGGATGTACGCAAGCAGCAGGAAGACGCCGCCCAGGTACCACGTGCCCTTGGTGAGCCCGGTCGCGATCTGGTGCGAGCCCATGAACGCATCGCTCGACGAGGAGGCGCCGCCGAAGCTCGCCGCGAGGCCGCTCCCCTTCCCCGACTGGAGGAGGATCGCGACCACGAGGATCACGCTGACGATGACGAGCAGGACGAGGAGGGCCGTGTACATTCGCGAGGCGGGATTAGTTGGCTAAGCACATAACGTTAGCCAGCTTACACGGTCGGGTCAAGTCTGGCAGATCTTCGCCCATCCCTCGGCGTCGAGGCTCGCTCCCCCCACGAGCACGCCGTCCACTTCGGGCGCGTCGAGCAGCGCCTTCGCGTTCTCCGCGTTCACGCTGCCGCCGTAGAGGATCGGGATGTCGGCGGACTTGGAGCCGATCGCCTCCTTGAGCGCGCGGCGGATGGCGCTGTGCACGTTCGTCGCGTCCTCCGGCGTGGCGTTGCGGCCGGTGCCGATCGCCCACACGGGCTCGTATGCGATGGCGATCGTCGCGATCTGCGAGGGCTCGAGGCGCGCGATCCCCGCCTTGAGCTGGCGCAGGACGACGGCCTGCGTGGTGTTCCGCTCGCGTTCCTCGAGGCGCTCGCCCACGCAGAGCATCACCGTGAGCCCGGCGCGGTAGGCGGCGGCGGTCTTCTTCGCGGTCATCTCGTCGGTCTCCCCGAAGAGGTGGCGCCGCTCGGAGTGGCCGACGAGCGCGATCTTCGCGCCGGCGTCGCGCGACATGGGCGCCGAGTTCTCGCCGGTGAAGGCGCCCTTGTCCTCCCAGTGGATGTTCTGCACGCCCACGAGGATCTCGCTCCGTTCGCGGAGCGCGAAGCCCGACACGGTGAGGCTGAGCGCGGGGGGGAAGAAGATGAAGGTGCGGTCCGCGCGTCGCGGCACGAGCGCGGTGAACTTCGTGAGGAAGGTGCGCGCCTCCTGCGGCCCGTGGTTCAGCTTCCAGTTGGCGGCGAAGAGCGGGCGCTTCATCGGGAGGCCTCGTCGAGGGCGGCCACTCCCGGCAGCGTCTTCCCTTCCAGGAACTCGAGGCTGGCGCCGCCGCCGGTGGAGACGTGGCTCATGCGCGCGGCGAGTCCCATCTGCTCCACCGCGGCGGCGGAGTCGCCGCCGCCGACGATGGTGGTGGTGCCGCCGGCGGTGGCGATGGCCATCGCCTCGGCCACGGCCTTCGTGCCGGCGTCGAAGGGAGGCGTCTCGAAGACGCCCATGGGCCCGTTCCACACGACGGTCTTCGCCGCGGTGATCTCGCCGGCGAAGCGCTTGGCCGAGCGGGGGCCGATGTCGTACATGGCCTCCGCCTTGGGGATCGCGTCGAGGTTCACCGCGTGCGCGCCGGCGGCGGCGAGCGCGGGGGCGACCATCGCGTCGTCGGGGAGGATGAGCTTCGGGCCGCCGCGCACGAGGAGGGCCTTCGCCATGTCCACGCGGTCGGGTTCGACGAGAGAGGCGCCGGTCTCGAGGCCCATCGCCTTGAAGAAGGTGCAGGCCATGGCGCCGCCGATGAGGAGCTTGTCCACCTTGGGGAGCAGCTGCTCGATGACGTCGATCTTGCCGGAGATCTTCGCGCCGCCGAGCACGGCGACGAAGGGGCGCCGGGGCGCGGCGAGCGCATCGCCGAGGTAGCGGAGCTCCTTCTCCATGAGGAGGCCGGCGACGGCGGGCTTGAGGAAGCGCGCCACCCCTTCGGTGCTGGCGTGCGCGCGGTGCGCGGAGCCGAAGGCGTCGTTCACGTAGACGTCGCCGAGGCGCGCGAGCGCGCGGGACATCGCCTCATCGTTCGCCTCCTCGCCGGGAAGGAACCGCGTGTTCTCGAGCACGAGGATCGAGCCCGGCGCCAGCGCGCGCGCGGCGGCGAGCGCGGCGTCGTCGTCGGTGCTCGGCTGGAAGCGCACCGGGTGCGCGGTGAGCGTGGCGAGGTGCGCCGCGACCGGGGCGAGCGAATACTTCGCCTCGGGCTTCGCCTTCGGGCGGCCGAGGTGCGAGAGGAGGATCACGGCGGCGCCGCGCGCGAGGAGCGCGTCGATCGTGGGGAGCGCCGCGCGGATGCGGGTGTCGTCGGTGACGCGGGCGCCGTCCATCGGGACGTTGAAGTCCACGCGGACGAGCGCGCGCTTGCCGCGGAGCGCGGCGTCGGGGAGGTCGCGGATGGTGCGCGCGGGCATCAGATCACGTCCTTGGGGCGGCGGTGCCACCGCCAGAAGGAGAGGAGCATCGCCACGCCGCCGGCGCCGGCGAGGGTGAGCCCGGCGAGGGAGAGGATCCAGAGCCAGGTGAAGCGCCGGAGGGCCGGGTGCGCGAGATCCGACACCACCGGCGAGTACGCCAGCGAGTGCATGCCGAGGTACGCGAGGAGGTACAGGAACGCGCCGCCGGCGAAGATCGCGAGCGCGAGGCGGTCGCGGCGGCGGTCCGCCGCGGTGACCGCACCGCTCACAGGCGCGCGCCGATGTAGCGCAGCAGGTCCACGCAGCGGCTCGCGTACCCCCATTCGTTGTCGTACCAGCCCGACACCTTCACGAGGGTGCCGTCGATCACGTTCGTGCTCTTCGCGTCGAGCGTGCACGAGAAGGCGTTGCCGGTGTAGTCGACGGAGACGAGCTCCTCCTCCGAGTACGCCAGGATCCCCTTGAGCGGGCCCGCTTCGGCGGCCTTCCGGAAGGCGGCGTTCACCGCCTCCACGGTGGCGGGCTTCTCTACCTCCACGACGAGGTCGGTGAAGGAGACGTCGGGGGTGGGCACGCGGATGGCGATGCCGTCGATCTTCCCCTTCACCTCGGGGATCACGAGCGACGTGGCCTTCGCGGCGCCGGTGGTGGTGGGGATCATGGAGACCGCGGCAGCGCGGGCGCGGCGGAGGTCCTTGTGCGGGAGGTCGAGGATGTTCTGGTCGTTCGTGTAGCTGTGGATCGTGGTCATGGAGGCGTGCTTGAAGCCGAAGGCGTCGCGCACGACCTTGACCATGGGCACGAGGCAGTTCGTGGTGCAGCTCGCGTTGGAGATGATCTCGTGCTTCGCGACGTCGAGCTTGTCGTGGTTCACGCCCATGACGACGGTGATGTCCTCCCCCTTCGCGGGGGCGGAGATCACGACCTTCTTCGCGCCCGCGGTGAGGTGCTTCTTCGCGTCGGGGGCGTTGGTGAAGCGGCCGGTGGACTCGAGCACGAGGTCCACGCCGAGCTTCTTCCAGGGGAGCGCGGCGGGATCCTTCTCCGAGAGTACCTGGAGTTCGGCGCCGTCGATCGTGATCGTGCCCGCGCCGGCGGAGACGGGGCCGGCGTAGGTGCGGTGCACGGAGTCGTACTTGAAGAGGTGCGCGAGGGTCTTGGTGTCGGTGAGGTCGTTCACCGCCACGAACTCGATGTCGGCCACCCCCTGCTCGAGGGCGGCGCGAACGACCTGCCGGCCGATGCGGCCGAACCCGTTGATCCCGACCTTGATCGTCATGGTGCGCTGGCTCCCTGGATCAGACGCGGTCGCCGATGGCGGGGGCGCGCCCGAAGGTCACGAGGCTGATGATGCGGGCACCGCCCTCGAAGAGCGCGGCGGCGCACGCGGCGAGCGTCGCGCCGGTGGTGATCACGTCGTCCACCAGCACGGGATGCGTGCCGTGGAGCCGGTCCCGCGCGCCGGCGCGCGCGCGGAACGCGCCGGAAACGTTGCCCCGGCGCTCCTCCGGTGTCAATCGGGTCTGTGTCGCGGTCGCGCGCGTGCGTTCCACGACATCGTCCCACAGCGGCACGTTCCAGCGGCGCGCCAGCGCCCGGGCGAGCTCGGCGCTCTGGTTGTAGCCCCGCTCCCGCTCGCGGTCGCGCGCCAGGGGCACCGGCACCACGGCCGACCGCTCGCGCACCACGTCGGCGGGCCAGTCGAGCCGCGCCATCACGGCGCCCATCTCCTCCCCCGCGGCGCGCCAGCCGCCGTACTTGAGCGCGTGCACGATCTGCCCGCCGGTGCCGCCCGGGATCCAGCAGAAGCTGCGCGCCGCGCGCACGAACGGGGGCAGATTCTCGCACCAGGCGCACGCCTCGCGGAGATTCGGATGGCCGCAGCGCGCGCAGCGCGGCTGCGGGAGCTCGCGCACGCGCGCCCAGCAGCGCCCGCAGGCGAGGCGGCGGTCGCCCACGTCGAGCAGGCGGTCGCACACGACGCACGCCCGCGGCAGCAGGAGATCGAGCACGCCGGCGGCGCTCGCCGCGCGCCATTCAAGTCGCATCGCTCACCAGCACGGCGTCCCACATCACCTGGCGCGGCGCGGGCACGCCGAACCATCGCTCGAAGGCGAGCGCCCCCTGCTCCACGAGCATCGGGAGTCCGTCGGTGGCGCGGTGGCCGCAGGCGCGCGCGGCGCGCACCCACGGGGTCTCACCGCGGCGGTAGACGAGGTCGGCCACGGCCGCATCGTAGGGGAGCGACTCGATGGCGATCGGCATCGCATCGTCCTCGAGGCCGGCCGCCGTGGCGTTGATCACGAGCGACGCGCCGCGCACCGCCTCCTCCGCGGCGTCCACCGTGCGCGTCACGATCGGGAATCGCTCGGCGAGGCGCGCGGCACGATTCGGGCTGCGGTTGTACAGCGCGACTTCCACGCCGGGCCAACGCTCGAGCGCGGCCAGCACGGAGGCCGCGCCCCCGCCGGCGCCCAGGAGCGCCACGCGTCCGCGCGGGGGGCCATCCATGAGCTGCGTGAGCATGAGCGTCACCCCGCCCACGTCCGTGTTGTCGCCGGTGAGCTTGCCCGCGTCGTCCACCCAGAACGCGTTCACCGCCCCCGCGCGCTGCGCCACGGGGAGCACGACGTCGCAGAGCGCGACCATCGCCTCCTTGTGCGGGATGGTGAGGTTGCCCGCCGCGCGGTCCTCTACGAGGAGGGCGATCGCGGCGGGGAGATCGGGCGGGAGCACGTCACGCGCCTCGTAGGTGAGCGGGATCCCGGCGTGGCGGAGCGCCGCGTTCTGGAAGACGGGCGAGAGCGAATGGCCCACGGGGTGGCCGAGCAGGACCAGCCGCCCCGGGGCGCGCATCAGGAGACGCCGGGCGCGCGCTCGGCGGCGAGGCGCTCGAAGGCGCGGCGCACCTCGCGCACGAGCTCGTCGTAGGTCTCGCGGTAGAGACTGAGCTCGCCGCCGAACGGATCGCCGATCGGCCGGTCGGTGAGCCCGCGCGAGGCGTAGCTCGCGAGCAGATGGGCCTTCGCGCCCGCGCCGAGGGCCTGCACCCGCTCGAGATGGTGCGGTCCCATCGTGAGCACGAGGTCGGCCGAGTCGACCATCTCGCGCGTGAGGAGCCGCGCCTGGTGCGCGGAGAGGTCCACGTCGTGCTCGAGGCACACGAGGAGCGCGCCATCGGAGGCGGGCGCGCCTTCCCAGGCGGCGGTGCCCGCGGAGCGGATGTCGAGGTCGCCGAGCCCCAGCTCGGGGGCGATGCGGCGCGCGATGGACTCGGCCATCGCGCTGCGGCAGGTGTTGCCGGTGCAGACGAAGAGGACGCGCACGGGGTCAGAGGTCTCCGATCAGATCGGGGACGCTCTCGCGGAGCGTCGCCGAGGGGATCGCGCCCGGGCGGATCACGCGCAGGCGGCGCCCCGTGCAATCTACCACCGTGGATGAGGGGGACGGCACGAGCCGGCCCCCGTCGAGCACGCGCAGCTGGCTCCGGCGGATCGCGTCGCTCCAGTCGGCCACGATCTCGGCCGCGCTCATCGCGGGGGGGCGGCCGGCGCGATTCGCGCTGGTCGAAGTGATCGGGGAACCGTAGGCGAGCAGGAGGCGCGCGATGGCGGGGTGCGAGGTCCATCGCACCGCCACGCCGCCCTCGGGGCCACGGAGCCGCGCGGGGACGCGGCGGTCGCCGCCGGGGAGCACGAGGGTGAGCGCACCGGGCCAATGGCGCGCGGCGAGCCGCGCCGCATCACCGGCCAGGCGCAGATCGAGGCGCGCGACCATCTCGCTCGACGCCACGAGAACGAGGAATGGTTTCCCCGGGTCGCGCCCCTTGAGCGCGACGAGCGCGTCCACGGAGGGCTCGTCGATCGCGCCGCCGAAGCCGTACACGGTCTCGGTGGGATAGGCGAGCACCCGGTGCTCCGCGAGGTGCGCGATGGTGCCGGGGATCGCGGCCTCGATCTCCGCGGGCGACCAGAAGGGGACGGCGTCGGGGGCGCTCACGGGAGCG
>DATKOH010000021.1:0-2800 GCA_035524735.1 Gemmatimonadaceae bacterium
CCGATGGTGGACGCGGCGCGGATCCGCGCGCGGAAGTTCAACGTGGCGCTCGACAGCGTGCACGGCGCCGGGGGCACGATCATGCCGCTCCTCCTCGAGCGGCTCGGCTGCACGGTGACGGCGATCGGTCTCGAGAGCGACGGCCGCTTCCCGCGCGCGCCCGAGCCGGTGGCGGCGAACCTCGGCGACCTCGAGGCGCTCGTGCGCACGGCGCGCGCCGACATCGGCCTCGCCACCGATCCCGACGTCGACCGGCTGGCGCTCGTGAGCGACGCGGGGCGCGCGATCGGCGAGGACTGGACGCTCGCCCTCGCCGCGCGGCTGGTGCTCCGGTCGCGGAAGGGGCCGCTGGTGGTCAACCTGTCGACGAGCCGCATCACGGACGACGTGGCGCGCGAGGCGGGCGCGGCGGTGGTGCGCGCGCCGGTGGGGGAGGTGAACGTCGCGGTGGCGATGCGCGAGCGGAAGGCGGCGATCGGCGGGGAGGGGAACGGCGGGGTGATCCTCGCCGAACTGCACCTCGGCCGCGACGCGCCGGTGGCCGTGGCCCTCATCTTGCAAATGCTCGCCGAGGATGGGGAGCCGCTGTCGAAGGTGGTGGCGCGCTACCCGTCGTACGCGATCGTGAAGGACAAGCTCGACCGCCCCGCGGCGCCGCTCGACGCGGTGTACGCCGCGCTGCGGAAGGCCTTCCCGGACGCGGAGCCGGACACGCAGGACGGGCTGCGGCTGGCCTGGCCCGACCGCTGGGTGCACGTGCGGCCGAGCGGCACGGAGCCGATCGTGCGCGTGATCGCCGAAGCGCCCACGGAGGCGGCGGCGCGGCAGCTGGTGAAGGAATGCAGAGTCCCACTCGATGCCCTGAGCTGACCTCATGACGTTCGCGCGCTCGTACAACTCTCTCTCTCCCCGGCCGTAACATGTGCGGAATCATCGGTTACGTCGGCCCGCGCACCGCGACGCCGCTCCTGCTGGAGGGGCTGAAGCGCATGGAGTACCGCGGCTACGACTCGGCGGGGATCGCGATGGTGAACGGCGGGCTGCAGGTGCGGAAGGCGCCGGGGAAGATCGCCGAGCTGGAGTCGGTGATCGGCGCGGAGCCGGTACAGGGGACGGTGGGGATCGCGCACACGCGGTGGGCGACGCACGGCGCGCCGAACTGGTGCAACGCGCACCCGCATCTCTCGTGCGACGGCGCGATCGCGGTGGTGCACAACGGGATCATCGAGAACGCGTCGGCGCTGCGGCAGGCGCTGGTGGACCTCGGGCACACCTTCACGAGCGAGACCGACACCGAGGTGCTGGCGCACCTGGTGGAGGAGTTCATGAAGCCGGCGGACGGGGCGCGCGCATCGCTCGAGGAGGCGGTGATCGAGGCGCTGCGGAAGGTGGAGGGGACGTACGGGATCGCGGTGGTGAGCAGCCGGGACAAGGACAAGATCGTGGCGGCGCGGAAGGGCTCGCCGTTGCTCGTGGGGCTGGGGGACGGCGAGTACTTCGTGGCGAGCGACGTGAGCGCGATCCTCGCGCACACGCGGCAGGTGATCTACCTGAACGACGGCGACCTGGCGGTGCTGGAGCGGCACGGCTACCGGGTGATGGACATGCACGCGGCGCCGATGACGCGCGCGGTGAGCAGCATCGACTGGGACCTGGACATGATCGAGCGCGGCGGCTACGCGCACTTCATGCTCAAGGAGATCTTCGAGCAGCCGGCGAGCATCGAGAACACGATGCGCGGGCGCCTGCAGGTGGAGGAGGGGACGGCGAAGCTCGGCGGGCTGAACATCACCGACGAGCAGCTGATGGAGTTCGACAACATCGTGATCACGGCGTGCGGCACGAGCTGGCACTCGGCGCTGATCGGCGAGTTCATGCTGGAGGAGCTGGCGCGGATCCCGGTGGAGGTGGAGTACGCGAGCGAGTTCCGCTATCGCAATCCCGTGATCAGCGACCGGACGCTGTGCATCGTGATCTCGCAGAGCGGGGAGACGGCGGACACGCTGGCGGCGATGCGGGAGGCGCAGCAGCGCGGGGCGCGGGCGCTCGGGTTCGTGAACGTGGTGGGGAGCACGATCGCGCGGGAGGACGACGGCGGGATCTACATCCACGCGGGGCCGGAGATCGGCGTGGCGAGCACGAAGGCGTTCACCTGCCAGGTGACGGCGCTGGCGCTGTTCACGCTGAAGCTGGCGCGGATGCGGGGGCTGAGCGCGCTGGAGGGGCAGCGGATCGCGAAGGCGATGCTGGAGGTGCCGGGGAAGGTCCGGGAGATCCTGGAGCGGGCGGCGGAGATCGAGACGATCGCGGAGGCGTTCAAGGACGCGACGAACTTCTTGTACTTGGGGCGCGGGTACAATTTCCCGGCGGCCTTGGAAGGCGCGCTCAAGCTCAAGGAGATCTCGTACATCCACGCCGAGGGGTATCCGGCGGCGGAGATGAAGCACGGACCGATCGCGCTGATCGACGAGAACATGCCGGTGTGCTTCATCGCGCCGCATGACAGCGTGTTCGACAAGATCGTGTCGAACATCCAGGAGGTGAAGGCGCGTGGCGGGCGGGTGATCGCGCTGACGAGCCGGGCGGAGCCGGCGCTGGCGGGGAAGATCGATTATGAGATTCGGATTCCCGAGACGATCGACATGTTCACGCCGATTCTGGCGAGTGTGCCGCTGCAGCTTCTCGCCTACTATGTGGCGGTGAAGCGCGGGGCGAATGTGGACCAGCCGAGGAATTTGGCGAAGAGTGTGACGGTGGAGTGACGCGGGTCCGCGCCATGGGGCCGTGAAGATCTCCCGCA
>DATKOH010000022.1:0-8782 GCA_035524735.1 Gemmatimonadaceae bacterium
CGCTCCCGGTACGCGTCCACCGCCCCCTTCTGCCCGGGAAGGGTGAGCGACTCCACCAGCGGATGCTCCGGCGCGAGTACCAGGTAGGTGGCGCCGAAGATCGTGTCCGGCCGCGTCGTGAAGACCTCGATCTTCGCCCCCCCCGCCGCCGCGAAGGTGATCGCCGCCCCCTCCGAGCGCCCGATCCAGTTCCGCTGCGCCGTGCGCGTCGTCTCCGACCAGTCGATGTGGTCCAGGTTCGCCAGCAGCCGCGGCGCGTAGTCCGTGATCCGGAAGAACCACTGCGCCAGGAAGCGCTGCTCCACCTTCGTGCCGCAGCGCTCGCACGCGCCGTTGATCACCTGCTCGTTCGCCAGCACCGTCTTGTCGAACGGGCACCAGTTCACCGCCGCTTCCTTCTTGAACGCCAGCCCCTGCCGGTACAGCTGCAGGAAGAGCCACTGCGTCCACTTGTAGTAGCGCGGGTCGGTCGTGGACAGCTCGCGCGCCCAGTCCACCATCAGCCCCACGCGCCGCAGCTGCCGGCGGAAGTTCGCGATGTTGCTCGGGATCAGCGCCGCCGGATGCGTCCCCGTCTTGAGCGCGTGGTTCTCCGAGTGGATGCCGAACGCGTCGAAGCCGATCGGCTCGAACACCGTGTGCCCCCGGAGCCGCTGGAATCGTCCATGGATGTCGTTCCCCGTGAACGCGAAGACGTTGCCGACGTGCAGCCCTTCCGCGCTCGGATAGGGGAACATCATCAGCTGGTAGAACGGGCGCGGCGCGGCGTCGAGATCGGGCGAGTTGGTGCGTGCCCCCTCCCAACGCCCCTGCCACTTGCGCTCGACCGCGGCCGGATCGTACGACGCCCTGTCGTCGGGGCCGGGGTTCTTCGCGGAGTCGTCCATGGTGGGCCGTGAAATCTAGCCGCACGACCAAGCCTCACAAGCGCGCCCCCTCCCGGCGCGGCATCCAGGCGCGGATCGCCGCGATGCTGGGCGTGGTGTCGCTCGCGGTCGTCGGCGGCCTCGCGTGGGGGCTCATGCGCTGGGTCGACAAGCTCCTCCTCGGCCGCCCCGTGGACGACTTCGATGCCGCCCACACCGTGATCCTCCTCGGCGCCGCGGCCGTCCTCGCGCTCATCCAGCTCCTGCTCCTCCTGATGAGCCGCTACGTCGCGCGCCGCGTCACCCTCCCCGCCGCCGTGCTCGTGCGCGCCGCCGAACGCGTCTCCGCGGGCGACCTCACGGTGCTCCGCCCCGACGACGTGGGCGACGACGACGACGAGATGGGCCGCCTCGCGCGCGCCGCCGAGTCCATGGTGCTCGAGCTCCGCCGCCTCGTGCTCGCCATCCGCGGCTCCGCCGCCGAGACGGCCGCGATGTCCGCCGAGATCACCGCCGGCACCGAGGAGATGTCCGCCGCCGCCTCCGAGATGGCCGGCACCGCCGGCGACCTCAGCGCGCAGGCCTCCGACATGGCGCGCGCCATCGCCGAGAGCGCCGTGGACACCGCGGCGATGATGCGGAACGCCACGCACCTCAGCCAGGGCGCGCGCGAGGGCGTCGAGCGGAACGCGCGCCTGCGCGCGCTCGCCGCCGACAACCGCGAGCGCCTCGACGCCAGCTCCGCCGCCCTCGCCGCCGTCGCCGCCGACGCCGCGCGCTCCGCCGCCAGCGCCGAGGCCCTCGCCGCCGCGTCCGTCGAGATCGGCGCCTTCGTCACCCTCGTGCGCCGCATCGCGCGCCAGTCCAAGCTCCTCGCGCTGAACGCGAGCATGGAGGCCGCGCGCGCCGGCGAGCACGGCGAGGGCTTCGCCGTCGTCGCCGCCGAGATCCGCAAGCTCTCCACCAGCTCCGCCGAGGCCGCCGAGCGCACCGACGCCACCGTGCGCGGCATCCTCGCGCGCGTGGAGGAATCGCGCGCCTCGAGCCAGCGCGCGCGCGAGGCGGTGGCCGGCGTCGAGGCCGCCACCAAGGCCGCGCTCGACAGCTTCACGCACGTCGAGCGCGCCGTGCGCGAGGCGGAAGGATGGACCGCCGGCATCGAGCGCACCGCCGCCGAGAGCACCGAACTCATCGTGCAGGCCACGCTCCGCTTCGACGACCTCGCGCGCGGCACCGAGAACTTCGCCGCCGCCATGCAGCAGGTGGCCGCCGCGAGCGAGCAGCAGAGCGCCAGCACCCAGGAGATCGCCGCCGCGGCCGGCGCCCTCGCCGAGGCCTCGCGGCGCCTGCTCGCCCTCGTGTCGAGCTTCCGCATCGGCGACGATGCCACCCCGCGCCCGCGCACCACCGCCGAGATCCTCGAGGTCCGCGCGACGACCGAGATGCCCGTGAGCGGCCCCACCACCGAGATGCCCGCCGCCGGCCCCACGCGCGAGATGCCCGTGGCCGGCCCCACGCGCGAGATGCCGGTGCCGAACGTCACCGTGGAGTCGCCGCTCCCCAAGCGGGCGCTCGCCGGCGCCTGACCGCCGGTGGCCAGCGCCTCCACCATCATCTGGCGCGTCGAGCCCCGCGAGCACGTGCGCGCCGTGCGCGCGCTCCAGAGCTACCACGCGCGCTTCGAACGGCGCCTCACCCGCGAGATCCGCGCCCTCGGCGTGCTCCTGCTCGCACTCGCCGCCGCGGGCTACGTCGCCTGGCGCTGGGCCGCGGAGCGGCGCGCCCCCCTCCTCCTCGCCGCCGCGCTCGCCGCCCCCTTCGCGATCGCCGCGCTCGCCGCCCTCTGGCGCCCGGTCGCCCTCGGCCGAGCCGCCCGCCGCCAGCTGCGCGAGAACCCCCTCGCCCTCCAGGAGCGCCGCTACACCTTCGACTCGCGCGGCGTGAAGATCGCGGGGGAGAGCTTCTCCGACGAGTTCCCCTGGCGCGACATCCGCCACGTGGGGGAGACGCCGGAGTTCTTCCTGATCTTCACCGGGAGCAGCGCGTACTATCTCCCGAAGCGCGCCATCCAGTGGCCGGAGAGCCTGGCCGGCGTGCGCGAGGTGTTCGCGGAGGCGATCGGCGACCGCGCGCGCGTTCGCTGACCGCGCCCCGCTCGGCGGCGCTTCGCCGTCGGCCTATCCCGCGACTTCGATCCCCTGCAGTTCGATCATCGCCTCCTCCATCGCCGCGACCAGCTTCTCCACCGCGCGCGGGGTGTGGTCCCCCATGTGCCCGATGCGCACCGTGCGCGCGGCCAGCTCGCCGTAGCCGCCGCCTATGACGAAGCCGCGGCGCTCGAGCCGCCCGAGCAGCCCGGCGCAATCGCCCGCGTACGTGAGCGCCGTGACCGTCGGCGCGCGCGACCCCGCCGCGGCGAGGATCCCCACCGGCAGCTCGCGCGCGCGCGCCGCGCTCACCCAGCGCTCCACCGCGTCGCGCATCGCCGCGTGCCGCGCGAAGCGCGCCGCGAGCCCTTCCCGCTCGATCGCCGCCAGCTGCTCGTCGAGCGCGTAGAGCACGCTCACCGCCGGCGTCCCCAGCGTCTCCCCCTTCCGCCAGAACTCGTCGTAGCGCACCAGGTCGAGGTACATCCCGCGCCCCGGCAGCGAGGCTGCGCGCTCCAGCGCGCGCGCCGAGCACCACGCGAACGCGAGCCCCGGCGGACAGGCGAGCGCCTTCTGCGACGCGAAGAGGACCAGGTCCGCCCCCCACGCCTCCGCCTCCACCGGCATCCCCGCCACGCTCGACACCGCGTCCACGAGCAGGAGCGTGTCTGGCCGGCCGCGCGTGAGCGCCGCGAGCGCCGCGATGTCGGTCACCGCGCCCGTCGAGGTCTCCACGTGCACCGCCGTCACCGCGTCGTAGCGCCCGTGCTCGAGCGAGAGCGCCAGCTGCTCGGGCGTCACCACCTCCCCCGGCGGCGTCACGATCCGCGTCACGTCCCGCCCGCACGCCTCGGCGATGCGCGCGAAGCGCTCGCCGAACGCCCCCGAGACGAGCGCCAGCACCTTCTGGCGCGTGCCGTTGCGCACCGCCGCCTCCATCATGGCCGTCGCCGCGCCGGTGGCGACGTACACGGGGCGCGACGTGCCGAGCAGCGCCATGAGCCGCGGATGCACGCGGGCCAGCAGCTCGCGCATCTCCGCTCCGCGGTGCGGCATCATGCGCCGCCCCATCGCGGCCAGCAGCTCCGGCCGGACCTCCGTGGGGCCCGGGAAGAAGAAGCGCCCCGCTACACCACCCGGCCGCACACCACGTCCTCGGTGGTCACCACCCGCACCTCCTGCCGCTTCCACCCCTCCACCAGCGCCGCCGTGCGGTCGGGATGGATCGCGCGCGTCGCGTCGAGCACGAGGTGGATCACCGGCACCCCGCGCTCGATGAACCCGTCGATGGCGTACTTGTCGCACACGTCCAGCGCCACGCCGTAGACCACGATCTCCGTCGGGTCCCACGCCTCGAGCAGCGTCGCCGTGTTCGGGTTCGTGAACACGTCGAACCAGTGCTTCCGCAGCAGCACGTCGCCGCCGTGGCTCCAGAGCCGGCGCGCGAGCTCCTCGTGCGGCAGCGGGTCGGGCTCGATCACGAGCGGCGCGTACAGCGCCGTCTCCGCGATCTTCTCCGCGCCCGGCGTGCCGCGCATGCAGTGCTCCGGGAAGGTCTCCAGGAAGTCCGGCGCCGCCGAGAGCTCGCGGTGCCCCGGCACGTGGTCGTCCGCGCTCGCGACGATGTGGATCTGCTGCTCGTGCGCGAACGCCGTGAGCTGCGCCAGCTTCGGCTTGATCTCCTCCGCCCCCGGCACGTACAGCTTCCCCGCGGCATCCATGAAGTCGTGCTGGGTGTCGACGTCCCAGAAGAGCACCGGCCGCTTCATCGCGAACCCCCTTCCGCCGCGGTGCCGCTGAGCCATTGCTCCCGCAGCGCGACCTGTGCCGCGGTGGCCGTGCTGTCCTCCTCGATCTCGTAGCGGCGCGCCGGACCCTCGCCGCGCACCGTGTACTTCACCCCCACGCGCGCGAGCGCCGCCGCGAACGGGACCTCGGCCGTCCCCCCCACGTAGCGCGCGAACCAGGCGTGCATGTCCGTCCCCGCCGCCTCGCTCGCCGACTTCTCGACGTCCGCCTCCGTGTAGCCGCGCCCCTGCAGGTAGTAGCTGTGCCCCGGCGCGTCCCAGCTCCGGCGCTTCAGCGCGCGCAGCACGTCGTCCAGCGAGCGCTTCCCGCCCGTGCGCGCGCGGATCTCGAGGTCGAGCACCAGCGCCAGCGCCTCCCCCTTCTGGTAGTAGGAGATGAACGCCTCCTCCCCGTCGGTGCGCATCGGCTGCGCCGCGCCATCCCAGTACGGGGCGATCGTGCTCGCCATCCGCGCCGACACCCACTTCGACGCCGGCCGCTCCAGGTTGTACTCGATGAGCCCCGCGAGCTCCTCGTAGTACATCTGCCGCGGCTCGATCCCCGCGCGCAGCAGCCCGATGTTCCCGTAGTAGTTCGTCCATCCCTCCGCCACCCACAGGCTCGGCTGGAACACCGCGTCCTCGTAGTCGAAGGGGCCGAGCGCCGCCGGGCGGATCCGCTTCACGTTCCACACGTGGAAGTACTCGTGGCTCGCCGTCCCCACGCCCGGGAGCACCGTGGCGCTGTCCGTCCAGAGCTTCGCGTTGATGATCTGCGTGCTCACGAGGTGCTCCATCCCGTCGCCCCCGGCGTAGCCGATGTGGAAGAGGAAGGTGTACATCGCGAGCGGCGGCGGGCCGAGCACGCGGTTCTCGTAGCGCACGATCTTCTCGACGTCCTGCACGAAGCGCGCGCGCTGCCCCGCGGCGTCGCCGCCGTTCACGTGCGTCACGGCGCGGTAGAGCCGGCCGTCCACCGTGAAGCTGTCCACCTGGAAGTCGGGGGCCACCTCGGTCGGCGTGTCGATCAGGAAGTCGTAGGTGGCGAAGCGGAACTCCGTCTGGTCGGGCGTCGTGCTCGCGCCGTTGATCACGTGCCAGCCCGCCGGCGGCACGACCGTCAGCTTCACCGGGTCGCGCTTGTGCCCCACGACGTACGGGAAGAGCGACGCGCCGTTCCAGTTGAGGTGCGCCGTGTCCGCCACCGAGAAGGTGCCCGACAGGTTGTCCGCGTACACGCGGTACGACACGCGCACCGCCTTCACGTGGTGCACGTGCAGCCGCCAGCGCCCGCCGTTCAGGAGGTCGAAGGCCACCGGGTCGCCCGCGCGGTCGGTCACCGCGAAGCGCTCCACGTTGCGCGCGAAGTCCATGCGCGCGTAGCGCCCGGGCGACCAGACCGGCATCTGCAGCGTGAGCGTCTCCGCGCGGATCCCGTCCACGCGCATCGTCACCTCGAAGCGGTGCGACGCCGGGTCGGGCGCCGCCACCCGGTACGCGATCGTGAGCGGATGCTCCGTCTTCTTCCCCTGCGCGGCGAGCGCCGCCGGCACGAGCGCCAGCACCACCGCGGCGCGCCTCACAGCGCCGCCTCCGCCCGCTCCGCCTTCTTCTCCCCCGACATGATCGCCTCCGCCGCGTGCGGCCCGTAGCGCCAGAGCCCGAGCACGATCCCGATCGCCACCACCAGGATCGTCGAATAGAACCGCCAGAGGAAGAGCAGCGGCTTGTACTCGTCCCCGAGGTCCCCCGCCGCGCCGCCGAGGAACCCGAGTTCCACCACCCCCACCCCCGACGGCGTCGGCAGCACGATCTGCGAGAAGATCAGCGTGAAGCTGCCGAAGATCACCAGTCCCATCTGCGGCGGCGACGGCAGCGTGAGCACGAGCACCGGCAGCACCGCCACGCGCGCCGCGATCGACACGAAGGTCGTCACCGCCGCCATCACCACCGCCCACGTCGGCATCCGCCGCGCGTACACCCACGCCCGCTTCGTCCCCCGCCGCATCGTGTGCGTGAGCGCCGGCGCGTAGCGCCGCACCGCCCACCACGCCGCGCCCCCCGCCACCAGCATCGCCACGAGCCAGGGCCAGCTCTTCATCGCCGTGCGCTCGAGCGCCGGCCCCGCCCCCTGCCACCACTCCGGCGCCCACGCCAGCGCGAGCCCCACCGCCACCGCGATGTTTACCGGCCACATCGCGAGCGCCTCCACTCCCATCGCCACGATCCCCGCCGTCGCCGGCACCTTGCTCAGCATCATCCCGCCCAGCCGCGCGGGCTCCCCGCCGATCCGGTTCGGCGTCACCGCCGCCGCCACGTCCCCCACGCAGTTCATCACCAGCGTGTCGGTGAAGGAGATGTGGCACCGCATCCCCACCAGGAGCCACTGGATGCGCCAGGTGCGCGCCGTCAGGTCCACCGCCACCAGCCCCAGGCACAGCAGGTTCGCCGCGAGCATCGACATGCGGGAAGGATGCCGTGCGCCGCCCCCCCGCCGCCAGTCGCGGCCGGTGCCCTCGCCCACCCCCCGCGCCCGCTCGCCTTGCCGCCGCCTCGCGCGCGGGCTACCGTTGCCCCCCATGCCGCTCCGCAAGCGCCCCCGCCTCGATCCCTCCGTCTTCCACCTCCCCGTGGAGCGGATGAAGGAGGGCTACTACTCCGACAAGTACTTCACCCGCGCGCGCGAGGTCATGTCCGCCGACGGACACGCGCCGCGCGTCACCATGCAGGTGTTCGGCAAGGCGCAGGGCTACCTCGGCGGCATGGACGAGGCGATCGCCATCCTCAAGCTCTGCTCCGACGACTGGAAGGCGCTCGAGGTGCACGCGCTCTACGACGGCGAGGAGATCGCGCCGTGGGAGACCGTGATGACCATCGAGGGTCCCTACCCCGCCTTCGCCCATCTCGAGACGCTGTACCTCGGCGTGCTCGCGCGCCGCACGCGCGTCGGCACCAACACGCGCCACGTCGTGGACGCCGCGCGCCCGAAGACCGTCATGTTCTTCCCCGCGCGCCACGACCACTGGCTCGTGCAGACCGGCGACGGCTACGCCGCGCACATCGCCGGCGCCATCGGCGTCTCCACCGATGCGCAGGCCTCCTGGTGGGGCTCGTCGGGGATCGGCACCGTGCCGCACGCGCTCATCGCCGCGTACGGCGGCGACACCGTGCTCGCCACGCGCAAGTTCGCCGAGCACGCCGACCCGTCGGTGCAGATCATCACGCTCGTCGACTACGAGAACGACTGCGTGCGCACCGCGCTCGACGTCGCGCGCGCCCTCGGGCCCAAGCTCTGGGGGGTGCGCCTCGACACCTCGGAAATGATGGTCGACGCGTCCATCGTGCCGCAGATGGGCACCTTCCGCCCCACCGGCGTGAACCCGCAGCTCGTCTGGAACGTGCGCCGCGCGCTCGACCGCGAGGGGTTCGGCGACGTGCGGATCGTCGTCTCCGGCGGCTTCACCGTGGAGAAGATCCGCGCCTTCGAGGAAGCCGGCGTTCCCGTGGACAGCTACGGCGTCGGCTCGTCGCTCTTCGTCGGCCGCTTCGATTTCACGGCGGACATCGTCAAGGTCGCGGGCAAGCCGCAAGCCAAGCGCGGCCGCGAGTACCGCCCGAATCCGCGGCTGGCGCGCGTAGAGTAGAGCGGCTCGCGACGCGAGGGCGGCCCCCGGCTCCGCCGCCCGACGCGCTTGCACGCTTCGAGCCTCGCGCATACCGCGCGCGAGTCTCTCGCTACGCGCGACGGCGGCTTCGCCGGGAGCCGGCCTCGCTCGCAAGCTTGCGTGCTCGCGCAATCGCGGCGGAGGGGCGGCTCTCGCGCCATCGCTCGGCCGCTCGAGGAGTCGCGAGCCGAGCGACAACGCGCGCGCCTCGCTCCGGGGAACGCGTTCGGCCCACGCGGCCCGCACGGCGCCGGCATGTCCCGGGAGCAAGGCCGGCGCCCGGCGCAGCCGCCGTCGCGCATAGCGAGAGATTCGCG
>DATKOH010000023.1:0-9966 GCA_035524735.1 Gemmatimonadaceae bacterium
CATCACCTGGAATACCCCGCTCAGCTGCGCCTGGTACGCCACCTGCAGACCGTCCGGCGACCAGTCGGGATTCGAGCGGTAGACCTCCTCGCCGAAGGAGAAGGGGGTCAGCATCTCCGAATTCGAGCCGTCGGCGTCGGCCACGTAGATCTCGGGGTGGCCGAGCCGCCCCGAGGTGAAGACCAGCCGCCGCGCGTCCGGGCTCCAGCTCGGCGACACGTTGTCGGTGCCGCGCCCCACGGTCACGCGGCGCGGCGGCCCCGTGGCGATGAGGCCGGACATCGGCGCTTCCCAGAGGTCGACTCCGTCCTCCTCCCCGTGGGCGTAGGCGAGCCACGCGCCGTCGGGCGAGAAGGCGGGGGACATGTTGAGCCCCCCCGGGGTCGTGCCGAGCGCGTGCCCCGGCACGCCGCTGAAATCGCGCAGCATGATGCGCCACCCGTGCGCCACGAGCGTGCTGTACGCGAAGCCCTTCCCCTGCGGCTGCCACGCCGGGGAGAGGGCGGTGCCCGGCTCGGTGAGGACGCGCTCCCCCCAGCCGTCGCTGTCGATGATGACGATGCGGCCGCCGCGCACGAAGAGGATGCGCGTGGACGCGATGCCGCGCGTGCCGGTGATGATCCGTTCGAGCTCGTCGCTCGCCGCGTGCACCGCGAAGCGCCAGTCGGCGCTCCCCGGCGTGCTCGGCAGCGCGAAGTCGCGCGCCTGCAGCACCGTGCCCGCCGCGACGTCGTGCACCGCGACGTGGAGTCCCGCAGCGGTGAAGGACATCTGCAGCGCCGCCGCGGCGCCGAGCGACTTCCAGATCACGTAATTCACCCCCGTGGACACCTGCGCCACGGCCTGCGCCGCGGGGGTCCCCGGATAGCCGATGATGGCGACGCGGTCGCCGTTGTCGAGGTCGCGCTGGATGATCGCCTGCACCGAGTCGCCCCACGGCCCGCGCACCACGCCGACCACGACGCCGGGCTTCACGTCGCCCTGGTAGTGGAGGCCGAGGTGCACGCCGCGCGGGGGCGTGGTGTCCTGGGCGCGGAGCGCCAGGGGCGCGAGGAGCGCGCCGAACGCGAAGGCGGCGAGGGCGAGCGACGGACGCATCTAGTGGAGCACCTTGGGATCGAAGCTGAAGACCACGGGGAGCACGTCGTCGGAGAAGCCGGCGGGGAGCGGGCCGAAGGCCTTCACCGCGCCCGCCTGCTCCACGGCGCCCTGCGCCTCGAGGTCGAAGGCGAAATTGCCGGAACGGCTCACGAACTGCAGGCTGTTCGGCACGATGGAGCCATCGCGCCGGAGGACGAACATGACTTCGGCGTGCGCGGCGCCGGCGGCGGGGGCCTTGAAGCGGAGCGCGATCTGCCGGACGATGTTCTCGAGATACGCGGGATAGGGGAACTCGACCCCCTCGATGTGCACGCCGACCACGTCGTTGCCGCGCCCGGGTTCCGTGGTGACGGGTGGCGCCGGCGGCGTGGGGGCGGCGCTCTTCGCGGCGGCGGCCGCGGGGGCGGGCGGCGCCTTGGCGGCCATCTTCGGCGCGGGCTTCCGGGACGGCAAGGGCATCGCGGCGGGCGTGCGGCGCACCACGGACGGAGGCGCCGGCGCGGGGGCCGGCGCGGGCGCGGTGGTGGGCGCGGCCGCCGGCGCCGGCGCGGCCACCAGATTCACGCGGTACGAGGGCGGACGCGGGCGCGGCGGCGCGGGGCGCGCGGCGAGCACCGCGCCGGCGAGCGCCGCGTGCAGGAGCAGCGAGAGCGCGAAGGCCCACGCGAGGATCCGTCCGCTGCGCGGCGCGCGCACCACGGGGAAGCTCACTTCGCGATCGTCTCCGGCTCGGCCACGAGGCCGATGTCCCCGACCCCCGCCGTGCGCATCACCGCGAGCACCTTCACGACGGTGCCGTAGGGGACGCCCTCATCCGCGCGGAGGTAGATGCCGTCGCGCCCGCGGCGGCCGGCGAGGGCGCGGAAGGTCGCGCGGAACTCGTCGTAGGTGAAGCGCCCCTCGTCCACGTAGATCGCGCCGTCGCGCGCGACGGTGACGACGAGCCCGCTCGCGGCCTGCAGCGGCCGCGCCTCCGCGCGCGGCAGGCTGACGTCCACCCCGCCCTGCATCATCGGCGCCGTGATCATGAAGATCACCATCAGGAGCATCATCACGTCGATGAGGCTCACGACGTTGATGTCCGCGTTCAGCGGCAGCCCGCCCGCGCGGTGCCGGCGGCTCATCCGATCCGCCCCTCCCGCACCATCATCGCGATCAGCTCCGTACCGAAGGACTCGAGCTCCCCCTCCATGCGGTTCAGCCGCGCGGCGAAGATGTTGTAGCCGAACACCGCCGGGATCGCCACGGTGAGCGCCGCCGCCGTCGCGACGAGCGCTTCGGCCACGCCGGGCGCCACCGCGCTGAGGTTGCCGCTCCCCTTCACCGCGATGCCGACGAAGGCGTCGATCACGCCGAGCACGGTGCCGAGGAGGCCGATGAGCGGGCTCACCGAGCCGATCGTCGCGAGCCAGGGGATGAAGTGCGCGAGGTGATCGCGCTGCGTCGCCGTCTCGGCGTCGAGCACGAGGCGGAGCGCCTCCACCTGCGACGCCGAGAGTGCGGAGCGCCCATGCTGCGGCCCGCCGAGCTCGGCGACGAACCCCGCGGCGCGCGCGACGATCGACGCGTACGGCCCCTCCGCGCCGCGCCGGACGAGCGCGGCCGCGGCCTCGAGCGTGTGCGCCTGCGCGAACTCCTTCTGGAAGAGCGCGGTGCGCGAGTCGAAGCGGCGGAACTCCACCCACTTCGCGAACATGATCGCCCAGCTCACGAGCGAGAGGAGGATCAGGATGCCGAGGACGATCTTGGTGGCGAGCGTCGACTGGCGAATGAGGTCGAGGGGCGAGGAAGGCGTCGCGGCGCCGATCTGGAGGAGGAGCGCGTTCATCGCGCGGCCTCCGCGCGGCGCGCCGCGAACCAGTCGTAGGTGCGCCGGAGCCCCTCGCCGAGCGGGGTCGCGGGGCGCCAGCCGAGCGCCGCGGCGGCCGCGGCGGTGCGGAGCGCCGAACGGCGCTGTTCGCCCGCGCGGGCGGGCGCGTGCTCCACGCGCGGGGTCGTGCCCGCCGCCGCGGCGAGGGTCGAGGCCAGGGTCATCACGTCGGTCTCCGTTCCCGTTCCGATGTTGAGAGCGCTGAGCGTCCCCGGCGCCGGCGGCGCGGCGGATGCGCGCAGCACGGCCTCGACGACGTCCTGCACGAACACGTAGTCGCGGGTCTGGCGCCCGTCGCCGTACACGGTGAGCGGGCGGCCGTCGAGCAGGCGGTCGCAGAAGATCGCGACCACCCCCGCTTCGCCGTGCGGGTCCTGGCGCGGACCGTACACGTTCGAGAAGCGGAGGGCCATGGCGTCGAAGCCGTGGACCCGGGCGTAATACCCCAGATAGCGCTCGACGGCCAGCTTGGCGACGCCGTAGGGCGAGGCCGGCGCGCAGGGCGCGGACTCGTCGGTGGGCACGGGCGCGCCGTCGCCGTAGATCGCGCCCCCGGTGGACGCGAAGATGATGCGCGGCCGGCGCGGGAGCGCGCGCGCCGCCTCGAGGAGGTTCAGCGTGCCGCCGATGTTGACGTCGGCATCGAACACCGGGTCGGCGACGCTCTTCCGCACGTCCATCTGCGCGGCGAGGTGCACGATGAGCTCCGGCGCCTGGCCGCGGACGCACGCCGCCGCCTCGGGGGAGCGGATGTCGAGCGCATGGAGCGCGGCGCCGGCGGGCACCTGATCGGCGCGTCCGCTCGAGAGGTCATCGATCACGAGCACCCGGTCGCCCCGTGCGACGAAGGCATCGGCGACGTGGGAGCCGATGAAGCCCGCGCCGCCCGTCACGACGACGAGGCCGCTCATCGCGGGGAACGCACGCGCCGGCGCGCGCGAGGGGAAAAAGAATGGGCGATCGCGGTCATGCGTCGCCCATAATGTAACACCCGTGCCCGCGCGGCGGGGCCGCGCGGGCCTCGCGGTCCGCTACGGCATGCGCGCCGTCAGCCGGGCGTAGGAGCCGGGGATGATGTTCGGATACCGCACGTCCACGACGAGCGCGGTGGCGCCGTAGTCCGTCACCTTGACGACCTGCACGACGCCGATGCTCACCTCGGGGATCTCGGTGGTGATGCCCGTCTCCGTCTGCAGCTTGGTCCGCGGCTTGTAGATCGTGAACTGGTCGCCGATCTTCACGCCGTCCTTGAGCCCGACGTCCAGCATGAGGTAGTCCTCCTTCGAGGCCACCGTGATGTTGTCGGGGATCCAGACGATCTTCCCCTCGGTGCCGAGGAGGAGCGGCGCCGGCCGCGCGTTCGGATCCATCGAGAACTTCTCGAGCGGGATCACGCGCTGCCCCAGCCGGACCGTGGTGTAGAATCGCGTGAGCTGCCCGAGGACGGCGTCGTTCCCGTTCACCTCCACGACGCGGAGGAGCCCGGTGGGGAACATCACCTGCGTGCCGTTGCCGAAGTCCTCGCCGGTGCGGTACACGAGGTACATGTCCCCCTTCGCCGCCACGACCCCCTTGGGCACGGTGAAGAAGACGTAATCGTCGGTCGTGAACTTGTCGCGCATCACGCCGCGCACCTCGCCCGGCATGTTGGCCGTGCGGACGATCTCGCCGTAGGCCGCCGGCCCGCTGGCCCGGTCGAGCCAGGGCGCGCCGTAGAACTCATCCGGGCGGACCGCGGTGTGCAGGTAGGTGTTGGCCGTGCCGCCGAAACGCGACGCGCTGAGGACGCGGCGCTTGTTGGCGACGGAGAAGACGGTGGTGCCCACGACCGCGGGGGCCTGCTCGGTGACCGGCTGCTCGGGCGCGTTCTTCTCGACCTGGTCCTCCGACACGACCTGCGTCGTGGGGCTCGGCCCCGCGCCGGGGAGCTTCAGCACCTCGCCGGGATAGATCCAGTGCGGATCCTCCACCACGTCGCTGTTCAGCCGGTAGATCTCCGGCCAGAGGAAGGGATCGTTGAGGTACATCTTGGCGATGTCCCAGAGCGTGTCGCCGCGCTTGACCGTGTGGGTCGCGGGCATGGGCGCGGGCTCCTGCGCGCGCGCCGGCGCGGCGAGGAGGACGCCGAGCGCGCCCACGAGCGCGAGCGCGCGGGCGGAGGCGAAGGGACGGCGCAGGGTGGAGCGGCTCATGATGTGGTCCTCAGTGGTGCGCACCGACAGCCCATGGAAGCACGGCACCCGCGCCCCCGGGTTCACGGGGGGCGCGAGGTCTCGTCATCTAGACGCTTGATGGCGCAGGGGGTTACAGGCACCAGGGCGGGGGGGTAAGACCGGCGGGAGTGGGGAGCCGGCTCCCCGCTCCCCCCGGAACGCGCGAGCGGCCCCCCGACGCCTAGAAAGGCAGGTCGTCGTCCGCCTCCTCCAGGTTGCCCTTGAAGTCCTCGAAATCCCCGCCGGCGGCGGGAGCGCCCGGGCTCGCGGCGGCGGCGCGGGGGCGGCTGCGGGACGCGCCCTCCCCTTCCTCCCCCCCGCCCTGCCGGCCGGAGAGCATGATCAACTCACGGACGTTGATCTCCGTCACGTAGCGGGTCTGGCCGTCCTTGTCCTGGTACTGCCGGTACTCGATGCGCCCCTCGACGTAGACCTTGTCGCCCTTCTTCACGTAGCGCTCGATGATGTCGGCGAGGGTGCTGGACTTCGAGTTCCAGGCGATGCACTTGTGCCACTCGGTCTTCTCCTGCTTGTCGCCGTTCGCGCCGGTCCAGGCGCGGCTCGTGGCGAGGGAGAAGTTGGCGACGCGGTTGCCGCCGGTGGTGGAGCGGACCTCGGGATCGGCGCCCAGGTTGCCGATCAGGGTGACCTTGTTGAGACTGCGGCTCACGGTTCCTCCTCGATGGGGGCGGGTTCTCTCGCCACGGAAAGTATAGGCAGGGACTCCGACGACTGCCACCGAACGGCGGCGCGGCGCATCACGGCGCCGCGCCGAGCTCGAGGCGGAGGACGAGGGCGTCCTCGAGGGGCTTCCGGTAGTAGGCGCGCCGGCGGCCGAGCTCCCGGAACCCGGCGCGCTCGTACAGCGCCCGCGCGGGAGCGTTGGATTCGCGGACCTCGAGGTGCACGGCCTCCACGCCCCCTTCACGCGCCGCGTCGAGCACGCCGGCGAGCAACGCGCCGCCCACGCCGGTCCGCCGCCCGGCGGGGGCGACGGCGAGGTTGGCGATCTCCCCGTCCCCCGCGATGAACCAGGCGACCACGTAGCCGATCACCGCGCCGTGCGCGTCGCACGCGACGTCGAAGCGCGTGGCGGGGCTCGTGAGCGAGCCGAGGAAGGCCGCGCGGCTCCACGGATCGGCGAAGGAAGCGCGCTCGATCGCGATCACGGCGTCGAGGTCATCCTCCGTCGCCGGGCGGATGCGCGCGCCGGCCCCCATGCTAGGCGCGCTCGAGGGGGCGGCCATGCTCCCGCTCCCATCGCGCCTGCGCCTCGGCCACGCGGCCGTAGCTCGGCTCCCAGGTGGCGAGGTCGACGGCGGCGCCGAGCATGGGCTCCAGGCGCGCGACGCCGCGCGCGCGCGGCCACCCCTCGGTGGCCTCGGCGGGGCCGGCCACCTGGGCGCGCAGCGCGTGCGCCATGGGCGCCACCGCGGCGCGCGCGACGAGCGCGAAGGGCGCGATCTCCGCGATCGCGCCGCGCTCGAGCGCATAGCCGGTGACGTAGGCGTCGCCGCGCATCGCATCGAGCGCCACGAGCCAGCGGCCGTCCGGCAGATCGTTGCCGGCCACGACGAGCGCGAGCGAGGGGACCGCGAAGAGGGGCAGGGCGCGGGCGGCGGCGAAACCCTTGGCGATCGACGCGGCGATCCGGAGGCTCGTGAAGCTCCCCGGCCCGGCGCCGCAGACGACGCGCGCCAGCGACGCGGGCGCGGCGCCCGCTTCGCCGAGGGCCTCCGCCACCGCGGGCATGAGGCGCTCCTCGTGGGCGCCGCGCATCGCGACGGCGCGCTCGGCGAGCACGCGGGCGCCGTCGAGGATGGCGACGGATCCGGTGTAGGTGGAGGCGTCGAGGGCGAGGGTGAGGGCGCTCATCACGAGGTGACCAGCGTGCGGCGGTCGGGGTGCGCGGGGTCGTGCTCGAGCGCGAGCCGCCGGGCGTCGCGCGGGAGGCGCGGTCCGGCGCGCTCCGGCCACTCGACGAGTACGAGCGCGGGGGCGGTGACGATCTCGTCCCAGCCGATGTTGGTGAGCTCGTCGGGGCGGTCGAGACGGTAGAGATCGAGGTGGTAGACGGGGAAGGCGGGCGCCGCGTACTCGTGCACGAGCGCGAAGGTGGGGCTGGTCACCTCCTGCGCGACGCCGGCGCCGCGGCAGATCGCCTGCACGAGGGTGGTCTTCCCCGCCCCGAGCTCGCCGGAGAGGGCGACGACGAGCGGCGCGCGCGCCTCGCGGCCGAAGCGCTCCCCCCACGCCACGAGCTCCGCGCGGTCCAGCGAGAGGCGCGCGCCGGCGCTCATGCGCGCGGCGCGCGGAGGCGGCCGAGCCCGCCCGGGCGGCGCGTCGGCCCGTGGGGCGCGGCGGGGGAGCCGCCCATGCGCGCCTTGAGCTCGAAGACCTGGTCGCGCAGCGTGGCGGCGAGCTCGAAGTCGAGGGCCGTGGCGGCCTCCCGCATCTGCGCCTCGAGGATCTCGAGCAGCGCGGCGTCGTCCATCTCGGAGGCGTACGTCGCCCCGGGCTCGGCGACCTTCTTCTCCGGCTGCTCCGTGCGCGCGTCGGCCACCCGGGTGCTGAAGCGCACCTCCTCCGTGCTCTTCACGACGGTGGTGGGGACGATGCCGTGCGCCTCGTTGTACTGCCGCTGGATCTCCCGGCGCCGCGTGGTCTCGTCGAGGCAGCGCTGCATCGAGCCGGTGATCCGGTCGGCGTAGAAGATCGCGCGGCCGTTCACGTTCCGCGCCGCGCGGCCGATGGTCTGGATGAGGGAGCGGTCGCTGCGCAGGAAGCCTTCCTGGTCGGCGTCGAGCACGGCGACGAGCGAGACCTCCGGCAGGTCGAGCCCCTCGCGGAGGAGGTTGATGCCGACGAGCACGTCGAAGTCGCCGAGACGGAGCCCGCGGATGATCTCCATGCGCTCGATGGCGTCGATGTCGGAGTGCATGTAGCGCACGCGGACGCGCATCTGCTGCAGGTAGTCGGCGAGGTCCTCCGCCATCCGCTTGGTGAGGGTGGTGACGAGCACGCGCTCGCCGCGGCGCTCGCGCAGGCGGATCTCGTGCAGGAGGTCATCGACCTGGCCGCGCACGGGGCGCACGTCGATCTCCGGGTCGAGCAGCCCCGTGGGGCGGATGATCTGCTCGACGATGACGCCCTCCGACAGCTGCAGCTCGAGGTCGCCGGGCGTCGCCGAGACGAAGAGCGCGCGCGGCGTGAGCGCGAGGAACTCGTCGAACATGAGGGGGCGGTTGTCGAGCGCGCTCGGCAAGCGGAAGCCGAACTCGACGAGCGTCTGCTTCCGCGAGCGGTCGCCGTTGAACATCCCGGCGACCTGCGGGAGGGTGACGTGCGATTCGTCGACGACGACGAGGTAGTCCGCCGGGAAGTAGTCGATGAGGCAGGCGGGGCGCTCCCCCGCCTGGCGGCCGGAGAGATGGCGCGAGTAGTTCTCGATCCCGGCGCAGGTGCCCACCTCGAGCATCATCTCGACGTCGAAGTTCGTGCGCGACTCGAGGCGCTGCGCCTCGAGCAGCTTGTTCTCGGCGCGCAGCACGGCCAGGCGCTCCGCGAGCTCGGTGCGGATGAGCGAGACGGCGCGCTCGAGGGTGGGGCGGCTGGTGACGAAGTGCTTGGCGGGGTAGACCGCCGCGCGCTCGAGCTCGGCGATCGCGTCCCCCGTCACCGGGTGGATCTTCGTGATCCGCTCGATCGTGTCCCCCCAGAGCTCGATGCGCACCGCCTGCTCCTCGTAGGCGGGGAAGATCTCCACCGTGTCGCCTCGCACGCGGAAGGTGCCGCGGTCGAAGGCGACGTCGTTGCGCGCGTACTGGATGCCGACGAGCGCGCGGAGGATCTCATCGCGGGCGCGGGTCTCCCCCTTGGCGAGGCTCACCATGCGCTCGCGGTACTCGACCGGATCGCCGAGGCCGTAGATGGCGCTCACGGTGGCGACGATGATCACGTCGTCGCGTTCCATGAGGCTCGAGGTGGCGCGGAGGCGCAGCCGGTCGATGTCCTCGTTGATGGAGGCGTCCTTCTCGATGTACGTGTCGGTGGACGGCACGTACGCCTCGGGCTGGTAGTAGTCGTAGTAGCTGATGAAGTACTCGACGGCGTTGTGCGGGAAGAAGCCCTTGAGCTCGCCGTAGAGCTGCGCCGCGAGGGTCTTGTTGTGGGAGAGGACGAGGGTGGGACGGCCGTGCGCCTGGATGACGTTGGCGACGGTCATCGTCTTGCCGCTGCCGGTGACGCCGAGGAGGGTCTGGAATCGGTCGCCGCGGACGAGCCCCGCCGACAGCTCCGCGATGGCGCGGGGCTGGTCGCCGGCGGGCAGGAAGGGGGCGGTGAGCGAGAAATCGGACACGGTCGGGGGCGCGTTTGGTCGTGGGCGTTTGGAAGGGCGAGGGGCGCGGTTGGTCGTGCGCGTTTAGCGGTGCCAAACGCTCACGGCCAAATGCGCTGTTCGTCGTTCCAAACGCTCACGACCAACGTCTGTGCCGTCCGGAATCTAGTTGTCCTCGGAGCCATGGCGCTCGCGCCGCGCCACGTCGGTCACCCCCTTCACCTTCCGCACGGTGCGGATGACCTTCTGCAGGTGGCTCAGATTCTCGACCTCGACGAGCATCGTGCCGCTCACGCCGCCGTCGCCGGTGCGCAGCTCGACGCTCTTGATGTTCGTCCCGGTCGACGTCACCGCCTCCGCGATGTCGGCGTAGAGGCCGCGGCGGTCGGTGCCCTCGATGGCGAGGCGCACGACGTAGATCTGTCCCTGCACCTCCTGCCAGT
>DATKOH010000024.1:0-5671 GCA_035524735.1 Gemmatimonadaceae bacterium
CCAGCCGCCGCAACGCGGCGCGCTGCGCGAACTGCCACCAGCGCGGTTCGCTGCCGTAGTCGAACACGACGTGCCCCCCATCACCCAGCACGCCGGCCACCCATTCCAGCGTCGCCCACACGGTGGGCTCCTCCAGATAGGGCACGACGCCGAGCCACGAGATCGCCGTCGGGCCCGCGGCGTCGAACCCATGGCGCGCGAGCTCGCGCGCCACCGTCTGCGTCTCGAAGTCCACGGGCACGAACGCCGTGCCGGCCGACGGGATGAGCCCCGCGGCGCGGAGCCGCTCCCTCTTCCAGGCTTGCGTCCCCGGGTGGTCGACCTCGAAGATGCGCAGCTCCGCGAATGGATTCCGGCACGCGAAGGTGTCGAGCCCCGCGCCGAGCACGACGTACTGCCGCACCCCGCGCGCGACGGCCTCCGCCAGCCGGTCCTCGGCAATGCGGCTTCGCACGGCGAGGAAGGCGCGCAGCCGCGAGAGCGCGGCGCCGCGGTTCCCCCGCCAGGGATCGGCGTCGAGCGCGGCCCGCGCTTCATCACAGAGCACGCGACGCGCGAGCGGATCGCTGAACACCGGCGGACGGTCCAGCACCTGATGCGCCGCGCGCCGGAAGGCCACGCCGGCGGCGGTGCGGCTCGGCCTATCCTCGCGCACTGCGCGGCACGAGGGCGGCGCCGTCCCGGACAGGCGCCTGCGCGCCGCGAGGATGCGATCGATCCGTCATGAGAGAAGCGTGAGAGGCTACGGTCGCCGATCTTCGACGAGATCCAGGATCCGCGTGCGGGGATCGTTCATGATACTGCCCTGCACCCGGCCCCAGAGCACCTGCTTCGATTCGGAGCACGTGCATGGGGCTCTCCACGATCGTGAGCGGCTCTCGTGAGCCATTTGGCACTGCCGTCCCTCGATCCGGCTTGGGCGCCGACGACCGCAACAGTGCCGCCCGAACTCGCCCCGCGCCAGAGCCGCCCGCCCACCGGGGCCCCCGCCCCCGACATCGATTCCTCTTTCCGCCGACTCCCGTCCCCGCCCCGCCCCATGTACACTCAGACCAGCTGGCACTCGCACCCTCCCGGAGCTCCAATGTCCGTCCATCTCGCCGACCCCGATCACAATACCTCCTTCACCAAGGGCGTCTTCCTCGGCGAGATCCGCGAGGATCTCGTCTTCCCCTTCCCCGAGTTGTCGAAGGAGGAGCAGGAGAACCTCGCCGCCATCCTCGATTCCTTCCGCGCGTGGGCGGCCGAGCACGTCGACTCCCGCCAGCAGGACCACGACGGGAAGTTCCCCGATCACGTGCGGCAGGGGATGGCCGAGCTCGGCATGATGGGCCTCAACATCGCCGAGGAGTACGGCGGTTTCGGCGCGTCGGCGATGTTCTTCACGCGCATGTTCGCCGAAGTCGGCGCGGTGGACCCCGCGCTCTGCGTCTATTTCGGCGCGCACCAGTCGATCGGCACGAAGGGGATCACCCTCTTCGGCACGGAGGAGCAGAAGAAGCGCTGGCTGCCGCGCTGCGCCACGGGAGAGGTCATCGGCGCCTTCTGCCTCACGGAGGCCGGCTCGGGGTCCGACGCGCAGGCGATGCGCTGCACGGCGGTGCCGAGCGCGGACGGCTCGCACTACGTGCTCAACGGGGAGAAGATCTGGATCTCCAACGCCGGCTACGCGGGGATGTTCACGGTGTTCGCGAAGGTCCCGGTGGAGGAGGAGGGGAAGACGAAGCAGCGCGTGACGGCGTTCCTGGTGGATGCGCACGCGCCGGGCGTGTCGCTCGGCAAGATCGAGGAGAAGATGGGGATCAAGGCGAGCGACACGCGCACGGTGTCGTTCGCGAACGTGAAGGTGCCGGTGGCCGACCGCCTCGGCGACGTGGGGCACGGCTTCAAGATCGCGCTCGAGATCCTGAACACCGGGCGGCTGGGGCTGAGCGCGGCGTCGGCGCAGGGGGCGCAGCGGGTGGCCGAGATGGCCCTCAAGTACGCCAAGGAGCGGCAGCAGTTCGGCCGCCCGATCGGATCCTTCGAGATGATCCAGCGGAAGTTCGCGATGCTCGCGGCCGACTGCTACGCGGCGGACGCCGCCTGGATGCTCACCGCCTCGATGATCGACCGCGGCGGGATCGACTTCTCGCTCGAGACGGCGGCCGGCAAGATCTTCGGCAGCGAACTGGCCAACCGCGCGGCCACCGAAGCGATGCAGATCGCCGGAGGGATCGGCTACTCCAAGGAGTACCCCTACGAGCAGGCGGTGCGCGACGCGCGGATCAACATGATCTTCGAGGGGACGAACGAGATCCTGCGCGCGCTCATCGCGCTCTCGGCGCTGCAGCAGCCCGGCGAGCATCTCAAGGAGCTCGGCAAGGCGTTCAAGGACCCGCTGCACGGCATCGGCGCCATCGGCGGCTACATCGCCGGGCGCGTGAAGAAGCAGCTCGTGAAGGCGAACTTCACGAAGGTGCATCCGGCGCTCGCGGAGGAGGCGGATCTCGTCGCCACGGTGATCCACGATCTCGCGCTCGAGGTGGAGAAGCAGCTCATCGAGCACGGCAAGGGGATCATCGAGCGCCAGTTCCTTCAGGAGCGGATGGCGAACGCGGCGATCGACATCTATCTCGCGACGGCCACGCTCTCCCGCGCGACGTGGGCGATCGGCAAGGCCGGCGGCCCGGAGCAGGCGGCGGCGGACCTGGAGAACGCGCGCATCTTCGTGCCGGCGGCGATGCGCCGCGCGCGGCGGAGCGTGCGCGCGCTCTCGCGGAACCAGGACGCGCGGCTCAAGGCGCTCGCGGAGCGCGCGCTCGAGAGCGGCGTGCTCACGGTGCCAACGCCGACGGATGGGTGAGGGGCAGCCATCAGGCGGCAGCCATCAGCCATCAGGCGGCAGCCATCAGCCATCAGCCGTCAGCTGCGCCCATCACACCCGCAGCTCGCCGCGGAAGCCTCGCGCGGCGTAGTATGACTCGGCGCCGTTGTGATAGAGGAAGACGTGGCCGTAGCGGCGGTCGCCGAACACGGCGCCGCCGCGCTTCCGGATCTCCGCCGGCGTCCTGAGCCAGCTGGACGTCTTCGTGTCGAACTCGCCGAGCTGCTGCAGCGCGCGGTAGCGCTCCTCCGTCAGGAGGTCGATGCCCATCGCCGCCGCCATCGCTACGGCGGAGCCCTTCGGCTTGAATTCCTTCCGCGCCTTGAGCGCGGCGTCATCGTAGCAGAGGCTGCGGCGTCCCGCCGGGCTCTCCGCGGCGCAATCGCAGAAGATGAACGCGCCGGTCGCGCGATCGACGCCGATCACGTCCGGCTCGCCCCCCGTGCGCTCCATCTCGGCCAGCGAGCGGAGCGCGCCGGCGTTCGCCTCGAGTCTCGCGAGCACCGACGCCCACGAGAGGCCGCGATGGCGCGCCATGTTCTTCCCGAAGCGCGCCTCGAGCAGGCCGAGCAGTGTGGCGCGCTGCTTCGCGTTCAACGCCTTCGCCGTGGGCATGTGCCTCTCCTCCTTTCATCGCCGCGTGCCGCGGCGCGGCTCACCGCGCGCCGGAGCAGCCGCGGTCCAGCAACGCCGTCGCACGCTTCGCGAGGCTGGGATCGTTGAATCCCGGCAGCGAATCATTGACGCACCACGGGGATGACACGAACTGCTGCGGCAGCGTCCCAAACTTCTTCTCGAGCGAATCGCGCGCAAGTGCCAGCGGCATCAGGGTCACCGACCCGTCACCGAACGCCGACGACCAGTGCCCCCCTTCCCGCGTCTCGGTCCTGAAGATGAGATCGCCCTGGTATACCGCCGCGGCCCCGGGCGGCACCCGGAAGAGCGCCACCACGTAGAAGGCGCCGGTGCCGGCGCCCTGCGCCTCGGTGCTTCCCAGGAGCGCGTAGTCCCCCGTGGCGAGCCGGATCGCCAGTGATCCATTCGGATCGGGCTGCACCTCCGCCGACACGGCGCGGCCGTCCAGGCGGAGGAACCAGATGTGCCGCTCGGTGTTGGCCACGGGAAACACGACGACCTTCACTTCCCACGGGAAGAACTCCTTGCCGTCGTGGAAGAAGCGAACCCGTCCGAATGCGACGGCCTCACCTGCATGCGGCGTGATCGCCTCCCCCGGGCGCTGGTACGTCACGGTGGCGCAGGCCGACAGCGCGAGGAAGGCCGCCGCGAGCGCGAGCCGGGCGGCGCGATGCACCGCGCGCCGCGAGAGTATCGGCGCTCCCGCGCGCCGCGTCCCCCGCGCGATCACGCCGGAGCCGTCCCCGGCAGCAGCACACCGCGGTCGACCTCCCGCACATCCGTGCGCCCGCAGAAGGCCATGGTGAGGTCGAGCTCCTTGTGGATGATCTCCAGCACCTTGGTCACCCCCGCCTCGCCCAACGCCCCCACGCCGAAGTTCCACGCGCGCCCGATGTACGTCCCCTTCGCGCCGAGCGCGAGCGCCTTGAGCACGTCCTGCCCCGTCCGGATGCCGCCGTCCATGTGCACCTCGATCTTCGTGCCCACGGCATCCACCACCGCGGGCAGCGCGCGGATGCTCGACTGCGCGCCGTCGAGCTGGCGCCCGCCGTGATTGCTCACGATGAGGGCGTCCGCGCCGCTGTCCACGGCGCGCCGCGCGTCGTCGGGGTCCTGGATCCCCTTGAGGATGAGGCGCCCCCCCCACCGCCGCTTGATCCATTCGACGTCGTTCCAGCCGAGACTCGGGTCGAGCTGCGCGTTCGACCACGCGGAGAGCGACGTGAGACTGTCCACCCCCTTCGCATGCCCGACGATGTTCCCGAAGGTGCGCCGCTGCGTGCCGAGCATGCCGAGGCACCATCGCGGCTTCGTGGCGAGGTCGATCAGGTTGCGCAGCGTGGGCCTGGGCGGCGTGGAGAGTCCGTTCTTGATGTCCATGTGGCGCTGGCCGAGCACTTGCAGGTCCATGGTGACCATGAGCGCGCCGCAGCGCGCCGCCTTGGCGCGATCGATGAGCGACGCGGCGAAGTCGCGGTCGCGCGTCACGTAGAGCTGGAACCAGAACGGTTTCGCGGTGGCGGCGGCGACATCCTCGATGGAGCAGATGCTCATCGTGCTGAGCGTGAAGGGCACGCCGAAGCGCTCGGCGGCGCGCGCGGCGAGGATCTCACCGTCGGCGTGCATCATCCCGCCGAGCCCGGTGGGGGCGAGCGCCACCGGCATGGCCACGTCCACGCCGCACATCGTGGTGCGCGTGCTCCGTCGCGAAAGGTCCACCCCCACGCGCTGGCGGAGCGCGATGCGCTGGAGGTCGTCGACGTTCGCGCGGAGCGTCGACTCGCTCCAGCTGCCGGCGGCGCAGTAGTCGTAGAACATGCGCGGCACGCGGCGCTCGGCGAGGCGGCGCAGGTCTTCGACGGAGGTGATGACGGGCATTCGCGGAATATGGGCGGCGCGGGCGTCGCGAGGCAAACGAGCGCGCACGGATGCCGGTCGTGATCGCGTGCTGGAAGCGTGCGCTGCCTTCGAGCCCGTTTCGTGCGTCCTACCCCGCTCGCTTCCCCGTGCCCTCGGCGATGCGGTAGTACACCTCCGTCCGGATCAGCGAAGGATCGGCCTTCCACTTCTCCTCCCAATGCGCGTAGATCTCCCAGTTCGGGCCCGCCAACGCGTGGCCGTTCGACGCGCACCACCGCCGGATCGCATCATGCGCCGCATGCAGTGCGC
>DATKOH010000025.1:0-2713 GCA_035524735.1 Gemmatimonadaceae bacterium
CCTGGGATGACATCGACTACGCCATCGACACCCTCCCCGGCGACAGTCTCGTCATCCGCACGAATCGCATGGCGGTGACGGTGCCCGCGGGGCCGGTGAAGGGAGCGAAGCGCCGCGAGCTCATCAACGCGGTGCTCCCGCTCCTGCCGCCGGTGATCGACGCGGTGATCCCCGGCGGTCCGGCCGAGGGCGCCGGCCTGCGCGACGGCGACAGCGTGGTGGCCGTGAACGGCGCGCCGGTGCACAGCTGGCAGCAGGTGCGCTCCCAGATCGAGGGCTCCCCCGGCCGGCCGATGACGCTCGACGTCGCGCGCGGCGCGGCGCGCGCCACGATCACCGTCACCCCCGAGCCCACCAAGCAGAAGGACTCGGCCGGCGGGCGCGACACGCTGGTGGGGAAGATCGGCGCGGTGGCGCGCCAGCCCGAGGAGCGTGAGCCGGTATCGCTCACGACCGCCGTGCGCGCCGGCGCCACCGAGACCTGGTTCGCCGCGGGCCTCGTCGTGCGCTCGCTGCAGATGCTCGCCACGGGCGAGGCGTCCATCCGCCAGCTCGGCGGCCCCGTGGCCATCGGCGGCGCGGCGGCGCAGGCGGCGCGGCGCGGATGGGAGGCGCTGCTCAGCCTGCTCGCGCTCATCTCGATCAACGTGGCCGTGTTCAACCTGCTCCCCGTGCCCGTGCTCGACGGCGGCCAGATCCTCCTCCTCGCCGCCGAGCGCGTGAAGGGCAGCGCGCTCAGTCTCCGCACGCGCGAGTACCTCATGCGCGCGGGGCTGGCCTTCATCGTCCTCCTGCTGATCGTGGTCATGTACAACGACGTCGTCTCGCCGATCGTGCGGCGACTCTTCAAGTCGTGAGCGCCCGCCGGATCCTCGTGTTCGGCGCCGCCGCGGCGGCGCTGCTCTTGGCCCCGCGCGCCGCGCAGGCGCAGCAGGGCGCCTGGCGCTTCGAGATCACCGCCGTGGGCGACAGCACGATCAGCTTCCACGTGAGCGACGCGCCGTGGGTGCGCGTGGGGCTCGCCGGCATCGCCGTCGACCCGTCGCGCCGCGACGCGCTCGTGGCGCGCTTCTCCGTGATCCGCGTGGAGGGCGCCCTCGCCACCGCCGTCGTCACGGGGCAGACGACGAGGGTCTCCACCGCCGACGTCGCGCTCCTCGTGGCGCCGAAGAAGCACTGGTACGAGCAGCCCGCGGTGTGGATCACGGCCGGCGCGGGGATCGTGCTCGGGATGATCATCGCGCGCTGAGGGCCTCGCCATGGCCGAACGCCGATACTCCGACGACGAGATCGCGGAGATCTTTCGCGCCGCCACGGAAGGCGCGGAGTCCCGGGCCGTGCCGGCCGAGCACGCCGAGGGCGTGACCCTCGCCGATCTCCAGTCCATCGCCAACGAGGTCGGCATCTCCCCCGTCGCGGTGGCGCGCGCGGCGCAGGCGCTCGACCACCCGCAGCGGGCCGTCGTGCCGGAGCGATTCCTCGGCTTCCCGCTCGCGGTGGAGCGGACGGTCGCGCTCGATCGCGCACTGACGGATCTCGAGTGGGAGCGTCTCGTCTCCCGGCTGCGGCAGGTCTTCCGCGCGAGCGGCAGCGTGCGGGCACAGGGCTCGATCCGCGAGTGGAGCAACGGGAACCTCCACGCGCTGCTCGAACCGACCGCGACGGGCTACCAGCTGCGCATGGGCACGTTGAAGGGCGGGGCAGCCCAGTCGGCCGCCGCCGGCGCGGTGGCGCTGACCGTGATGGCGGGCACCGCGATCACGGCCGCCCTCCAGGGCACGCTCTCCCACGCCGCTCCCGCCATCGCGTCGCTCACCGCGATCGGCGCCTTCCTGTTCGCGAATGGCACGGTGCGACTCCCGTTCTGGGCCCGCCGGCGGCGGGAGCAGATGGAAGGCATCGCGGAATGGATTGCGGCGATGATGCGGGGAGAGGGGTAGTTCTTGAACGGCTGAGGGCGCGTTTGGGCGTGTGCCTTTGGCACCACGAACTGCGCGTTTGGTCGTGCGCTTTTTGCACCACGAACTGCGCGTTTGGGCGTGTGCGTTTGGAACAGCGGACGGCGCGTATGGTCGTGCGCCTTTGGAACCACCGACGGCGCGTCTAGTCGTGCGCCCCTCGCCGTGCTAAACGCCCACGCCCAAACGCGCCCCCCGCAGTTCCAAACGCTCACGCCCAAACGCGCAGTCAGCAGTTCCAAACGCTCACGACCAACCACGCCCTTTGCAGTCCGTGCCGGCTACCTGCAGATGAGCCGTACCCTCTCCCGGTGCGTCTCCCCCGGCTTGATCACCACCTTTCCCCGGAATTCCGCGCAGTACGGCGCCGACACGCTGAGGCGGTACGGCCCCGAGGGCAGCACGAGCGGTGATGGCAGCTTGATCCCGCCGCTCCCCGCTTCGCCGCCGCCCGGGAGCGCGATCAGTTCGTAGCGCGCGTTCTTCGGCTGCGCGTCGAGCGTGAGGTAGCCGCAGGCGCGCGGCGTCAGGTTCGCCGTCGTCGTGCCGGTGGTGCCCACCTTCCCCTTCCACTCCTGCCGCGCGGAGGCGCATCCCGGCACGCTCGGCAGCGTCGCCACCACCACGTGCGCGCCGGCGCTCAGGGAATCGGAGCGCCAGTTGCCGCTCCCCACGGCCACGCCATCCACCGTGACGTCGGCCTTCTCGGGGGCCTTCACGCGAAGGACGGGGGGACTCGGACTCCGCGTGGCCTC
>DATKOH010000026.1:0-2447 GCA_035524735.1 Gemmatimonadaceae bacterium
CAAGACGGCGCTGCCCCCGACCGGCCTCGAACCGCTGCCGAAGATGGTGACGGGCAGCGGGGTGCTTGTCGACTACGTGTTCGCGGCATGGAAGAGCGGCGAACCGTGCGACTAGCGATGAATTCCAAGGTCCTGGCCTGCGCAAGGCACGGCATGTGAAGATCGCGCAGCGACGCTCGCCCACACGAAGAAGCCCCACCGCGAGGTTCGCGGTGGGGCTTGATCTTCGTTCGATCGGGACGGCGGGATTCGAACCCGCGACCCCCTGAACCCCATTCAGGTGCGCTACCGGGCTGCGCTACGTCCCGCCCGCAGGCTGCCGGGCAAGGCATGCAATGTAGCCCACTCCCCCACCCGAAACAACGCCGCGCCGCCACGCAAGGGGCGCGCCGCGCGATCTTTCTCGCGCCGGGGGGTGCGCGAACGCGCGTCACCGGCTTGATTCCATTCATGACGCACGGAGCGCACCCATGACGGACCAGTTCGATTTCGTTGACGCCGGCCGCACCTACTCCTGCTGCCGCGAGCAGGCGCACCCGATGCGCGAGGACACGTGGTGGTACGTCTCCGTGTCCGGCGACCGCACGCGCTACGCCTTCTTCCAGGCGGCCGCGAGCGACACCCGCGCCTCCGTGCAGTCGCGCATCCTCCAGCGCTACGCGGCGCTCATCGAGTACCGCGCGAACGTGGTGCCCTACCGCCGCTTCGGCGCCGCCAAGCCCGCGCCCGCGAAGCCGAAGGACTGAGCGCCGGCGCACGGCGGTCAGTGCACGATCACCCCTCCGAAGACGAACGGCAGCCGCACGTACTGCTTCACGGGTTCGCCGCAGACCAGCGCGGGACTGAAGCGCCATGAGGGGAGCACGCGAGCGACGGCCTCTCCGTCCTTCGTGGACACCTCGGTGCTCGACGCCTTGATGACCTTGAAGCTGGACATCTCCGCGCGCCCCGTCGTGTCGACGATGAACTGCACGGTGATCTCGCCGGCTCGCCAGCCCTGGTCCGGCACCACGCTCTTCTTCACCAGGACCGGCCGGTCCACCATGAATTCGTGCAGCGCGAGCGTGTCCCGGCCCAGCGAGTCGCTCCCGTTGGCCGACGTGTCCGCCTTGATCCGCGCGGCGAATGCCCGCACGGCGTCCATCTGACCGTCCGCGATGGAGAACCGTTCCTCGCCGGCGGTGAGGCGAACGACCGACGCGGCCGCGATGCGCGCGAGCACCGACGGCGGAAGCGGTGCGGTCAAGGCGAAGCCGCGGTCACCGGACGGTGATGTCTGGCAGAAGATGCGCGCGGCCACCGGCGGGAGCACGGAATCGCCGACGGTGATGCCGAGCGACCGCACCTCGGGCCGGGGCCGCTTCGTGAACCACCCGATGTTCGCCTCCGCGTTGCGCGCCGTACCGTCGCGCGCGCTGCCGGCGTACCAGCCCGCGAGCACGAGGATCGGGAAGGACATGAGGTCAGGCGCCGCGGGTCCCGTCGCGGTGTCATCGCGCACCAGCGTGACGTATGCGGCCATGCGCGTGCGGTCGGCCCACTTCTCGTAGCTCAGCGTCAGGAGCCCGCTGTCCGCCGGCGGCGCGGTCTGCGCGGCGGCCGGCCATCCAGCGGCGAGCAGAATGCCTGCGAGCACACGCGATCGCATTGGCGTGGTCCTCCGGCGAGTCGGGGAGCGTGGTGCGCCATCTTGGCGACGAGCGCGGCCGCCCGCAACCTCTCCCGCACCACACCGGATCGTCCGCGCCCGCCCGCCTGGCGGCCCCGCCGCCGCCGCGCCAACTTCGCACCGTCTCCCACCCGAGCCGCCGGTGCGCCCTCGCCTCATCCTCGCCCTCGCCGCCTGCGCCGCCTGCGCCGCCCCCGCGCTGCGCGCGCAGCTCGCGCCCTCCCACTTCGCCGACAGCGCGCGCGGCACCAAGCTCGCCGCCGCGTACGCGCCGATCGATTCCCTCTTCGCGCGCTATGCGGCGCGCGCGCACATCCCCGGCGCGTCGTGGGGGATCGTCGTGGACGGGCGCCTCGCCCACGTCGCGACCTACGGCCTGCGCGACGTCGCCGCGAAGGCGCCGGTGGACACGACGTCGATGTTCCGCATCGCCTCCATGACCAAGAGCTTCACCGCGGCCGCGGTCCTCATGCTCCGCGATGAAGGCAAGCTCGACCTCGACGCGCCCGCCGAGCGTTACGTGCCGGAACTCAAGTCGCTCGCGTATCCCACCACGGACTCCCCGCGGCTCACGGTGCGCATGCTCCTCTCCCACGACACGGGCTGGCCCGAGGACAATCCGTGGGGGGACCAGCAACTCTCGATCGCCGACAGCGCGCTCTCCCGCATGATCGCGCGCGGCATCCCCTTCTCCCACGCGCCGAACACGGCGTACGAGTACTCGAACTACGCCTTCATGATCCTCGGCCGCGTCATCGCGAACGTCTCCGGCATGACG
>DATKOH010000027.1:0-11960 GCA_035524735.1 Gemmatimonadaceae bacterium
TCTCCGCTCGGCGTACGGCGCGCGCGTGCTGCACATCACGTACGCGGGCGCGTGCCCCGGGGCGCGCGATCCGTCGATCGACGAGCAGCTCTCTCCCGCCGAACTGCTCGCGCTCTGCCGCGAGCGCGGGGTGAGCCCCGCCGCCATGCCCCACCTCTTCGAAGGCGTGATCCCCCCCGACCGCCGCCGCTCTCTCTCCATGCCCGGCGGCGCGCCGAGCGACCAGGCGCTGCGCGACTTCGCCGGCGGCCGCGCGCTCGCCGAACTGTCCTCGGAGGATGCGCTCACCGAGCTCGCCAACCACCTGATCGCGCGCGCGCCGGTGCTGGTGGACCTCGCCCCGCACGTCGGGTGCGCGTGCAGCGGCATCGGCGATGCCGTCGGCGGCGGGGACGAGCGCCGCGACCTCATCGCGCTCGAACCGCCGCGTTCCCTCGAGCCCGTGATCGACGCGAGCGTGCTCGTCGATGTCGCGATGCCGGTGCCTGCCGGTGCGGGGCGGAGCGTGCGTCGCCCCTCCGCGCCCCTGCCCGCCGCGGTTGCGGCCACGGCCGCGGCCACACCGGTGCGCACGAGCCTCCCCGCCCTCCCGGCGCTCGAGGAGATCGAAGTCTCGCACGCGGTGATCCGCGAGTTCCCCAATGGCGACGCCGCGCGCCGCTCTCCGATCCTGCTCCGCCGCCGCGCACCGTCCGAGACGCCGGCCGCGCAGCTCGAGGGCATCAACATGCCGCGCGCATACCTCGCCAAGCGGCCGAGACGGAAGCCGGCGCGCCGCCCCGGCGCCTCCCTCGAGGCGCGCCGCACGCGCGCCGACCGCGAGCGCCAGATCGACCGCGCCGCCGAAGTCGCCGACGGGAAGCGCGGCCGCCGCACCCCGCGCTCGAACGTCATCCCCATTTCCGTCGAGCCGCCATCGCCCGTGCCACCGCCGCCGGCCAAGCGGAAGCCCGGCACCGTGCTCGGCATCGGCGGCGTGATCGCCCTCGCCGTCTCCGTCGCGACGGCCTTCGGAACCCTGGCCTGATGAGCGCGCGTTCATCCTGGCAGGACCCGCCCCCGGGACCTGCCGCGGTGAACGCGCGCCCGCCCCGGCGTTTGCCATTCTGACAAACGCCGCGCGGCACGGCTCCTGCATTTCCCTCCCGTCGAAGCGTGCCGCGCACCGTTCGTCCCAGCGCTGGCGCGATGACCGTCCAACCGTAACCGTGGAGGGCTTATGCTGACCGTTCGATCCATCATCCCATCGCTCGACCGTGCGCTGACCCTGAACCGCGAGATCGACCGCATGTTCGCCGACTCGTGGAACGCCGCCGCCCGCGGCGGCTGGCTCCCCGCCGCCGACATCATCGAGCGGAACGACGCGTACATCGTGGCGCTGGAGCTCCCCGGCGTGAAGCCCGAGGGCGTGGAGGTGAGCTTCGAGCAGAACACGCTCACCGTGCGCGGCACGAAGCCGGCCACGCTCCCCGCCGTGGAGAACGAGGAGATGCGCGTCTACGCCGCCGAGCGGCTGAGCGGGGACTTCGAGCGCAGCGTGCGTCTGCCGTCGCACGTGGACGCCGAGGCGATCACCGCGGCGTTCGAGCATGGCGTGCTGAAGGTGACCGTGCCGAAGAAGGCCGCCGCGATGCCGCGGAAGATCACGATCACCGCCGCGCCGGCCGCGCCGGCCGCCGGCAACTGAACCTTCGAAGCACGACGGGGCGCCGAACAGGGCGCCCCGTCGCGCATCTCACCGCAGCGCCGCCGTCGCCCGGTCGAGCGCCGCGGCCGCCGCGTCGAACCGTTTCGCGAGGTCCGCCGTCTCCGACGCCGTCAGCGCCCGGTCGCCGGACTTGAGCGCCTCCCGCACCGAGGGGAACACGATGTCCGCGTAGCCGTTGTCCTCGTCCGCGGCGTAGATCAGGTTGCGGAACCACGGACGGGAACGGAGCCCCTGCTCGCGCGTGAGCGCGCGCTCCACCTGCAGCAGCGCGGCGTTCGCGCGCATCGCCGTCGCCTTCGCCGGCGCCCCCCTCGCGAGCACGGAATCGCGCGCGGCGGCGAAGCGCGTGGCCGCCGCGTCCATGCGGCCGATCGCCGCCGCGAGCGCGCTGTCGCGCGGCATCCCTCCCTTCGCGAACGCGCTGTCGAGCGCGGGCAGGTAGCCGCGCATCGTGCGCGCGTACTCCGCGTAGTCGTAGGGAAGGATCTCGGCGTCGGCCATCCGCCAGACCATCGCCGCGCCGATCCGCGCCGCCGTGGCGTGGTACGCGTACGAGGTGTCGCCGAAGGTCACCATGAAGTGGTACGAGTCGTACAGCGAGTGGTAGACGCCGCCGGCGCCGCCGAATCCCCAGTCGGCCATCGGGATGCCGAGGTGGTTCGTGAAGCCCGCGAAGTCGGAGCCGCCGCCGGGGACCCCCATCGACGGGGTCGAGCCGTCCGGCGTCTTCGCCTGCTTCCGCCACACGTCGTACACCGTGCCGGCGCCGCTCGGATCCGGCGTGTGCGCCATCACGTCGCGCAGCGTCGCGCGCAGCGACGGCGAGCCGCCGCCGTAGATGTTCGGCCCCGACGCCGGCGTGTCCTGGTTGAAGTAGGCCACGCCTCCCTTCTGCAGCCGCATCGAATCATCCTCCACGTACTCCGTGGAGCCGATCAGCCCCCACTCCTCGGCGTCCCACGTCGCGAAGAGCATCGTGCGCTTCGGCCGGTGCCCCGCCTTCACCTCGAGCATCGTCGCGCGCGCCGCCTCGAGCACGCTCACCGTGCCGCTCACGTTGTCGATCGCTCCCGGCCCCCACGCATCCCGGTGCCCGCCGATCACGACCACCTCGTCGGGGAACTCCGTGCCGCGCACGACGCCGAACGTGTCCCAGATCCGCTTGAACGCCGCCGTCGCCGTGTCGGAGTGCACGATCAGGTGCGCCGCCACCGGCCCCGGCCCGGCATGGTACCGGAAGGGAAGCCCGCCCTGCCACGCCTGCGGGATCCGCCCGCCGCCGAGCCCGCGCAGCAGCTGCGTCGCGTTCCCGTACGACATCGGGATCACCGGGATGTGCGGCACGTTCATCGCGGCCACCGGGATCCGCTTCGCCCCCGGCGTGCTCGGATAGCCGGGCGTCGAGGGGTCGCCGTCATCGTTCATCACGCTGCCGCGCTGCACCCCGCGGTCGTTGCGCATCGGGCCCTTCGGATACACGTCGCCCCGCGTGAAGCCATCGTCGGCGGGATCGCTGTAGATGATCAGCCCCACCGCGCCGCGCTTCTCCGCCTCGCGCGCCTTGATCCCCCGGAAGGACCGGCCGTAGCGCGCCACGGCGATCTTCCCCTTCACCGACACGCCCATCGAATCGAGCTGCGCGTAGTCCTCGATGAGCCCGTAGTTCACGTACACCACCTGGCCGGTGACGTCGCCGGTGCCGCTGTAGCCGTTCGCGATCACCGCCTCCGGCTCGTTCCACGACGTCGTGTCCCCCGGCACGGGCCCCTCGGCGAGGTTCAGCGCGAGCGTGTCCGGCGCCACGCGCCACACCTGCATCAGCGTGGTATGCGGCATCCAGATGTCGTACGCGCGCACCTCCGTCTCCATCCCCCACGACTTCATCGCCGCGATCACGAAGTCGCGCGTGCGCGCCTGCGCCGGCGTGCCGGCGATGTGGGTGCTGCTCGACAGCGCGCGCGACGCCGCCCGCGCGCTGTCCGCCGACGCGTGCGCGCCCGTGCCGGCCTCCAGGGCGCGTTCCTGCGCGGCGGCCGCGGCGGAATAGCCCGGCATCGCCGTCTGCTGCGCGAAGACCGGGAGCGTGAGCGCCGCGGCGAGCGCGGCGGCGGGAGCGAACGTCGAACGTGGCATCGGAGTCGGGGACGAGGGTGAGGGATCAGCGGTCATCGTAGTCCTGCATCAGGGACTTGAGCGCGGCGCGGAGGCGCGCCTCGCGGTCGGGGCCATCGGGCACCGCCGGCGCCAGGGTCGAGAGCTGCGCGAGCATCTCCCGCTGCACGAACCGCGCGGGCTCCTTCGTGCCCAGCGATTCCAGCGCGCGCATCGCGACCTGCCGGAGGAGCGTCCGCGTCGCCGGGTCCAGGCTCAGGAGCGTCTCCGGGTCGTCCGGCGGCGAGGGTGGCTCGTCCCCCCGCCGCCGCGCCGACTCCCGCTGCGCGCTCAATGGCGCGGGCGTCACGACGAACGAGCCGGGGGTGTGTTCCATGAACGCGGCGATCACGCCGCGCCGGCGCAGCGCGCCGAAGAGGCGCACGATCGCCGCGCGCACCGGCGACACGCCGCCGTCGCTCTGGTTCCCGCGTCCGGTGATCACGAGCAGTTCGCCGGCGCGGCTCGCCTGCCGCTCGCGCAGCCACGCCTCCGCGCGCGCCTCCGCCTCGCGCACCGTCGGCAGCGCGTTGCGCAGGTTCAGCGTTCGCGCCGGCCCGAACCGCGCTTCGTCCAGCGCCTGATGGACCGCCCGCAATCCCGCGGGATGGTCGGCCATCAGCGGGTCACTTCAGTGCCGTCCAGAGCACCGTGCCGTCCACGCGGTCCGCCGGCACGGTCGCCGTGATCCAGGCCAGCGTCGGCGCCAGGTCGACGAGCAGCGTGGGCGCGTCGTAGCGCCCCGCCTTCACCGCCGCGCCGAAGAGCAGCATCGGCACGTGATTGTCGTAGTCGTACGGCGAGCCGTGGATCGCCGGGGCGTAGGTGCCGAACACCGAGTACGGCCGCAGCACCACGACCAGTTCCACGGGATAGTCGGGCGGGATCGAGTGGTACCAGCGCCGCGCCGCCGGGTCCTTGAGCGTGTCCCTGGCCAGCTCGGCGCGCGCGTACACGCGCTGCACCCCCGGCATCGCCGCGATCTCCGCGCGGAACGCCGAGATCACGGAATCGGCGTTGACCCCGGCGCGCGCGAGCGCCTCGCGGTGCACGTAGAGCATGCCGTCCTCGAACTGGAAGTCCATCGGGTCGGCGCCGCGCGCCGCGAGCGCGCTGTCCGCCCGGCGCGCCACGCTCGACAGGTCCACCCGCTGCGCGGGCTTGTGCTCCTGCGCGACGTACTCTTCCGGGATCGGCGCCACCGCGTGGTCCGCGGTCAGCGCGATCACCACGCGCGACGGGTCGCGCACCGTGAACAGGGAGTCGAAGAACGCCCCCAGTGCGCGGTCGAGCCGCAGGATCTGGTCGTGCATCTCGCGCGACTGCGGCCCATAGCGGTGTCCCACCGCGTCCGTGGTCGAGAGCGACACCGCCACCACGTCCGTCCACGTGCCCGTGCCGAGGTTGAGCTGCTTCACGCCGGTGAGCGCCACCTGCAGCGTGAGCTCATCCATGTACGGCATGTCCGGCAGCGCGCGCGCCGCGGCCGCGCTGTCCGCCGGCAGCGCGTGCGGGAAGGTGAAATCGTTCCCGAAGTTCTCGTACACCACGCTGTCGGGCTCGGCGTAGGCGGAGTCGGGCAGCAACAGCGTCCACCGGTGCCCCGCCTGCTGCGCCGGCAGCCGCCGCGCGTTGAAGGCGTCCAGCCACGCGGGGAGCGCCGCGGCGTAATAGGTGCTCGTCGTGAACGTGCCGGTCGGCGGGTCGTACCAGTACACATCCTGGTGCGAGCGCCCGAGCGGCAGGATCGCGCCGCGGTCCTTCCGCGATACCGACAGCGCGCGCGTGCGCGGATCCTTCATCCGCAGCCAGTCGGTGAGCGTCCCGCCGCGGAAGCGGAAGGGCGACGCGAACGCGCGCGCATCCCCGAGCACCGGCGCCTGCGGGTCGTACACGCCCATCGAGTTGCTCACGATCCCGGTGCTTCGCGGGAAGCGCCCCGACATCCCCGTCGCGTGCCCGGGCGCGGTCTCGGTCGTGGCGTAGTCGAGCATCGCGTTCGTGAACACCGCGCCGCCGCGCAGCAGCCGCCCGAGCCCGCCCGTGAGCTGCGGCGCGAAGCGGTCGAGGTAGTCCGGCCGCATCTGGTCGACGGTGATGAACACCACCAGCGTCGGCGCCTGCTTCGCCGGCGGCAACGGGCGTACGCTCCCCTGAGCGGCGATGGGCAGCGCGAACAGCGCGGCGCTGGTCAGGATGGTCGGCAGACGGCGCATGCGGTGGGGATCCCGGTTCGAGTTGATGGTCAACGGTCCGGCTTCGGCAGGAGCTCGGCGCGCCCGTACAGCGCGCCGCCCTTCATTACGAGCCGCACCCGCCGCGCGTTCGCGATGTCCGCGGTCGGGTCGGCGTCCCACACCACCAGGTCGGCGAGGCGGCCGGCATCCAGCATCCCGAGGTCGCTCCCGCGCCCCATCGCCTGCGCCGCCACGATCGTCGCCGACGCGAACACTTCCGCGGCCGGCACGCCGGCGTGCTGGATCGCCTCCATCTCCCGGTACACGCTGGGCCCCGGCGCGGTCCCCGGGTTCCCCGCATCCGTGCCCATCGCGATCGGGATCCCCGCCGCGCGCATCCGCCGGATGTTCCGCTCGGTCCCGGCCATGATGCGGTCGATCCGCCCCGAGGCGAGCGACGCCGCCCGCGCGGCCCGCAGCGAATCCGGCAGCGCGGCCTCCAGGTGCGCTCGCGTCACGCCGTCCACGCAGTCGAGCGGATACCGCGCCCCTGGCGACCGCCCCAGGTACACGTCCGCGTAGCCCTCGAGTACGGTGAGCGTCGGGATGTCGATCGCATGGTTCGCCTTCGCGAGCGCGATGAATTCGTCATCGATGTCCTCCGGCGCCACGCTGTGCACGAGGAGCGTGGCGCCCGCGCGGAGCGCCTCCTTCGCCTGCGCCAGCTCGGTCGCGTGCACGATGAGCGGGATCCCCGCGCGCTTCGCCTCGTCCCCGGCGACCACCAGCCGCTCCCGCATCGCGGCGCGCTCGGAGTCCGGCACCGCGAGGTACCACACCTTGATGGCGTGCGCCCCATCGCGCGCCAGCGCCCGCACCGCGGCGCGCACCGTGGAATCGTCGCGCATGTAGATGAACTGGCGCTCCACCGCGGTGTTCACCCACGCGTCGCGCGTGGAGAGGAGCGGCCCCGCCGCCTCCATCCGCGGCGCATCGAGCGCCTGTTCGTGCGCGCGCGCCATCGGCATCGTCCACGGATAGCCGCCCACGTCGTACACGCTCGTCACCCCGGAACAGAGGTACGCCCGGTCGAAGCGCGCGGGATGCTCGTGCAGGAACGCCGCCACCGAGTCATACGGGTACCGGGCGCGGAGGTCGAGCGCGTCCGGGCGCCCATCCACCCATCCGGTCTGGGAGTAGTGCACGTGCGCGTCGATCAGCCCCGGCCCCACGTAGGCGCCGTGGGCGTCCACCACCTCCATGTTCGCCGGCACCGCGCACGCGCCACGCGCGCCCGCGCAGGCGATCCGCCCGCCGCGCACGATCACCACCGCATCGGGCACCGCGGCGCGCCCCGGATTCACCAGCGTGGCGCCGACGATCGCGATCGGCGGCGGCGCCGCCCCCGCGCTCAGCCCGAACGCCGTGCTCACCGCGATCTTCCACCCCTGCGCCGTCTTGACGAAGACCCGCTCCGAGATCCCCTCCGACGTCACGCCCCCCTGCGTCACGCGGTAGTGGTACGTGCCGTATACGACGCCGGGCGCGATCCGCACCATGCGCAGGTCGCGCGCCACGAGGGTGTCCGGCCACGTCGTGTCCCGCCGCGCCGACCAGTCCTTGTACCCGCGCTCGAGGCCGCCCGGCCCGTTCCGCGAGAGATCCTCGGTCTGCAGGTAGTACGAGAGGTAGCGGTCGCGGTCGCGCGTGTGGATCGCATCCACGTTCCCCTCGAACACGCGGCGCGCCGCGATGGTGTCCTCCGCGGCCGATCCCTGCGCCGGCGCCGCCGTGAGGGGAGCCGCGGCGGCGAACAGCATCGCGGCCGCGAGGTGGCGCTGTCGTGCGCGGGTGGGGCTCATGCGCGGCTCCGATGGGGGTGGGGAAATGTTCACCCCCCGCGCCTCCCCTGCCAGATGCGCTCGTCGCTGGAATGAAACGGCCCCGCCGGGTGGCGGGGCCGTCGGTCGTGCCGTCAGTGACTTGACGCGGCGATCAGAAGATGATCCCCACGTTCACGGGCACCACCTGCAGCGACTTCGTGCCGCCGCCCGCCGTGAGCCCCGTCAGGTCGAGACCGCCGTCGATGTTCGTCCACCGCGCCTCGATGAAGATCTTCGTGAACCGGAAGCCGAGCCCCGCGTTGTACCCGAACGCCGGCGTGTTCACCGTCGGGATCGGGATCGCCGCCGAGGTCGTGTACTTCTGCTGCACGTTGTAGTAGCCGATGCCGCCGATGAGGTAGAACTTCGTCGGCAGCGTCTTCCCGATGATCGTCCAGACGAGATTGCCGGTGAGGCTCCACGTCGTGAAGTCGGCCTTGACCGTCTCGGGACCCACCGTCACGGTCTTCCCGGGCATCGTGCCGTACATCCCGTCGATGCGGAAGGTCACCGGCACCATCGGCGCGCCGATCGCCAGCGTCAGACCGCCATCCCAGCCGTTCGTGGCGTAGTCCTTCACCGTGCCGTAGGGGATGTACCAGCCGCCGGTGATGCCGAGGTGCACGCCCTGCGCCGCGGCCGGCATCGCCGCCGCGCACGCGAGCATCAGGCCCAACACGGAACGCTTCATGTCCAAGACCTCCAGGGGCCGGGCGGAGTGGCGGCAGTCGCGCCGGACGCGCCGGCCGCCCGGCCGCGCGCGTCAAGGGAGAGGACGATTGGCCCCGCCCCGCCGTAATCCACCGCTGCCCGCTCCGGCGCTCCCCCAGGGCTACGCCGCGAGCGCCTCCGCGCTCAGCAGCCGGCTCACGCACACCTCCGCGCACGCGAACCGCCGTTCGCACTTCGCGCAGTCCCGCCGCACCTTCTCCGGATAGCGCTTCCGGTCCGTCACCACGTAGCCCGTCGCCTCGAAGAAGCCCGGCGTCAGCGTCAGCGCGAACAGTTCCGCGATCCCGCGCCGCCGCGCCAGCGATTCGAGGCGCGTCACGATCTGGCGCCCCAGCCCCTGCGCATGCGCCGTGCGCGCCACCGCCAGCGACGCGACCTCCGCCAGCGACGGCGAGTACTCCTTCAGCGATCCGCACGCCACGACCCCCCCGTGCGCATCCGCCGCGACGATGAAGTCGTGCAGCGCGAGCGCCACCGACTCCGGCGTCCGCGGGAGCATCACCCGCTCCGCCGCGAATCCGTTGATCAGCTGCACGATGCCGTCGATGTCGCGCGGCTCCGCCGCGCGGAACGTCACGCCCTGACTCATGACAGTACCCCCTCCAGCCGCGCGAGCCCGCGCGCCAGGTCCGCCCGCGACGCCACCAGCGGCGGCAACAGGCGGATCGTGTGATCGCCGGCGCTGCACAGCAGCAGCCGTTCCCGCTCCCGCGCCCGCGCGATGATCTCCGGTGCCGGGTCCATCACATCGATCCCCCACATCAGCCCCACCCCGCGCACCGCGCGGATCCGCCCCGTGCGCGCGGCCATCGCGCGCAGCGTCTCTCCCATCCACTCGCCATCGGCGCCCACCCGTGCGAGCAGCGCCGGATCCGACAGCCGCTCCAGCACGTGCAGCGCCACCGCCGCCACCACGGGCCCGCCCCCGAACGTCGAACCGTGGTCGCCGGGCTTCAGCGTCCGCGCCACGGGCTCGCTCATCAGGACCGCGCCCATCGGCAGCCCCCCCGCCAGCGGCTTCGCCAGCGTCATCACGTCCGGCTCGATCCCGGCGCGCTCGTGCGCGAACAGCATCCCGGTGCGGCCGAGGCCGCACTGCACCTCATCGAGGATCAGCGCCACCCCCCGCTCGCGCGTGAGCGCGCGCAGCTCCGCGAGGAACGAGGGGTCCAGCACGCGCACGCCCCCCTCCCCCTGCACCGGCTCGGCCACCACCGCCGCCGTCGAGTCGTCGTCGAGCGCCTGCGCCACCGCGTCGAGGTCGCGCTCCACGATCGAGATGCCCCCCGCGAGCGGCAGGAACGGCGCGCGGTACTCGGGGCGGTCCGTCGCCGCGAGCGTCCCGAAGAGCCGCCCGTGGAACCCGCCCCGCAGCGCCACGATCCCGTGCCGCCGCTCCCCGTACTGCGCGCGAGCCCACCGCCGCGCGAACTTGAACGCCCCTTCGTTCGCCTCCGCGCCGGAATTGCAGAAGAACACGCTCGACGCGAACGACCGCGCCACCAGCGCCTCCGCGAGCGCGCGCGCCGGCGCCGTGTGGAAGAGGTTCGACGCGTGCACGATCCCCGCCTCCGCCGCGGCGCGCATCGCCGCGGCGATCCCCGCGTCGCCGTAACCCAGCGCGTTCACGCCGATCCCGCTCGTGAAGTCCAGGTAGGCCGTCCCCGCGCGGTCGAAGAGCTCCACCCCCTCGCCCCGCACGAACTCCAGCGGCGGCCGCTTGTAGACGCCGAGCAGCGGCTCCACGGCGGCCACCGGCGCGGACGCGGTGGTGCCCATGTCGATCACGGGCAGCGCGCTCACGCCGCCGCCCGTGCCGCGCGCACGGCGGTCCCCGCCGCATCGTCGTGCAGCATGGCGCCGCTCCCGATCCGCACGCACGGCACGCCCGATCGCAGCGCACGCATCGCGGCCTCCAGCTTCACCACCATGCCGCCGGTCGCGGTCCCGCCGGCGATCGCCCGCCGCGCGTCCGCGTCATCCATCTCCGCCGCCGTCGTGCCGTCGAGCAGCACCCCCTCCACGTCGCTCACCAGCAGCAATTCGCTCGCGCCGAGCGCCGCCGCCAGCGCCGCCGCCGCATCGTCGCCGTTCACGTTGAGCGGCGCGCCCATCGCGTGGTCGACGTCCCGCCCCACCGGCGAGACCACCGGCAGGAATCCCCCCGCGAGCAGCTGCCGCACCAGACGCGCATCCACGCGTTCCGGCGTCCCTACCCGCCCGAGCGCCCCGCCATCCGCCACGCGCGCCCCGAGGAGCCCACCATCCTCCCCCGACACGCCCACCGCCGCGACGCCGCACGACAGGAGCGCCGAGACGAGTCGCTTGTTCGCCGTGCCCGACAACGCCATGCGCACCAGCTCCACGTCGGATTCGGTCGTCACGCGACGCCCGTCGACGAACCGCGGCTCCCCGCCCAGCGCGCGCTGGAGCGCCGACACCGCCTCCCCACCGCCGTGCACCACGCACAGCGTCCCCGGCGCGCCCCGCCACGCCTCCGCGATCGCGCCCGCGAGCCGCGCATCCTCCTGCGCCCGCCCCCCCACCTTGAGCACGCGCATCACGACGGCAGCCCCAGGCTCTCGTCGAGCCCCAGCGCGAGGTTCGCGTTCTGCATCGCCTGCCCCGCCGCGCCCTTCACGAGGTTGTCGATCGCCGCGACCACCTGCAGCATCGGCTGCCGTACGCCGGCCACCGGACGCGCCGTGAGCCGGAGCACGTTCCGGCGCACGACGTCCCGCAGCGCCGGCGCCTCCTCGGCGATCTCGATGAACCGCTCGCCGGCGTACTGCTCCCGCCACGGCGCGAGCACATCCCCGGGCAGCGCCGTCACCGGCACGGTGATCGTGGCGAGGATGCCGCGCGCCACCGGCAGCAGATGCGGCGTGAACACCAGATCGGCATCCGCGCCCATCGACGCGATCACCGCGCGCATCTCCGCCACGTGCCGGTGGCCGTTCCCCAGCGCGTACGCGCGGAAATCCTCCGCCACCTCCGCGAACAGGAGGTCGGCCCTCGGCGTGAAGCCCGCGCCGGTCACCCCGCTCGCCGCGTTGATGGTGATCGTCCCGCCCGGCGCGATGAGTCCCCGCTGCGCCAGCGGCGCCAGCGACAGCAGCGCCGCGGTCGCGTAGCACCCGGGATTCGCCACCACGGCCGCGTTCCGCAGCGCGGGACGCGCGATCTCCGTGAGCCCGTACGGCACCGCCCCCGCCGCACGCGCCCCAGGCGCCGCCGCCGCGCCCGGACGGAGGTCCGCGGAGAGGTCCACCACCTTCGCCCCCGCAGCACGCGCGCGCGCCACCCACG
>DATKOH010000028.1:0-5168 GCA_035524735.1 Gemmatimonadaceae bacterium
GCGGGCCGCTCCCCTTCGCCACCGCCAGCTCGCGGAGGATCGTGGAGCTCGGCCGCGGCGCGGGCGCATCCCCCGGCGCCGCCACCGCTCCCGACATCCGCGGCGCCGGCGGCGCCGGCGGCGCCGCCTCGATGAACGCCAGGCGGAAGGGGACCTTGCCGAACATCACGACGTCGCCGTCGCTCACGTCCGACTCCGTCACCTGCGCGCCGTTCACGAAGGTGCCGTTGCTCGAACCCAGGTCCTTCACGTGCGCCGTCGTCGCCGTCGCCGTCAGCTCGGCGTGCCGCCGCGAGATCGTCGGGTCGAACACCGGGACGTCGCTCGACGAGGCGCGGCCGAGCACGAGCGTCTGCCCCGGGGAGAGCTCGTACGCCTGGCCGGTCGCGTCGTTGAGGAGCTTGAAGGGCATCCTGAGAATATGGCGCGGCCGGCGCGCCCTGCCTAGCGCGCCGCCCGCCCGCGCACCTGCGCGATCGCCGTGAGCAGCGCGCGCGCCTTGTTCTCCGTCTCCTCCCATTCCTTGGCCGGCACGGAGTCCGCCACGATCCCCGCGCCCGCCTGCACGTGCGCCTCCCCCCCGGCGATCACGCAGGTGCGGATCGTGATCGCGAGGTCCATGCGCCGGTCTCCCGCGGCGAGATAGCCCACCGCCCCCGCGTACGGCCCGCGGCGCTCCGGCTCGAGCGCGTCGATGATCTCCATCGCGCGCACCTTCGGCGCGCCGGTCATCGTCCCCGCCGGGAAGGCCGCGCGGAACGCGTCGAGCGCGCCGAGCCCCGGCCGCAGCGTCCCCTCCACCTGGCTCACGAGGTGCAGCACGTGACTGTAGCGCTCCACGGCGAACAGGTCGGTCACGCGCACGCTGCCGTACTCGGCCACGCGGCCGACGTCGTTGCGGCCGAGGTCCACGAGCATCGCGTGCTCGGCGCGCTCCTTCTCGTCGGCGAGGAGCTCCGCGCGCAGCGCGGCGTCCTCCTCCGGCGTGCGTCCGCGCGGGCGCGTGCCGGCGATCGGGCGCACCGTCACGCGCCCGTCGGCCACGCGCACGAGGAGCTCGGGCGAGCTCCCCACCAGCTCGAGCCCGTCGAGCACCAGGTGGTACATGTACGGGCTCGGGTTCAGCGCGCGCAGCGCGCGGTAGAGGGCCGCGGGATCGAAGTCGAGCGGCACCGCGATCCGCCGCGCGAGGAGCGCCTGGAAGCAGTCTCCCGCGGCGATGTGCGCCTGGATGCGCGCCACGCCGCGCTCGAAGTCGGCGCGCGCGATGCTCGAGCGTCCGCTCGCGGGGGCCGCGGCGGGATCGAGGTCGAGCGGCGCGAGCGGCAGCGGCGCGCGCAGGCGCGCGATCACCGCGTCGATCTCCCGCTCGGCCTCGCCGTGCAGCCGCGCGAGCTCCGCGCGCGCCGCCCCCGCGGGCACCGGCACCCCCACCACCACGCGCGCCTGCGCGCGCAGGTTGTCGATGATCACCACCGCGCGCGTGAACAGGAAGAGCGCATCGGGGGCGTCGATCGCGCGCGGCGGCGCGTGCGGCAGCCGCTCGATGAGGCGCGCCACGTCGTACGAGAAGAAGCCCACCGCGCCCCCCCAGAAGGCGCCGAGCTCCGGCGCGTCCGCGGGCGCGTGCGCCGTGACCAGCGCGCGCAGGTCCTCCAGCGGGTCGGCGGGGGTGCGCGCGCCGTGCCACCCGGCCGCCGCGGTCCAGTCCTCCACCGTGCCGTCCTTCAGCCGCCACGCGGCGCGCGGCTCCGTGCCCATGAAGGTGTAGCGCGCCCAGGTCTCGCCGCCCGCGGGCGCGCTCTCGAGGAGGAAGGCGAAGGGGGCGCGGCGGAGCTTCGCGAAGGCGGACACGGGGGTGTCGGCGTCGAGGAGGCAGTCGCGCCAGACGGGCACGAGCCCGCCGCGCGCCGCGAGCGCGGCGAAGCGGTCGAAGCTCATGCGGCCCGCGCTTGCCGCGTCCCATCCCCGCCGCGACATTCCACTGCCATGAGAGGCGCCTCCGCGGCGCGCTGCGCCGCGATCACGGTCGTGATGACGTGCGCGCTGGCGGCGGCCGCGCGCGGGGCGCCCGCGCAGTCCTGGAACGACGCGCGCACCCGGGCCCTCGTCGAGCGCGCCACCGCGCGCCGCGCGGCGCAGATCGCCGATCCCGCGCTCGCCTCCTACACCGCCACCGCCAACGGCTACGTCACCTTCCTGGGACAGGTCGGCGAAGGGCTCCGCACGCCGCCCAAGATCCTGCGCACCGACCAGCTCGCGGTGGAAGTGTACTGGCGCGCGCCCGCGCTCAGCAAGCAGGTGATCATCGGGCGCCGCGACACGCTCCTCCTCCCCACCGACATCCGCTACCACATGGACCACCTCGGCGTGGTCCAGAACAACTACCCGAGCGTCATCCGCATCGGGGAAGGGGACGAGGTGAAGGACGTCCCGCATCCCCTCTCCGCCGCCGGTCTCGCCGACTACGACTTCGCGATCACCGACTCGCTCCGCATCCGGCTCGGCGAGCGGCGGGTGGACGTCTTCGAGGTGCAGCTGCGCCCGAAGGACCCGTCGCAGCCGCGCGTGGTGGGCGCCGTGTACCTCGACACCGCCACGGCGCAGGTGGTGCGGATGAACTTCAGCTTCACGCGCGCCGCGTACCTCGACGCGCAGCTCGAGGACATCTCGATCGTGCTCGAGAACGCGCTCGTCGAGGGGCGCTTCTGGCTCCCCTTCCGCCAGGAGGTGGAGATCCGGCGCCGCGGCACGTGGATGGACTTCCCCGCGCGCGGGATCATCCGCGGCCGGTGGGAGATCTGCTGCTACACCGTGAACGCGACGATGCCGGTGCCGTTCTTCACCGGCCCCGAGATCGTGATGGCGCCGCCGAACGTGCGGGCGCAGTACCCGTGGAAGGGGAACGTGCTCGACTCGCTCCCCGAGGAGGCGCGCGTCGCCACCGACGCCGACGTCGCGCGGGTGCAGGAGGAGGTGCGCGAGCGCGTCGCGTCGAGGGCGCTCGCCCCGCGCACCGGTGCCTCCCTCTACACGCGCCGCGTCTCCGACTTCGTGCGCGTGAACCGCGTGGAAGGGATCGCGCTCGGCGCCGGCGGCGCGTGGCACGCGACGCCGTCGCTCGACGTCGACCTCCTCGCGCGCTACGGCTTCGCCGACCAGCGCGCCAAGGCGCGGCTCGCCCTCGACTGGCGCCCCGGCGCGATCTCGCTCGCCCCCTTCGCGGAGTACGCCTACCGCGAGGCGGGCGACGTGCAGGAGCGCTCGCTCGTCGTGAACAGCCTCGCCGCGCAGGAGTACGGCAGCGACTTCACCGACCCGTACGCGGTGTCCGCCGCCGGGCTGCGCGCCGGGCTCGGCACGTTCGCCGGCGTGCGCGTGGCGCTCACCGGCTCGTACGAGGCGCAGCGCCCGCTGGAGGTGCACGCCACCTCCTTCCGCTTCGCCTACGGGCCCACCCTCCCCGCGTGGACGCTCGACGAATGGCATCTCGTGCTGCGCGCCGACCGCGACTGGGTCACGGGCCCGTCGAGCGACGTGCGCGCCGAGCTGTCGGTCTCCGGCGGCTGGCTCGTGCACCGCGACAGCGCGAACACCGGCGCCCTCGCCCGCTGGGGGCGCGCCTTCGCCGCCGTGAGCGTCGACCAGGCGATCGGGCGCCAGCACCTCGTGCTGCGCACGACGATCGGCGCCGTCACCGACGGCGCGCCGGCGCAGGACCAGGTGCTGCTCGGCGGGCCGATCACCGGGCCCGGCTACGGCTTCCACCAGTTCGCCGCGGCGCTCGGCGGGAGTCAGCGCGTCGAGTGGCGGGTGCCGCTCCCCTTCTTCCGCGTGCCGATCGGCGCCTACGGACGCACGCCGGCGTCGTTCACTTTGGCGCCGTACGCGCACGTCGTGTACGTGGACGGGAGCGCGAGCTTCGCGCAGCCCGCGGAGGGGTGGTATCCTTCCCTCGGTGTGGGCGCGAGCTTCTTCTTCGACCTCCTGCGCCTGGACGCCGCGCGCGGCCTGCGCGACGGCACGTGGTTCTTCGGCGTCGATCTCGCGCACGACCTGTGGAGCATCCTATGAGAAGAGCGGCGGCCGTCCTCATCGCGTGCCTGCTCGCGGCGCCGGCGGCCGCGGCGCAATCCGCGGCGCCCGCGCCCGACACGGCCACGGCGCCCCCGCGCAGCACCTGGACCGCCACCGACAGCTGGCTCTCCGCGGGCTTCGTCGTGGCCACCATCGCGGTCATGCCCGCGGACGAGAAGGTCGCCGCCTGGGCGCAATCGCCTTCCGTGCAGAGCGGCGCGAACACCAGCACCGTGAAGTTCTTCAACGCGTACGGCGGCTACGGCGTGCTCATCGCGTCGCTGGGCACGTACGGCGTCGCGCGGCTCGCCGGCTCGCGCCCCTGGTCGGAGATCGGGCTGCGCGCCACGGAGGCGATCGTGCTCAGCGGCGCGGCCACCGCGGTGCTCAAGGGGGTGATCGGGCGGCAGCGCCCGTACGTCGACATCCACGACTCGCACTACTACGTGTTCGGCGCGGGCTTCGGGAACGACTCGATGAGCTCCATGCCGTCGGGGCACACCACCGCCGCCTTCGCCTTCGCCGCCTCGGTCACCGACGAGGTGCACTACTACTGGCCGAAGCAGACCTGGTGGGTGGCCACGCTCACCTACGGCAGCGCGGTCGCCGTGGGGATGGCGCGCATCTACTCCAACGCGCACTGGACGAGCGACGTGATCGCCGGCGCCGGCGTGGGCACGATCAGCGGGCTCGTCGTCACGCGCTGGCACCGCGCGCATCCGGGGAACAAGCTCGACCAGTGGCTCCTCCCATCGTCGGCCGTGCCCACGAAGAACGGGCTCGCGGTCACCTGGTCCAGGACGTTCTGAGATGACCGACGCGCGCGTCGCCACGGTGGATGCCTACGTGCTGCGGCGCGCGGCGGGCGCGTGGGAGCTGCTCACCCTCCGGCGCGCCGCGGGCACGCGCTGCACCGGCGCGTGGGAAGCGGTGCACGGCTTCGTGGAGCCCGACGAGCGCCCCGAGGACGCCGCGATCCGCGAGGTGCGCGAGGAGACGGGACTCGCCGTGCAGCGGCTGTACAACGTGGCGGTGCAGCCCTTCTATCTGCACCGCACGGGACTCGTCACCCTCGCTGTCGCCTTCGCGGC
>DATKOH010000029.1:0-15665 GCA_035524735.1 Gemmatimonadaceae bacterium
GTCGCCCGCGGGGGCGGTCTCGAACACCGCGCGGGCGCGCTCGATCTGCGAGCGGCGCAGGTCGCCCACGACGCCGATGTCGCGCGGGTTCCAGGTGAGCGTGTGCGGGCGCACGCCGTGCGCGGTGTTGAGCCCCACGAAGGTGCCCTCCGGCACGCGCAGCACCGGCTCGAGGTCGTGCGAGATGTACGCGCGGTAGGCGGCGAACTGCGCGCGGGTGGAGCCCAGCCCGAGCGGGTCGCGCCACCACTTCACGTCGTGGTTCCCGGGGACGACGATCGTGCGCGCGTGCGCGGCGGCGAGCGCGAGGAAGGCGCGGCCGCGCGCGAGCTCGTGCGCCCGGGCGCGCTGGCTCACGTCGCCGCTCAGCGCCACGACGTCGTAGCGGCCGGCGCCGATCAGCTGCTCGATCGCCGCCACCGCCTCCGGGACGCTGGGCTTCCCGAAGTGCAGGTCGGAGACGTGCAGGACCGAGATCACGCCAGTCGCTGGATGACGGCGTCCGCGAACTGGGAGGTGGTGGCGGTGCCGCCGAGGTCGCGCGTGACCTGGCGCTTCTCGCGGACGACGGCCTCGAAGGCCGCGCGGATGCGCGCGGCGCGCGCGCCGTCGCCCACGTAGTCGAGCATGAGGCAGGCGGCGAGGAGGAGGGCGCCGGGGTTCGCGGCCCCCTGCCCCGCGATGTCGGGGGCGGTGCCGTGCACCGCCTCGAAGATCGCGGCGCGCTCGCCGATGTTCGCCCCCGGCGCGAGGCCGAGCCCGCCCACGAGCCCCGAGATCTGGTCGGAGAGGATGTCGCCGAAGAGGTTCGTCGTGACGATCACGTCGAACGACTCGGGGCGCATCACCAGCTGCATCGCGGCCGCGTCGACGATCCGCTCGTCGCAGGCCACGCGCCCCGCGTACTCCTTCGCCACGGCGCGCGCGGTGTCGAGGAAGAGCCCCTGCGAGAGCTTGAGGATGTTCGCCTTGTGCACGACGGTGACCTTCTTCCGCCCGTAGCGGAGGGCGTACTCGAAGGCGTAGCGCACGACGCGCTCGGAGCCCTGGCGCGTGATGATGGCGACGGACTCCGCGGCCGCGCGCTCGTCGGCGCCGATGCGCACGAAGTGCTCGACGCCGCTGTAGAGCCCCTCCGTGTTCTCGCGCACGAGCACGATGTCCACGTGGTCGAAGCGGCCGCCGGGGATGATCGTCTTCGCCGGGCGCACGTTCGCGTAGAGGTCGAATCTCCGGCGGAGCTCCACGTTCACGCTCCGGTAGCCGCCGCCGACGGGCGTCTCGAGCGGCCCCTTGAGCGCGAGCTTCGTGCGCTGGATGGAGGCGAGCGTGTCGTCGGGGATCGGCGTGCCGCACGCGGTGACGGCGCCCATGCCGGCGAGCTGCTCGTCCCAGGCGATCTCGGCCCCGGCGGCGTCGAGCACGCGGAGGGTGGCGTCGGTGATCTCGGGGCCGATCCCGTCACCCGGGATCAGCGTCGCGTCGATGGCCATGCGCGTGGCGAAGGGGTCAGGGCGTCGCGAAGAGGTCCGCGAGGTGCTCGGCGAGGCTCGTGAGCAGCGCCGGCGAGAACGTCGTCTCGGGCTCGCTGTAGACGTCGCCCATCCAGTCGGTCTTGTTGCGGCGCGGGTCGAACACGCCCGCCCGCAGCGCCGCCACGCCCCCCTTCCCGCCGGGGGTGGGGATGAAGCGGATCTCGATCGGGTAGAGCACGTACTCCGCCTTGTCGTTGATCGACAGGATCGACCGGATCTGGCCGGCGAACGGGTCGGGGAGGAATTCGATCGGCTTCGTCGGCCCCGGATAGCGGAGGAACTCGCCGGCGAGCTGGTAGGGGTCCGCCATGTAGTCCTCATTGCGGCGGTACTCGCCTTGCAGCTTGCTCGACATCACCCACGCCTTGCCGAGGTGGCGGTCCTTGAGCGCGAACTCGAGCTCCGCGTCGAAGTCCTTGAGGTACTGCTGCGGGTCCTGGATCTGCGCGCTCCAGCCCATCGAATCGCCGGCGAGCAGGTAGCCGGCGGGGAGCACCACGAGCTTGCGCCCCGCGAAGGGGGCGAGCGGCGCGTGGGCCGCGACGGCGGTCGATTCCGGCTTCTGCTGCGCGCGCGCCGGGAGGGCGAGCGCGGCGAGCGCGAGGACGGCGAGGGCGGGAGCTTTCACGGGGTTGTCCGGAAGGGCTGCGCGAAAGCTAGCGGGGGGGCGGTGGGGCGACCAGTCGCGGCGCGCCCTTGCGGACGCCCGGCCCGGCGGCAGATTCGCCGCCATGCGCCGCGCCCTGACCGTGGTGACCTGGGTGGCCGTGGCCGCGCTCGGCGCGGGCGCGTTCGCGAGCGTCGCGCTCCGCCGCGGCGAGACGGTGAACGCCGCGTGGCTGCTGGTGGCCGCGCTCTGCGTGTACGCGGCCGGCTATCGCTTCTACTCGAAGTTCATCGCGGCGCGGATCTTCGCGCTCGACCCGACGCGCGCGACGCCGGCGGTGCGCCTGGACGATGGGCGCGACTTCGTGCCGACGAACAAGTGGATCGTCTTCGGCCACCACTTCGCGGCGATCGCGGGACCCGGCCCCCTCGTGGGGCCCACGCTCGCCGCGCAGTTCGGGTTCCTCCCCGGCGCGCTCTGGATCATCCTGGGCGTCGTGCTCGGCGGCGCGGTGCAGGACTTCGTGATCCTCTGCGCGAGCCTGCGGCGCGACGGGCGCACGCTCGGCCAGATGGCGAAGGACGAGCTCGGCCCGGTGGCCGGCTTCACCGCGCTCGTGGCCGTGCTCGGCATCATGGTGGTGCTGCTCGCGGTGCTCGCGCTCGTGGCGGTGAACGCGCTCAAGCAGAGCCCGTGGGGGGTGGTGACGATCGGGCTCACCATCCCGATCGCCATCGTGATGGGGATCCACCTCCGCTGGCTGCGCCCCGGGCGCGTGCTCGAGGCGACGGCGATCGGGATCGCGCTGCTCGTGCTCGCGCTCTTCGCCGGCCGGTGGGTGGCGCAGCGCCCCGACCTCGCCCCCGCGTTCACGCTCTCGGGCGTCACGCTCACCTTCCTCGTCATGGCGTACAGCTTCCTGGCGAGCGTGCTGCCGGTGTGGCTGCTCCTCGCGCCGCGCGACTACCTGAGCGCGTTCGTCAAGATCGCCGTGGTGGTCGCCCTCGCGGTGGGCATCCTCCTCGTGCTCCCGCCGATGCAGATGCCCGCGGTGACGCGCTTCGTGGACGGCACGGGGCCGATCTTCGCCGGGAAGGTCTTCCCCTTCGTGTTCATCACGATCGCGTGCGGGGCGATCTCCGGTTTCCATGCGCTGATCGCGAGCGGTACCACGCCGCGGCTGATCGACCGGGAGACCGACGCGCGGCTGGTGGGCTACGGCGGGATGCTCACCGAGTCGCTCGTGGCGATCATGGCGCTCATCGCCGCGTGCGTGCTCACCCCGGGGACGTACTTCGCGATCAACGCGCCCGCCGGCGTGCTCGGCACGACGGCGGAGAGCGCGGCGCACGCGATCGCCGGCTGGGGCTTCACCCTCGACCCCGCCGCCTTCCAGGCGCTCACGGCGAAGATGCAGGAGCAGACGCTGCTCTCACGCACCGGCGGCGCGCCGAGCCTCGCGGTGGGGATGGCGAGCCTCTTCGCGAGCGCCCTTGGCGGCGACGCGGCGATGGCGCTCTGGTACCATTTCGCGATCATGTTCGAGGCGCTCTTCATCCTCACCACGCTCGACGCCGGCACGCGCGTCGGGCGCTTCATGCTGCAGGACCTCGGCAAGCACATTTGGCCCGACTTCGGGCGGCCGAAGTGGTATCCCGCGATGGTGCTCTCGAGCGCGATCTTCGTCGCGATGTGGGGGCACTTCCTCTACCAGGGGGTGACCGATCCGCTGGGCGGGATCAACTCGCTCTGGCCGCTCTTCGGGATCTCGAACCAGCTGCTCGCCGCCGTCGCCCTCTGCGTGGGCACCACCGTGATCGTGAAGGGGGGGAAGGCGCGCTACGCGTGGGTCACCCTCCTCCCGCTCGCATGGCTCACCGCCGTCACGCTCACCGCGGGCTGGCAGAAGGTCTTCTCCCCCGACCCCGCCCTCGGCTTCCTCGCGCACGCGCGGAAGCTGGCGGCGACGCCCGGCCTGCCGAACGCGGGGCGGATGATCTTCAACGACCGGCTCGACGCGGTGGTCGCGCTCTTCTTCATGGCGTCCTTCCTGGTGATCCTCGCCGCCAGCCTGCTGGAGTGGCGGCGCGCCCTGCGGCGCGGTACGATCGAGTCGAGCGAAGTGCCGTACCAGCCGCGTTCGGCGTTCGTGGAGGGCGGATGACCGCCCCGCCGAGATCCGCGATCGCCGCCGCCCCGCTCCGCCAACGCCCTCACCCCTCCTCGCCCTCCGCCGCCGTGCCGACCATGCGATCCTCCCTCCTCCCCGCCCTGCTCCTCGCCGCCGCCTCCGCGGCCGCGCAGCAGCCCGCGCCCGACACCTTCCCCTTCGACATCCCGTCGATCATGCGCGGCCCCGAGATCGTCGGGCGCCCGCCGCAGCGCGTGCGGTGGTCCGCCGACGGGCAGTGGCTCTACTTCTCCTGGGCGGAGCCGGGCACGGACTGGCGCGAGCCCGACCGTCCCTTCCGCGTGCGCCCCGTCGCGGGGGCGAAGCCCGAGCGCCTCACGATCGCGCAGATGGACAGCGCCGGCCCGCTCATCGCGCACGGCGCGCTCTCCCCCGACCGGCGGTGGCGCGCGGTGGAGTCCAACGGCGACATCTACCTCGTGGACCAGCGCACGTTCAAGGTGCGCCGCCTCACCGCCACGCTCGCGCGCGAGAGCGACCCGTCGTGGGACGTGACGGGGCGCCTCGTCTTCTTCGTGCGCGACGGCAACGCCTTCTCGATCGATCTCACCGACGGCACGGAGCGGCAGCTCACCGACATCCGCCCGGGCCCCGAGCCGAAGGAGCCCGAGCCGGCGAAGGGGCAGCGCGGCGCGCTCGAGGCGCAGCAGCGCGCGCTCCTGCAGGCGGTGCGCGACAAGCTCCGCGCCGACTCCATGCAGAAGGCCGACAGGAAGGAGCGCGAGGCGCTGTGGCCGAGGACGGTCTGGCTCGACAAAGATGAGCGCGTCGCATCGATCTCGGTGTCGCCGAGCGGGCGCGCGGCGATCGTCGTCACCACGATCCCCGCGGGGGACAAGGCGAAGGGGACGATCGTGCCGAACTGGGTGACGAGCAGCGGCTACGTGGAGGACATCAAGGGGCGCGAGAAGGTGGGCGACGCACAGGACGGTGCGCGCGTCGCGCTCGTCGCGATCCCCTCGGGCGCCGCGAAGTGGCTGCGCGTGATCCCCGGCGACAGCACGCACGCGCCGGCGATGGTGCGCGTGGCGGGGTGGAACGACGCCGGCACGCAGGCGCTCGTCGTCGCCGTCCCCGCGGACTGGAAGGCGCGCTGGCTCGAGACGGTGTCGGCCGACTCCGGCGCCCTGCACACGGCCGATGTCCTGCGCGACACCTGCTGGGTGGACGGGCCGTCGTTCGGCGAAGCGGGCTGGACGGAGGGGGGCAAGCGCATCTGGTTCGCGTCCGAGGCGGACGGCTGGGCGCATCTCTACTCGGTGGCCCCCGACGGGTCCGGCCGCACGCAGCTCACGAGCGGCAAGTGGGAAGTGTTCAGCGTGTCCGTGTCCGACGACGGGAAGTGGTTCTGGCTGGTCACGAGCGAGCGATCCCCCTTCGAGCACCAGTTCTACCGCATGCCGGTCGGCGGCGGCGCGCGCGAGATGATCACCACGGCGGTCGGGGAGCACGACGTGGAAGTCTCCCCCGACGGGAAGTCCTTCGCCGACGTGTACTCCTACTCGAACAAGCCGCCGGAGCTCTACGTGTCGAAGCTCGCGCCGGGGGCGGGCGCCGTGCAGTTGACGACGTCGCCCACGGCCGAATGGCGCTCGCACCAGTGGATCGCGCCGGAGATCGTCTGGATCCCGGCGAGCGACGGGCAGCGGATCGCGGCGCGCGTGTACCGCCCGAAGGACCTGGGCGCGCAGCCGAACGGCGCGGCGGTGATCTTCGTGCACGGCGCCGGATACCTGCACAACGTGCACAACTGGTGGTCGTCGTACTTCCGCGAGTACATGTTCAACCAGCTGCTCGCGAAGAAGGGCTACACGGTGGTGGACGCGGACTACCGCGGCTCCGCCGGCTACGGGCGCGACTGGCGGGTGGGCATCTGGCACCACATGGGCGGCCGCGACCTGCAGGACGAGGTGGACGTCTCGAAGTGGCTCGAGGCCACGTACGGGATCCCGCCGACGCGCGTGGGGATGTACGGCGGCAGCTACGGCGGATTCATGACGCTCATGGCGATGTTCACCGAGCCGAAGCGCTTCGGCGCCGGCGCCGCGCTCCGCTCCGTCACCGACTGGGCGCATTACAACCACTGGTACACGGTGCGCATCCTCGGCCTCCCCGAGGTGGACTCCGTCGCCTACCGCATCTCGTCCCCCATCTACTTCGCGGACGGATTGCAGGGACCGCTGCTCATCGAGCACGGCCTCGTGGACACGAACGTGGAGGTGCAGGACGACGTGCGCCTCGTCGAACGGCTCATCGAGCTGGGGAAGACGAACTGGGAGTTCGCCGTGTACCCCGTGGAGAACCACGGCTTCGTGCGGCCGAGTTCATGGACCGATGAGTACCGCCGCATCATGGGACTCTTCGACGGGACGATCGGGAAGCGATGAGCCCGCTCGCCGGCCGGCCGCCATCGCGGGACGGCGCGGAGCGGGAGGCGGGGGGGCGCATCGCGCGCGTGATCCGGCGCATCCTCGGGGCGCCGGATTACGAGCGCTACGTCGCGCACCGGCGCGCGAAGCATCCCGGCGAGCCGGTGATGTCGCGCGACGAGTTCGTGCGCGACCGCCAGGCCGCCCGCTACGAGCGGCCGGGCGCGCGCTGCTGCTGAGCGGGGAGCACGAAGAGGAGCCCCGCCGCGGCGAGGGCCGCCATCGCGGCGCCGAAGGCGAAGGCCACCGGCGCGCCCGCGCGGTCCCAGATCACGCCGAAGAGCACCGACGCCGGGAGCGCCGCGACGCCGAGCGCGAGGTTGTACCAGCCGAACGCGGCGCCGCGGCGCGCTGACGGCACGAGGTCGGTCACGAGCGCCTTCTCGACCCCCTCCGTGAGCCCGAAATAGATCCCGTACGCCGCGAAGAGCGCCCACGCCTGCCACGCCTCCGTCGCCCTCCCGAAGAGGAGGTACACCGCGGCGTACACCGTCCACCCGGCCACGATGAGCGGCTTCCGGCCGATCCGGTCCGAGAGCGCGCCCCCCGGCGTGCTCGAGAGCGACTTCACCACGTGCAGCATCGCCCAGAGCAGCGGCGCCAACGCCGCGGGCACGCCGAGCTGCGACGCGCGCAACAGGAGGAAGGCGTCCGTCGAGTTGCCGAGCGTGAAGAGCAGCACCACGGCGATGAACGCCCAGAAGCGGCCGCCGAGCCCTCCTTCGAGATGCACCGCCTGCGGACGGTCGTCGTCGCGCCGCGGCGTCTCGCGCACCGCCATCACGAGCACGAGCACGGCGATCGCGCCCGGCACCGCCGCCCAGAGGAAGACGTGCCGCAGCGGGATCCCCTCCCACCGCAGCACGGCGAAGGCGATGAGCGGCCCCACCACCGCGCCGGCGTGGTCGGCGGCGCGATGGAACCCGAACGCGCGCCCGCGCACCGACGCGTCCACCGAGTCCGCGATCAGCGCGTCGCGCGGCGCCGTGCGGATCCCCTTCCCCACGCGGTCGGTGACGCGGATCGCCATCACCTGCGCCACGCTCTGCGCGAACCCGATCAGCGGGCGAACCACCGTCGCGAGCAGGTAGCCCGCCACCACGAGCGGCTTCCGCCGCTTCACGCGGTCGGAGATCCAGCCGCTCACGAGCTTGAGCAGCGCCGCCGTGCTCTCGGCCGCGCCCTCCACCGTGCCCACGGCGCTCGCGCTCGCGCCGAGCGTGGTCGCGAGGAAGACCGGGATGAGCGGGTAGATCATCTCGCTCGACACGTCGGTGAAGAAGCTCACCGCGGAGAGCGCGATCACGTTGCGGCCGAGCGCGGGCGCCGCCGGCGGCGCCGGCGCGCCGGCGTTCACCGGGAGAGCGTCACGCCCCACGGCTCGCTCCCCACCGCGATCCGCCGCGCCGGGCGGAAGGTGGCCGCGTCCACCACGGTCACCTCGTGCAGCGCGCCCACCGCCACCCAGAGGCGCGCGCCGTTTGCGGTCACGGCCAGCCCGGCGGCGCGCTTCCCCACCGGGAGCGTGGCCACGATGCTGTCGGCGGCCGCGTCGATCGCCGCGACCGCGCCCGCGCGCGCCAGCGTCACGTACACGCGCCCGCCATCGGGCGCGGCGCCCAGCGCCGAGGGTTCATCCGTACTCGTCGCGAGGGCGATCGTGCGCACCACGCGGCGGCGGCGCACGTCCAGCACCGAGATCGTTCCCGAGCCCGCGTTCGCGACGTACGCCTTCGCGCCGTCGGGGGTGAACGCGACCGCGCTCGGCGCGCGCCCCACCGAGATCGTCGCGAGGACGCGGCGCGCGTCGGCGCCGATCACCGTCACCACCCCCGCATCCGCGTTCGTCACCCAGACCTCATCGCCGCCCGGGGAGATCGCGATCCCCGCGGGCTGCGGCGCCACCGGGATCGTCGCCACCGCCTTCCCGCTCACGACGTCCACCACCGTCACCGTCCCCGCCTCGCCGTTCGCGACGTAGATCGTCTTCCCGTCGGTGCTCACGTCGAACGCGCCGGGGTCCGGTCCCGCGGGCAGCGTGCGCAGCACCACGCGGCGCGTGAGGTCGATGAGGGCGATGCCGTCGCGCCGCCGGTCGGAGTGCTCCGTGCGGAGCGCGCCGCGCACCGCCACGAGCAGCGTGCTGCCATCGGGGCTCACGCGCACGCCGCGCGGGCGCCGCCCCGGCGCGATCGACGCCACCACCGACTCGGCGCGCGCGTCGATCACCGACACCGTGTTCCCCGCCTCGTTGCTCACGTAGACATAGGGCCCGCCGCCGAGCAGCGAAGGGGCGGGCTTCCGCGCCGCCGTGGCGGCGCTGTCCGCGCCGGATCCGTTCGCCGAGGCGCGCTCCCCGCCCTCTCGCCCGCACGCGGCCAGCGCCAGCAGGCACCCCGCCGCCGCGAGCGCGCGCCTCATGCGGGGCGCGTCATGCCGCCGACAGCCCCATCCCCCACCGCGCGAGCGCGATCGGGTACGAGCCGTAGGACAGCAGCTCCTCGTGGAAGCCGCGCAGCGAGAAGCGCCCGCCCCGCGCGGCGCGCGCGTCCTCGCGCAGCCGCAGGATCTCGCGCCGCCCCACCGCGTAGCAGAGCTGGTAGGTGGGATACGCGCAGTAGCGCTTCGCCTCCGCGTCGGCGAGCCCCGCCTCGAAGCCGAGCTCCTCCTGCATGATCCGCGACGCCTCCTGCCAGGTCATCCCGCGCGTGTGCAGAGAGATGTCGAGCACGATGCGCAGCGCGCGCCAGAGGAGATGGTGCGCCTGGAAGAAGCGCTGCGGCGGCTCGAGGAATCCCTCGTCGGCCATCAGCGTCTCGCAGTAGAGCGCCCACCCCTCGCGCGCGGCCGGCGTCGCGAGCACGCGGCGCACGCGGCGCGGGAGCCCGTTGCCCGTCACGATCTGCAGGTGGTGCCCCGGGTAGCCCTCGTGCACCGCCGTGTTCGGCAGCTCGGCGCGGCAGTCCGAGCGCCAGGGCTCCCCCGGCGGCGGCAGCGTCACGAAGAAGGTGCCGAGCTGGCTCTCGTCGAACGCCCCCGGTCCCTGGTACGCCGCGTACGGCACCATCGCGCGCAGGAACTCCGGCGTCTCGATCACGCGCAGCTCCCCCTCGGGCACCTTCACGAGCCCGTGCGACGCGGTGAACTCGCGCGCCCGGCGCATCGACGCCGCGTACTCCTTGAGCGCGTCCTCGCGGCGCGGGCGGTCGGTGCGCAGCTCCGCCACGACATCGCGCCAGGACGCGCCGGGCCGGATCTCGCCGGCGAGGCGCTCGAGCTCCGCCTTCGCCTCCGCGCGCAGCCGTTCGCCGTAGCGGTACAGCTCGTCCGCGTTCTCCTTGATCAGGTGCCAGGTGGCGAGCTTCCGGTCGAAGAGGTCGCGGCCGATCGCGTAGGTGGAGCCCGCCGTCTCCTCCATCCGTGCCAGCACCGCGCCGAACGCCGCGAGCGACTCCATGGCCCCCTGCCGCGCGCCGGCCAGCTCCGCGGGATCGAGCATCGTGAGGTCCACCGACCGGTCGTCGAGGGAGCGCGCGATGAGCGCGTGGCCGCCGGGGAGCATCGCGCGCGCCACGCTCACGAAGGTGGCGTCGGGGCGCGTGAGGGCCTTCTCCGCGCGCTCGAACAGCGCGGGCATCGCCCGCAGCCGCGCGAGGATGGCGCGCGCCCGCTGCGCCGGGTCCGCCGGCACGCGCGCGAGCAGCAGGTAGATCCCCGAGAGCGCGTGCGAGAGGTGCAGCCCCGGATTCCGCTCGAAGGGGCGCTCCTTGTCGAGCACGAGGATCTCGTGCCGCACCGCCTGCAGCGCCGCCGTGCGGTCGATCTCGTCCTGCAGGTCCGCCGGCTCCACCTCCTCCAGCGCCCCCTCGTAGCTCTTGAGCGCCGCGAGATGCTGCTTCACGCTCTGCGCATCCCACATCGCGTACTCGCCGTCGCGCTCGTGCCGCCCCTGGAAGGTCGCCTCCACCGGGTTCATCGCCCAGCGGAGGTCCAGGTAGCCGTCGAGGATCGCGTCGAGCGTGCCGCTCATGCGCGCGCCGCCGCCGGATGCGCCGCCACCAGCGCCTCGAGTTCCTCGTCGCGCAGGGTGCGGTTGGTGGTCTTCGCGGCGTCGAGCAGCCGCTGGCAGAGCGCCGCGTCGGCCGCGTCGTGGCCGTGCTCCTCGAGCCACGCCTTCACGTTCGACAGCCCGCTCATCGGGCTCACCTCGATGCGCTGCCGGAGCCCGAACTCCCCCGCCGGCACGCCGGAGTAGATCCGGTCGGCGAGCCACTCGTGCCCCTTCTTGCGCGCCTTCGCGATCGCGGCGGCGTGCACCCCCGTCCCCGTGCGGAAGGCATCCTCCCCCATCACCGGATAGCTCGGCGGGATCGGCACGCCGAGCGCGCGCGACGCGAGATGACAGTATTCGGGGAGCTTGCTCACGTCGTGCCGGTGCGCGCCGAGCAGGCGCAGGTTGATGATGAGCAGGTCCATCTCCGCGTTCCCCACGCGCTCGCCCACGCCGAGCGCGGTGCCGTGCACCCGGTCGGCGCCGGCCTCGATCGCGGCGAAGCAGTTCGCCAGGCCGAAGCCGCGGTCGCGGTGCCCGTGCCAGTCGAGCTTCACCGCCTCGCCGCTCGGCGCGATGATCTCCTCGCGCACGAAGCGCACGAGCGCGCGCACGCCGTCTGGCGTCGCATGCCCCACCGTGTCGGCCAGGCAGAGGCGGCGCGCCCCCCAGCGGATCGCGTTCCCGTAGAGCGCGCGGAGCGTGTCGGGCGCCGCGCGCGTGGTGTCCTCGGTCACGAACATCACCGGCAGCCCCTCGCGCACCGCGAAGGTCACCGCCGCCTCGCTCACGCGCAGCATCTCGTCGAGCGTCCAGTCCTCGGCGTACTGGCGGATGGGCGACGAGCCGATGAAGGTCGCGGCCTCGATGCGGATCCCCGCCGCCTGCGCGATGCGCACGATCGGCTCGACGTCGTTCCGCGTGGTGCGCGCCGCGCAATTCGGCGCGATCGGGAGCTTCGCCGCCACGATCTCGCGCGCGAGGTCGAGCGTGTCGGCGCTCGCGCGCGGTCCCGCGCCGGGGAGCCCGATGTCCGCGGCGACGATGCCGAGGTCCGCCATCAGGTGCAGCAGCGCGCGCTTGTCCGCGATGTCCGGGTCGGTCACCGACGGGCACTGCAGCCCGTCGCGCAGCGTCTCGTCGTTCAGCTCGACGCGGCACGCGCTCCAGTCGAAGGAGCTCCCGGTGGCGTTCCAGTCGTGGATGAGATCGCGTTCCTGCATGGGCGGGCGAATGAGGGAACGCGCGGCTGACGCCGCGGCGATGAGAATCTATTCATGTACGGGCCCGGCGCCACCGGTGTTGGTGCGCGGCGGCTACTCGCCGCGCACCTCGGCGTGGTCCCCCACGCTCACCGCGCCGCGCACGCCGCGCACCACCGCGGCGTCGCCGATCATCGAGTCGTGCAGCGCGCACCCGGACACCGTCGCCCCCGCGCCGATGATCGCGTCGCGCACCGTGCTCCCCTCGATCACCGTGCCCGCGCTCACCGACACGTTCGGCCCCACCGTCGCCTGGCGCAGCTCCACGCCGTCCTCGAGGTACACCGGGTCGATGATCCTGCTCCCCGCCGGCGCCGTCGCCGGCCGCCGCGCCCGCCCCTTCTCCAGCATCACGCGGTTCGTGTCGAGCAGCGTCTCCAGCTTCCCCGCATCGTACCACCCCGCCACGTCCACCACCTTCAGCTTCGCACCGTGGTCGATCATGTACTGGAAGGCATCGGTGAGGTAGTACTCCCCGCCGTGCGACGGCCGCGCCATCGTCTCCGCGATCCCCTCGTAGAGCAGCTTCCAGTTCCTGATGTAGTACAGCCCGATGTTCGCGCGCTTCGACACCGGCGTGCTCGGCTTCTCGATGATCCTCGTCATGAAGCCCTGCGCGTCGGTGACCACCACGCCGAAGCGCTGGTAATCCTCCACTTCCTTCGTCCAGATGATCCCGTCGGCGTCGGTGCGGCCGATGATCGACAGGTCCGCGTCGAAGATCGTGTCCACGAAGATGATGAGCACCGGCTCGTCCACGAACCCCTTCGCCAGCCCCACCGCGCTCGCGGTGCCGTCCTGCACCACCTGCTCCACGAACGAACTGCGGAAGCGGCCGTCGGCGCGCACCCAGCGCTCCACCGCCTCCTTCAGGTGCCCGGTGATGTACACGATCTCGCTCACCCCGCCCAGCCGCTCGAGATCGTCGAGCAGGTATCCGATCACCGGCTTCCCCGCCACGCGCAGCATCGGCTTCGGCACGGTGTGCGTGTGCGGACGCAGCCGCGTCCCCTTCCCGGCGAGCGGGATGATCACCTTCATGGCGCGCTCGTCCCCTCGCGCCCGTAGCGGTCCTTCAGCCGCACCACGTCGTCCAGCTCCGGCGTGCTCGCCTCCAGCACGTCCACGTCCGTTACCGCTTCCATGTAATGGATGGTCCCCGGCGTGATCCGGAAGGCGTCCCCCTCGCGGAGGTGCATGTCCTTCATCTCCTCGCCCACCTTCACCCAGTACTTGAGCTCGCCGCGCAGCAGGTACACGGTCTCGTCCTTCCGCTCGTGGTACTGCACCGAGAGCGCGTGCCCCGCCTGGATGTGCAGGATCTTCCCCACGTAGCGGTCGGTGTGCGCCCAGATGATCTCGTGTCCCCACGGCTTGGGGACGCGCACCACTTCCTTGGGTCCGGTCACGCTCGGGGCTCCCGCGATGGGTGTGACGGAGAATAACGCGCCGCCGCCCCCCTCACCACAGATCGCCCACCGTGAACGTCCAGCGCAGCTTCACGCGCGCATCGCCCGCCTGGCGCCCCGGCGCCAGCTCCGGGTTAGACAGCCACACCGGGAAGTCGATCCGCAGCACGTACGCGCGGTCGTAGAGCGCGCCGCGCAGGATCGCGCTCACCCCCGCGTCGCCGATCCACGTGCCGCTCGACGAGTCCGCCCCCGCGAGCGACGCGTACGCGCCGTCGCCGAAGAGCGCCCCCTGCACGCGCGGCACCAGCGTCCCCGGCCGTCCAATCACCACCGTGTACGCGAGCTGCGTGTTCAGCGACGCACCGTTCACCACGCGCGCGTACAGCGTGTAGCCGCGCAGCCCCGCGCCGCCGAGCTGGAGATACGGCACGTCCGGCAGCACGAGCACCGCCCCCTGCCCGCGCAGGTAATTGTCGGTGAACGTCTCGAGCGGCGAGCGCGTGGACAGCCCCACCGAGTTCTGCGGCGGCGCCGCGCTCGACAGCGCGCCGAAACCCCGCAGCGCGAGCTGCAGCCTTCCGTTGGCGGTGAGCGGCGCCGTGGTCCCCCCTTCGAGCGTGGCCGTGCCGAACGCCCCCTGCCAGGGCGCGTTCCCGCGCGCGAAGGCGATCCCCGCGTCTACCGTGCCGCGCACGAACCAGTTCGACGGATGCGCCGCGCGCCACGACCAGCTCGCGCTCACGTCCGCCACCGTCGCATCGCTCCACCGCAGCGTGTCCTGCCACGCGCGGTCGTACGGCGACGTCACGTTCAGCGCCACCGTGATCGTGTCGCGCTCCCCGTTCGCGTACTTGAAGGGACTCTCGTCCCACTTCATCCGCAGCTCGTAGCGGAAGGTGCCGTCCACCATCCAGAGCCCCTCGCGCAGCCCGATCACCGGCCGCCCCGTCCAGGGGATCTTCGGATCGTCCACCACCGCCCACCCCTGAAGCTGGCTCCACGCGCTCGACTCCGGCCCGCGCACCGCCATCGCCAGCCCCACGTCCCACCGGTCCACCAGCCGCTGGTAGTTCGACGTCACGCGCGCGCCGAAGGTCATCCCGCCGGGATTCGTGTACCACACCATCGGCTGGATCTCCGCCACGTTCCGGTAGCGGTCCCACTGGTCCAGGAACGGCCACCCGAAGGTCCACGTCGTGGGACTCGGCTCGCCATCGTTGCGCGAATCCCAGTCCGGGGTGACGTGCAGCGGGTCGATCTGCTTCACGCCGTTCGCCGTCACCACCGGCATCGGCTGCGTGTAGCCCGCCACCTTCACCGCGCTGTCCCCCTCCAGCCGGTAGTCCACGAGCCCGGTGTGGTGCACCCACTCGTCGAAGAACCAGCCGAGGGCGCGCCCCGACACGCGCTCCGCGCTCGCGCGCATCGCCGCCTCGTCCACGTGCTTCAGCTTCCAGCGCGCGTAGTAGTCGCGCAGGAAGGCGCGGAAGAGCGAGTCGCCCAGCACGTTCCGCAGCGCGCCGTACATCATCGACGCCCGCGAGTACACCGACAGATTGTAGATCGTGAACTCGTTGAAGTCCTGCCCCGGCGTGCCGATCGGCTCCGCGCGCCCCTCGAGGTCGAGCTGGAAGAGGTCGATGTAATCCTGCTGCCAGCGGGGCGGACGGTGCGCCTTGCCGCGGTAGCCCGCCGGCGGCGGCGGGTCCTTCGGCCCCAGCCCCGCCGCGCGCTCCGGCAGCGTGAGCCCCTGCGCCCAGTCCGACTGGTAGTCGGTGAGCCCCTCGTCCATCCACCCGCTGCGCCACTCGTTGTTCGCGAGGATGCCGTACGTGTAGATGTGCCCCACCTCGTGCAGCACCAGCCCCCAGCTCGGCCCGGCGCTCCCGTACATCACCATCATCGGGAATTCGGTGGCCCCCGGATCGAGCCGCTGCGTGCCGATCACCTGCGGATACGCGTACAGCCCGTAGAGGGACTCGAGCCACGCGAGCGTGCGCCGCTGCTTCTCCAGCATCACGCCGTGCCCCCACCCCGCCGCCCCGCGCGGCTCGTAGAGCACGCCGAGCGCGATCGTGTCGCGGTACATCCCCCCCTCGTAGCGGTAGTCGGGGCTCGCCGTCCACGCGAAGTGGTGGATGTCCCGCGCGTAGAAGCGCACGGCGCGCTCGCCCTCCG
>DATKOH010000030.1:0-3526 GCA_035524735.1 Gemmatimonadaceae bacterium
CGACGCGTGGCAGCGCGGCGGTGGCTCGGTCTGGATGACGCCGGCGTACGATCCCGCCACGCACATGCTGTACGTGTCGGTGGGGAACCCGTCGCCGGACCTCGATGGCTCGGTGCGCCCGGGCGACAACCTCTACACGGAATCCGTCGTCGCGCTCGACGCGCGGAGCGGCGAGTACAAGTGGCACTACCAGGAAGTGCCGCACGATGTGTGGGACCTCGACGCGGCGAGCCCCCCGGTGATCGTCACGCTGAAGGGCGGGGTGAAGGCGGTCGCGCAGGCGGGAAAGACGGGCTACGTGTACGTGCTGAACGCGGCGACGGGCAAGCTCATCCGCCGGAGCGATGAGTTCAACCGCCACGAGAACTATCTCGCGCAGCCGACGGACAAGGGAGTGCGCATGCTCCCCGGCGCGAACGGTGGATCGGAGTGGTCGCCGCCGGCGGTGAATCCGGAGCTGAACTACATGTACGTCCTCGGCATCGAGCAGCCGATGAACTACATGACGCATTCCGCCCCGCTCGAGACAGGGAAGCTCTGGCTCGGCTCGGCGTTCAAGGCGGCGCCGGGGGAGACGCAGTGGGGGACGTTCACGGCGATCGACCTGAACACGGGGAAGCGCGCCTGGCAGGTGAAGACGGAGCAGCCGATGATCGGCGGTGCGCTCGCGACGGCGGGCGGGCTGGTGTTCACCGGCGAGGGGAACGGGTGGTTCAAGGCATACGACGCGAAGACGGGGAAGGTGCTCTGGTCCTTCCAGGCGGGCGCGGGGTGCAACGCGCCGCCGGTGTCGTACATGCTCGACCGCAAGCAGTACATCGCCGTGGCGTGCGGCGGGAACTTCCAGATGGGCTATCCGCTCGGCGATGCGGTGCTCGTGTTCGCGCTCCCGTGAGCATGGCGTCCGCGCCGCTGGCGGCGGTCGTGTTCGCGGCGCTTGGCGGTCTCGCCGCCGGCGCCGCGGCGCGAGGGGCGCGCCAGGATGCACGCCCCCCGGCGGCGCTCGATGGCAGCGACTGGAAGCAGTACTCCTCGCGCGAGCGGCAGGCGTACCTGAACGGCTTCCTCGCCGGGGCGGCCACCATGCAGGCGGCGCTCGGCGCCGACACCGGATCCGGCGCATCGGTGAGCGCGGGGATCGCGCGCCTCCGCGCCGAGAAGCGGCTCGCGTACCCGTTCGCGCCGTCGGTGTACTCGGCGCAGCTGGACGACCACTATTTCTACGCCGACCGGGTCTCGCAGCCGCTCGTGGACGTGCTGGCGAGCGTGAACCGGCGGATGATGCGGCCGCCGGCGAGATAGCGGCGCAGCGCGCCGTTCAGCGGAAGGCGCGCTGGATCCAGTGCCAGTACTCGTCGCCGCCCACCGCGGCGACGTCGTTGTGCCCGGCCCCTTGCACGATGAGCAGTTCGCCCGGACGGCGGGCCGCCGCGAAGACGGCACGTCCGAGCCGCGTGGGGACGATCACATCGCGGTCGCCATGCACGACCCACACGGGCACGTCGAACGATCCCACCCGCGCGCGCGTGTCGTACGGGATCCTCCCGATCACGGGCCAGAGCCAGCGCAGCAATGGGGTGCCGAAGGCGGCGGCCATGTCGCGCGCGGAGGTGAAGGGGGACTCGAGCACCAGTACCTGAGGCGGGTGTTCCATCGCGAGCTCGGTGGCCACCGCCGATCCGAGCGAATGCCCGAAGTACGCGAGATGCGCGCCGGCGCCGAAGCGCCGGCGCACGAAGCCGAATGCCGCGCGCGCATCGCGGCGGATCCCGTCGGCGGACGGGCGCCCCGGAAGCCCGCCGTAGCCCCGGTACTCGGCGACGACCACGGTCGCACCGGTGCGCCGCGCCGTCTCCGCTCCCCACGCGGCCATCCACACCGCGAGATCCGCGTTCCCGTGGAAGGCGAGGATCACGCGTGGCGGCGCCGCGCCGCCGTGCGCGTCCGGCGGCGGGATCACCAGGGCGAAGAGCGGCTGACCGTCCTCGGCGGCGTACTCGACGCGCTCCGCTCCGGGTGGCACCGGATCGGTGGAGCGCGGCGGCTGGTAGGCGATGCGTTCCTGCGCCGACCACGCGAGCAGGAGCAGCGCCGCGACCACGATGGCGAGCGCGGCGGCGATCATGGCCGCCGCCTCACGGACGCGTGCCACCGGGCGTGGGCGCGACGGCGCCCGTCACTTCGGCGCGTCCGGGCGCACGAAGGGGCGCGCAGTGCCGCTGAGCCCGGCGGCGCGCCCCGGCTCCGGTCGCCAGAGCGCGACCTCGTCGATCCGCGCCGCGAGCTCGAGATCCTTGTCGGTGATCCCCTTCGCCGAGTGCGTCCGCAGCTTCACCACCACGGAGGACCAGGCCACTTCGAGATCGGGATGATGATCGGCGGCCTCGGCGATGAAGCCGATCGCGTTCACGAGCATTAGCGTCGTCGGCCAGCCGTCGGTGGTGAAGCGACGGACGAGCCATCCGTCGGCGATCGACCATCCCGGGAGCGTGGCGAGCCGAGGCGCGGCCTCGGCGGCGGTATAGGTGCGGTCCTGCCGTGGCATGGGGCCTCGCTAGTGTCGGTCGGTCGCGGTCGGCCGTGATGGCGGGAGCGCGGCAACGAACATGACGGTCAGGCGAGGGTCTCGCGGTAGGAGGCCGACTGGCCGAAGTTCTCCTCCACCTCCACCTCCACGGCGCTGAGCGCGGCGCCCCCCTGCGCGCGGAAGGCGGCCACGACGCGCCCCGCGAGGTACTGCGCGAGCATCTCGACCGTGGTGTTGGGAATGGGCAGCCGAACGCACTCCGCGCGCGGGAAGACGTAGCGCGGCGCGCCATCGAAGGCGACGTGCACGGCGTCGCCGCGCTCCTCGATCGCGAGCTGCGGGTTGCCGGTGGGGAGGAGGACCTTGTGGTCGAGCTCCTCGCACAGGTCCCGCATCATCTTCTTCACGACGGCGAAGTCGACGACGTACCAGCACTCCTCGTCCACCGCGCCGGCGAGACGCACGGCCACGCGGTAGTTGTGCCCGTGCAGCGGCTCGCACCGGTGGCCGGGAAAGGTGATGAAGTGCGCCGCGGGGAAGACGAGGTAATCCTTCGTGACGGCGACCTGGAACGAACCGCGCATGCGCTCCTGCCTCTTCGGATCGGCCGCGGGCGGCGCCTCGGCGACGGGCGCCCCGGCCGGTGTGGGAGTATCACGTCGCGGCGGCGCCGGGGTCAAGCGGCAGGGTTCCCTCCGCGCGGCACGGCGCCCAACTTTCCGCGATGCGCATTCCCGTCGAGTCCTACCGCCTCGCGAACGGCCTCACCGTGGTCCTCTCCGCGGACCGCACGGCGCCGATCGTCGCGGTGAACCTCTGGTACCACGTGGGCTCGGCGAACGAGCGTCCGGGCCGCACCGGCTTCGCGCACCTGTTCGAGCACATGCTGTTCCAGGGCTCGGAGCACGTGGCGGCGAACGAGCATTTCGAGATCGTACAGCGCGCCGGCGGCACGCTGAACGGCTCCACGTGGATGGACCGCACGAACTACTTCGAGAC
>DATKOH010000031.1:0-9671 GCA_035524735.1 Gemmatimonadaceae bacterium
CGTCGTAGTCGATAGGCACCTCGCGGTCGCGCAGAATCACTTCCCCGGGCAGCGCGAGAAACCGTTCGCGCACGTCGCGCGGCACCAGCGGCGCGAGATCGAGCGTGAGGTCCGCCGCGCGGAATCCGTCCAGCGAGTTCACCGCGCCGAGCTTCGCCTCGTACATCGCCGCGAGCTCCGCCATGCCGAGGCGCGGCGTGGCCCCGCCCGTGCGCCGCCAGACCTCGCGCACCTCCTCGATCGCCGGCTGGTTCCGCTTCACCGCGCCGTGCCGCGCGTCGCCGCGCGCCATCGACATCGCGAGCGCGCGCCGGCACTCCGCCGCCAGCTCCGGCGGGAAGGCGTCGATCGCCTCCTGCTCCCCGCCGAGCTGGAAGCCGAAGTACGTCGTGCGGCGGCGCAGCGTGAGCGGGCTCTTCTTGCGCTGCCAGTCCACGACGAGCTCCGGCGCCCCCTGCACCGCGTAGCGCCGCACGAGGTCGAAGGGGATCTGCGTCCCCTCGATCGACGCGCGCGGGATCCCCATCCGGTCGGCGAAGTAGCGCACCGTTCCCGCCACCGCTCCCCAGCTCCCGCACACGCTCGTCTTCCCCACGCGCACCTCGCTCCCGTCGGCGGCGCGCTCGTCCATCACCAGCGCGAAGGGCATGATCCGCGCGAGCAGGTCGGCGAACTGCCGCTGCATCGCGTCGTCCGCGTAGCGCAGCGTGTGCGGCAGCGGCAGCTCGAGCGCGCGGTACACGCTCGCCATGCCGAGCGCGGCGTCCTCCACGCTCTTCACCAGCGCGCCGCGCGCCTCCGCCCACTCCTCGATCTCGTCGTGGAAGAGGTGCCGCGCGAGCCCGTACACCTCCCCGACGTGCCCGTGCGCGCGGAAGGCGTCCACGTAGAGGTTGTACGCCGTGAGGTGGTCGCTCCCCGGCACGATCAGCCCCTCCAGGTCGCGCTCCTCGCGCGTCATCCGGTGCAGCGACTCGATGCTCGCCATCACCGCGAGCGCGGGCACCAGCGTCTCCTCGGCGTGCACGAGCAGCTCCGCCCACGGCCGCTCCACCGGCAGCGCCTCCACCGCGCGCCCGTAGCCGGAGAGCTTCCCCTGCTCGATGATCCCGCGCGACTCCAGCAGCGCCAGCGCGGCGCGGTACGCCTGGCGGTCGAGCGGCACCGGCAGGTCCAGCTCGTCGGCGCGCACGCCGAGCGCCGCGGTGGTGAGCGCCACGCGCTCCGAGTCCCCCGCGAGCTGGAACTCCGGCGCCACCGGGCGCAGCGCCGAGAACTCGATGCGCCGGTCGCTCAGGATGAACACCCGCCCCCCTTCCACGCGCCCGTGCACGCGCCCCGCCATCTGCAGGATCTCGTTCGCGCCCAGGTGCGAGCGCGTGAGCACGTTCTTCCCGCGCTCGATGAGATTCGAGAAGCGCGTGTCGTCGATCACCACCGTGTCGAGCCCGCTCACGTTGAGCGCGCTCTGCCCCGCCGCCGTCATCGCCAGCACGTACGGCTTCCGCACCGTGCCCTCGAGGAAGGGGCGGATCACGCGGATCGGCTCCCCGCCGTGGTAGAACGCCGCCGTGATCCGCGGCGCGCGCACCCCCACGAAGTCGGCCACCTCCTCCACCGCCGCGCGCGTCGGCAGGAAGACCCCCACGCCGCGCCGCTCGCGGGTCACCTGCGACAGGAACTTCTCGTCCAGGAACTCCAGCGGCTCGCGGTCCAGCACCTGCACGCGCGCCGCCTTCGCGGGATCGAACGCCGTCGTCTCCAGCACCGCCGCGCTCTCCAGATAGTGGCGGTAGAACGACGGGTCCACCGTGGCCGAGAGCCAGATGTAGCGGCAGCCGACGCGCTTGCCGAGCGCGAGGCAGAGCTCCAGCTCCGCGCTCGTCTGGTGGATCTCGTCCACGAGCAGCGTGTCGCGCGGGAGGATGTCGCCGTCCTGGAACCAGCGCCGCGCGATGCCGGTGGTGACGATCACCACGTTCCACGTGGGCGTCTCCGGCGTCGCTTCGCGCTCGCGGTTGACGACGCCCACCTTGAGCGCGGTGGTGCCGAGGATCGTCTCGGCGATGGGGCGGATGGCGAGCGTCTTCCCCGTGCCCGTGCCGGCGACGATGCCGAAGCCCCGCCCCGCGGCGGCGAGCGTGCGGATCTCCGCGCCGTGCTCCCGCTCGAGCAGCGTCTCCAGGCGCAGCGACATCGCGAGCTCGATCGTCTCGCACGCCGCGCGCGTGGGCGCGATGACGACGACGCGGCCGGTCGCCGGTTCGGCGGCGACGAAGGCGTCGTGGTCGGGAGGGAGGTAGTGGTCTCTGACGCGCCGCAGCACGCGCGTCAGGCGGCGTGGTGCCTGGGCGGGTGCCCGCCGCCCGGCGCCGAAGACGGCGCGGGGTGCGGCGGCGGATGCGGCGAGGCCGGCGCCACGCGCATCGGCGACGCGCCGTGCGGCGGCGGGTGTCCCTGCCCCGCGGGCGGCGCTCCCTGCGGAGATGCCTGCGGGGACGCCGCCGGCGGGGGCGCGGCCTGCGACGCGTTCGCGCCCGCCGCCGCCGCGCCGTTCGCCGGCGCGAGACTCGCGCTCGCACTCGGCGCCGGTTCACCGAACACCACCTTCGCGTTCGACGGCTTCCGGCGCACCGCGGTCGCGCAATCGGTGGGCGCCGGCTGTCGGTCCGCCGGCACGCCGTCGATCCAGATCCGGCACATCCCCGGCGGCGGCTCGTACCCGGCCGGCACGCCCGCGTCCCCCGCGCCCTGCGCGTGCAGGGCGGGGACGACGGCCAGGGCCGTGGCGACGGCCAGGGTACGGGGGAGCATGGGAGGGGAATTCTACAGGCTGGAAGTGGTAGGGGAAGGTACCCCGTTCGTCTCCTACCGTTCCGGGAGGAGGGTCCTGTGCTCCGGTGCCCCCTCCCTTCAATCCCCGAACGACACCCCCACCGCCCGCGCCGTGAGCACCACGTCGTGGTGCGGGTCCACCCGCTTCTGCTCCTTCAGCGCCTCGGCGATCGGGATCTCGACGATGTTCGGGCTCTGCAGCGCGACCATCGTCCCCCACTTCCCCGCCGCCGCGGCGCGGATCGCGGCGCCGCCGAAGCGCGTCGCCAGCAGGCGATCGTACCCCGTCGGCATGCCGCCGCGCTGCAGGTGGCCGAGCACGAGGCTCCGGCACTCCTTCTCCGTGCGCTGCTGGATCTCGTGCGCGATGGCGTCCGCGATCCCGCCCAGCCGCGGCGCCCCCCCGGGCACCGACGCGCGCCGCGTGCGCGCATCCCCGCCCACCGGGATCGCCCCCTCCGCCACCACCACGATCGAGAACGCCCGCCCCGCGCGGTCGCGCGCGCGGATCTTGTCGCACACCTTCTCGATGTTGTACGGGATCTCGGGGATGAGGATCACGTCCGCCGTTCCCGCGACGCCCGCGTGCAGCGCGATGAAGCCGGCGTTCCGCCCCATCACCTCGAGCACCATCACGCGGTCGTGGCTCTCCGCCGTGGTGTGCAGCTTGTCGATCGCGTCGATCGCGGTGCTCACCGCGGTGTCGAAGCCGAAGGTCGAGATCGTGCCGCTCACGTCGTTGTCGATCGTCTTCGGCACGCCGACGATGCGCACCCCCTTCTCGAAGAGCTTCTGCGCGATGGCGAGGGAACCGTCGCCGCCGATCGCGATGATGGCGTCGATGCCCAGCTCCTTCGCGCGCGCGATCAGCTCGTCGGAGCGGTCCGCCTCGCCGTACGTCCCGTCCGGGTTGTGCACCGGATAGCGGAACGGATCGCCGTGGTTCGTGGTGCGGAGGATCGTGCCGCCGAGGTGCGCGATGCCGCGCACGGCGTCGCGGTTGAGGGGCACCACCTCGTCCTCGCCGAGCAGGCCGGCGTAGCCGCGCTTGATGCCGACCACGTCCCAGCCGCGGCCGATCGCCGAGAGGACGGCGGCGCGAATGACCGCGTTGAGGCCGGGCGCGTCGCCGCCGCCGGTGCTGATCGCGATGCGCATCAGGGGGCGCCGCTCAGCCGCGCGCGGCGATGAGGGCGACGATCTCCCCGGGCTCGGCGTGGCGGTGCGTCTTCGACTTCTCGAAGATCGGGGTGCCGTCCATCACGACCTCGAAGCGGCCGCCCTTCGACGGGAGCAGGGTGACCTCGGCCTGCGGGAACTTCTGCGCGATCTCCGCCGCCAGACCGGCGGCGCGGGGCTCGTAGTTTCAGACCGTGCAGTACTCGATCGAGATCTTCATGGCTCGCGCGGTGCGGGAAGGTTCGGATGCGGCGCGCCGCATCCGGGTGATGGCCGGCGGCGTGCTCCGGCTCAATATACCGCCCCTTCCTTCCCCGTGGAGCGCCGCATGCGGCCCGGCCAGACCCTTCCCGAACTGGTGGTGGTGCTCGCGATGATCGGCGTGCTCTCCGGCATCGCGGTCCCGAACGTGTCCGCGGCGCGCGACCGCGCGGTGGTGCGCGATGGCGCGACGGAGCTGGTGGCGGTGCTCGCCGCCGCGCGCGCGGCGGCGCAGCGGCGCGGGGCGGCCGCGGTGGCGGCCTTCGACGCGCCGGGGGGCACGGCGCGCGTGATCGTCGAGCGGGACACGATCCTCGTGCACCAGCTCGGCGCCGAGCTGGGGGTGTCGCTCCGCGCGTCGCGCGACAGCGTGGTGTACGGCCCGAGCGGACGCGGCTACGGCGCCGCGAACACCACGCTCATCGTCGCGCGCGGCGCCGCCGAGGACACCGTGACCGTGTCCCGGCTGGGGCGGGTGCGGAGGGCGCGGTAGCTACTCCCCCGCCACCGTCCCGAAGTCGTAGCCCGGCACCGACACGCGCGGGATCGGCGTGCCGAGCACGCGCTCGATCAGCCGCACGGTGCCGATCTCGTCGGGCGCCATGAAGGTGAAGGCGTCGCCCGTGGCCGCCGCGCGCCCCGTGCGGCCGATCCGGTGCACGTAGTCCTCCGGCTGCGCGGGCACGTCGTAGTTGATCACGTGCGAGATGCCGGCGATGTCCAGCCCGCGCTGCGCGATGTCCGTGGCGACGAGCACCTTCGTCTTCCCGTCCTTGAACGCCGACAGCGCCGCGGTGCGCTGCCCCTGCGACTTGTCGGCGTGGAAGGCGTCGGCCTCGATCCCCGCCTTCTCCAGGTGGCGCACCACCCGGTCGGCGCCGTGTTTCGTGCGCGTGAAGACGAGCACCGAATCCATCCCATCCTTCTTGAGCAGCTCCACGAGGAGCGCCGTCTTCCGGTCCTTGGGCACCGGGTAGACCGCGTGCACCACCGTGTTCACCGCCTCCGAGCGGCGGCCGATCTGCACCACCGTCGGCTTTCGCTGGAACTTCCGCGCCAGCGCCTCGATCTCGGGGGGCATCGTCGCGCTGAAGAGCAGCGTCTGCCGGTACTTCGGCAGCTGCGCGAGGATCCGGTTGATCTGCGGCATGAAGCCCATGTCGAGCATCCGGTCGGCCTCGTCGAGCACGAGCACCTCGAGGTCGTCGAACACCACGTTCTCCCGCTCGAGGTGGTCGAGCAGCCGCCCCGGCGTGGCGACGACCACGTCGACGCCGGCGCGCAGCGCCCGCTCCTGCGGCCCGAGCGCGACGCCGCCGTACACCTCCGCGATCTTGAGCCCGCTGTGCTTCGCGTACTTCACGAAGCTCTCCTTCACCTGCAGGCAGAGCTCGCGCGTGGGGGCGAGCACGAGGCAGCGCGTGCGGCGCGGGCCGCCCATGAGCCGCTGCACGATCGGCAGCGTGAACGCCGCCGTCTTGCCGGTGCCGGTCTGCGCGAGACCGATCACGTCGCGCCCCGCGAGCGCGAGGGGGATCGCCTTGGCCTGGATCGGCGTCGGCACCTCGTAGCCCGCGTCCTCCACCGCCTTCAGCAGCGCCGGCGCGAGGCCGAGTGCCGCGAAGGTGGTGCCGTTCTCTTCGATTGTCTGTGTTCCCATTGTTCTCACTGCGGTGCCGTGGTCGCTCGCCGGGCGCTCGCGCGCCCGCGCCGGCACACTGTCATGTTCGCCCCCGTGCCATCGCCCGGGGGCCCACCGCGCATCCCATCGACGTATCGTGGGGCGATCGCGGTCCAGCGACCTGAGGCACTCTCATGTCCCCGCCCGCTTCTGCGGACGGCCCGCGCGAGTGCGACGAACGCGGTTCGAGGCTCCCGAGGAGCCTGACGAAGGATAACCCCGCGACCCCCTGCCGCGCTACGCGGAGAGGAAACGCACCAGCGCGCGGTTCACCGCCTCCGGCGCCTCCTCGTTCGGGATGTGCCCCGCCCCCTCCACCACCAGCGACTCCGCGTGCGGCAGCGCGGCCGCCATCCGGTGCACCTGGTCGGGCGTCACGAGGTGGTCCTCCGTGCCCACCACCAGCAGCACCGGCATCGTGAGCCGCGCGAGCTGCTCGCGCGTGAACATCTCCCAGTCGAAGTGCCGCAGCAGCAGGAAGAGCGCGCGCACGAAGTTCGGGTCCGCCGTGGGCGCGTAGTACTCCTCCACGTCGCGCAGCGTGAAGTGCGCGAGCGAGCCGTACGCGCGCCTGAGCACCGCCCAGAAGGTGACGCGCGACGTGAAGGGCTCGATCACGTCCAGCCACTTCACCGGCACGTGCCGCACGAGCGACACGCCGCGCACCCGGCCGATCCCCACCGCGTCGATGAGCACCAGCCGCTCCACGCGCGCCGGCGCCTCGAGCGCCACGTTCGCCGCGATCTTCCCCGCCATCGACTGCCCCACCAGCCGCACGCGCGCGAGCCCCAGCGCGTCCAGGATCTCGAGCGCGTGCGCGGTCATCGCCGCGCTCGTGTACGCGCTCCCGTCGGCCGGCTTGTCGCTCAGCCCCTGCCCCTTCATGTCCACCGCGATCACGCGGAAGCCCGCGTCGGCGAGCGCCGGGAGGTTGTGGCGGTACAGGTAGATGCTCCCCCCCCAGCCGGCGAGGAGCAGCACCGGCGCCCCGTCCGGCGGCCCGCCCTCCACCACGCGCACGGTGAGCCCCGAGCGGAGCGTCACGAAGCGCGACGACAGCCCCGCCACGCCGGCCGGGTACATCTCGGAGGGGGAGAGCCGCGCGCCCAGCGGACGCACGGCGGTCAGCGCGCCCACGCCCGGCGCCTCAGTCGACGACGATCGTCCGTCCGGTGATCCGCGCGATCAGCCCGAGCCGGAAGGTCACGTCGGCCACGCGGTCGTCGGCGGTGGCGTGCGGCTCGAGGGGGAAGGAGGCCCACACGAACGGGTTCGTGCTCCGCATCGCGAGCGAGCGCTTCGGTGCCTCCCAGAGGCCGCGCGCATCGCGGTCGTCGAGGAACCGGTCGAAGAGCTTCCCCCAGTTCTCGTTCCGGCGCAGGAAGCCGAGGCGCGCGAGGATCTCCAGCCACCAGAGCGCGGCGGGGGTGTCGGCGTCGGCGGCGTTGCGGTGCGGCAGCGGGTCGCCCATGACGAGGTGCGGCATCTCCACGACCTTGCGCCCCACGCGCATCGCGGCGGTCGCGCGCGGCACGGGCTGCGTCATCCAGGCGTAGAGCCGGTCCACCGTGTGCCAGTTCTCGTTCCGGAAGAGCGGCATGTGCGCCAGCATCATGATCGTGTGCACGCTCGGCGGCGCCGCGCCGGGGGCGAGCACGTGCTGGTTCCCCACGCGGATGAACGGCTTCGCGGCGGACGGCCCGCGCAGGAAGGCGTCGAGCCGCGCGACGATGCGGCGCGCGGCGCCGCGGAGGCGCGGGTCGTTCTCGTAGCCGGCCTGCGCGAGCACGGCGGCCGCCGCCTCGCGGAGGATGCCGCGTCCCACGCGCGTCACTTCAGGATCGATCTTCCCCTTGGGGGCGAGCTCGTAGAGGAACGCCGGATCCTCGTCCTCCGCCAGGAGGCGGAAGAGGGTGCGCCGCGCGAGCGCGAGCGGGGGCGACTCGCGGTCCCACCCCCACTCGAGCAGCCGCCGCGCCGCGACGATGGTGCCGATCCCCTCGTGCGCCTCGGCACGCCCCGCGGGGACGGCGAGCATCGCGTTGTTCCAGAGCCCATCCGCGTTCTGCGCGAAGGCGAGGCGGATCGCCGGCGGGTAGGTGTAGGGGAGCGCGACCAGCCCCGGCGGTTCCGCGATGGAGCCGCGCGCCACCTCGGTAATGGCGCGATACTGTATCGGAACTGAAGCCTTCTGGAGGAGCCAGCTCAGGGGGAAGTTCACCCCGGGTGGCTCGATCACCTCTGGCCGCGACGGCATGGCCAGGGTGGAGGGCAAGGTCAGCGCAGCGGAAGGATCAGGCAAGTCGTTGATATGGTGGGACTTACGTTTGAGCCACCGACGTTCGTAACGACGCGTGGAAGGATAGCGCGTTTTCATGCGCGCGCTAGGGGAGGGTGAGCTCAGAAGAGGGGGCGGATCGGCGTGGTTATCGAGGTCATCCCCCTGATGGCTGACGCCTGACGGCTGACGCCTGCCCCATTAACAACCCCCCGCGCCCCCCGTCTGACCAACAGGGAAGAGGTCGTCCCCCAACGGAGGTCCGTATGACATCGATCCGCATCGCGGCGATCGCCGCCGCCGTCGCCGGCGCGCTGCTCGTGTCGGCGCCCAGGAGCGCCGCGCAGACCGTCGTCGCCACGCCGCATGGGCGCGTGGTGGTGTACCGCGGGCACCGCGCGTATCGCGCCGCGATGGTGCATCCGCGGCGTCACCACGTGATGGTCTTCGGCGCGCGCCCGCGCTACATGTCCTATCGCGCCCCGCGCGCGTGGCACGGTCATCGGTACGGCTGGCACTCGCACCGGCCGCGCGGTCATGGGCAGGGCTACGGGCGGCGCTACTCCAACGGCGCGCGCGGCCACCGGCCGGCGCCGCGCGGCATGCAGCGCCGTCACTATGGGAATCCCGGCGTGATCTGATCCGCCGGCCGTCGCCGCGCCGCGAGCGCCGGGATCCGCATCGACGGGTCCCGGCGCTCGTCTTGTCTGTCCCCTCGCGGGAAGCCATTTTCCGAACGGCCCCCATGATCACGAGCCTCCTCTCCCGCCCCGTCGCGAAGGTCCCCGACCGCGTCCGCTTCGACGGGCGCGTGCTCTTCCTCGCGACCGATCCCGCCCTCGTGCGCCGCCAGCTCGCCGGCGAGGACCTCCCCTATACGCTGGGTGACCACACGCTGGCTTTGCGGGACAACATCTCCACCGACGAGATCACGCCCGCCTACATCTGCTACTACTTCGACGAGACGCTCGGCGACTTCCCCTACCTCGGCCTCAAGTGCGGGGAGGAGTTCCCGATCGAGCGGGGCTCGGTGAAGCAGGGGGGCTTCGCGGTGAGCGTCTCGGGGAAGCGGCGCGGCAAGGGGTCATCGCGCGAGCAGAGCCCGTACGCGGAGATGATGGCGGGGATCCGCCTCGTGATCGCCGAGAACATCGAGCGCATCTACCGCGAGAACTGCCAGAACCTCGGCGTCTTCACGAGCACCGACTTCGGGCTGATCGAGCGCGTGCGCCGCGGCGAGGAGATCCCCCTCACCGAGTTCACGAAGGGGGAGGGAGGGATCACGCGCGGGATCATCGAGTACGGCGGGCTCTTCAACTACAACGTCGCGCGGCTGCAGGGGTAGGTGGCGGTGCCCACGGTCACGACGCCGCGGCGCCCGATGACGATCGCCGAGAAGATCTTCGCGAAGCACTGGGTGGTGGACGCCGCCGCGGG
>DATKOH010000032.1:0-7980 GCA_035524735.1 Gemmatimonadaceae bacterium
CATCACCACGATGGCCCTCACCGTGCGCGCGTCCGTGCCCGGGCTCGATGACGCGACCTACCAGAAGATCGCCGCCGCCACCAAGGACGGATGCCCCGTGAGCAAGGCGCTCAAGGGGAACGTGAACATCCAGCTCTCCGCGGCGCTCGAAGGCTGAGCGTGCGGGGCACGATGCACCGCGCCCCGCCGCCCCATCCTGTCGCATGACCATATGGTCACGCCCGGAGGATCCATGCCCCACCGCCCGCTCTCCCCGGAACAGATCGACCTCGTCGCCGACCGCTTCCGCATCCTCGGCGACCCCACCCGCCTCCGCATCCTGAGCGCCCTCCGCGACGGCGAACGCAACGTCTCCGACCTCGTCCGCCGCACCGGCATCGCCCAGGCCAACCTCTCCAAGCACCTCGGCCTCCTCCTCCGCCTCGGCTTCGTCGAACGCCGCCGCGACGGCCTCAACGCCTTCTACTCCCTCGCCGACACCGACGTCTTCCGCCTCTGCGACCTCATGTGCGGCCGCCTCGAGAAGGAACTCCGCGCCCGCCGCCGCGCCCTCTCCGTCTGACCGCGCACGCCGCTATCATCCCTCCGTTCCCTCCGCCCCTCTCACTTCTTCCCCCAGGTCCCCATGCCCACTCGCAACGCCTCCGCCCGATGGGAGGGCGGCCTCAAGTCCGGCACCGGCTCCTTCAAGGGGGCGACCGGCCTCGCCGCCGCCTACAACTTCTCCTCGCGCTTCGAGAACGGCGCCGGCTCCAATCCCGAGGAGCTCCTCGCCGCGGCCGAGGCCGCGTGCTTCAGCATGGCGCTGAGCGGCGCCCTCGAGCGCAACGCCACGCCGCCGAAATGGGTCGAGACCAAGGCCGCGTGCACCGTCGAGAAGGTGGGTGATGCCTTCGCCATCACCACGATGGCCCTCACCGTGCGCGCGTCCGTGCCCGGGCTCGATGACGCGACCTACCAGAAGATCGCCGCCGCCACCAAGGACGGATGCCCCGTGAGCAAGGCGCTCAAGGGCAACGTGAACATCCAGCTCTCCGCGGCGCTCGAAGGCTGAGCGTGCGGGGCACGATGCACCGCGCCCCGCTCCGGCACGCTGCCGGGGCGGGGCGTCGGGCATCGGGGAGCGGCGGCTACTGGCCGAGGTGCTGGAACACCGCCTGCAGCGGCGCGAGGCTGATCCGCACGAGCCCGCTGTACGGCTGGTAGAGCTCGAGGATGAGGAAGATGGCGGCGGAGACGGACGCCGCCGCCGTCGCCAGCGCCACCGTCACCGTGCCGTTCGGCTTCGCGTACAGCCCGAAGCTGAGGAAGATGATGGTGAGCCAGCCGACCACCATGAAGAGCAGCGGCCGCGAGAAGCTCGTGATCCGCTGCTCGTACATCGTCCAGCGCAGCTGTCCGATGGACAGCGTGGCGTCGAGCGCGTGGCCGCGCATCTCGCGCTGCTCGTCGGTCGCTGGACGCAGCCCCTGGATGGACGCGAAGAGCCGCTCCGCCGCCGGGCCGGGAGACTCCAGATCGTGCGTCCCCGGGCCTGCGGCATCCATCCGCTCGAGCGTGGCGCCCACCAGCGACTTGAGCACCGCCCGCGTGCTGTCGGCCGCGGGCCCGTAGTGCGCGAGCATGCGGTCGAGCATCGCCACCTTCGACGACAGATCGGTGAACTCCGAGCTCTGCGTGTCGTACGCCCCCTTCGCGGAGGCGACGAGCAGCCCGAGCACGAGCGCCGACATGGTGGCGACGAGCCCCATCGAGAGGCGCACCACCTCCTTCGTCTCCGGCGCCAGGTGATGCTCGGGGAGCAAGGCGCGCAGGCCGATGCCGACCAGCGCGCCGCCGAAGACGCAGCCGAAGACGGCGATGGCGATCCCGGTGGGGCTCATCACACCCTCACTTCGGCCAGAGCCAGCCGAAGGTCCCCGCCGTGAGGCAGGCGTAGAGCAGCCCGTCGATCGTGCTCTTCACGGTCAGGCGCACCGACTTCCGCCACCAGATCACGTGCTGCCAGAGCGCCAGCGCGTAGCCGACGAAGGCGACGCTCCCCACCACCTGGAAGATCTTCAGGTACGACGTGCCCGGACCGTAGGCCGCGGCGGCCGCGTAGCCCGCGAAGAGGCTCACCACCATGGAATAGAGGAACCACTGCGCGAGCGACTTGTTCATCGCCGGCGGCCCGCCCGGCGCGACGGTCAGGACCATCACGGGCCCCTTCTCCATCTTCGCCTTGAACTCCGGCGAGCCCATGTCCTTCATGTCCTTCGGGCGCGGGAAGGCGTAGTCGCCGGGCGCCAGGTTGAACGCCCGCATGGCGTCCATGATCCGGTCCTGCGCATCGACCATCGGGAAATCGTCCTTGTGCCAGGGCGTCGCCATGTGGATCACGGAGCTGGCGAGGAAGACGATCACCGCCGAGACGACGATCGGGATCAGCAGCGACATGAGGGGCGTCATGCATGCCTCCGGGTTGGGGGGTCCGGGCGGGAATCTGGCTCCTCCCCGCGCGCACGGCAACGTGCCGCCGCGCCGGGGGCGCCCTGCGTCAGGTCTCGAGCCCCGAGAGCTTCTCCACGGCGGCGCTCCACCGCAAGAAGGCGGCTTCGTGCTCCTTCATCGCCTGCTTGAGCTCGGCGTTGAGCGCGGCGGCGCGCTTGGCGCCGGCGGCGCCGCCGTCGTAGAGCGACGGATCGGCCAGCGCGCGCTCGAGGCCGGCCACGCGCGCATCCAATGCCTGCGCCTCGGCCTCCGCCTCCTCCGCGCTCCGCCGCGCGGCGCGGCGCGCCGATGCGCCGTCCTCCTTCCCGGCGGCGGCCTTCCGCGCGGCGGCGCGCGTCCGCTCGCGCGCGGCGCTCTCCTGCGCGGACTGCTCGGCGCGGCGGCGCCCCGCGCGCTCCTTCACCCGCGCCTCCCATTCCACGAAGGGGCCGTCGAAGTCCTCGATGCGCTCGCCCTCGAGCGACCAGACGCGCGTCGCGAGCTCGCGCAGGAAGGCGCGGTCGTGGCTCACGACGATCACCGTGCCCTCGTACTCCTCCACCGCGTCCTCCAGCGCCTCGATCGACTCCACGTCGAGATGGTTCGTGGGCTCGTCGAGCACGAGCAGGTTCGCCTTGCGCAGCGTGAGCAGCGCGAGCGCCACGCGGGCGCGCTCGCCGCCGGAGAGGGTGGCGGTGCTCCGCATCACCTCGTCGCCGGAGAAGGAGAAGCAGCCGAGGTGGTTCTGGATGCGGCCGCGCGTCCAGAGCGGGCGGAGGTCGGCGATGCAGTCGTAGATGGCGCGGTCGGCGGGCACCTGCGCGAGGTCCTGCCGGAACCACTCCACCGCCACCGACCCGCCCACGCGCGCGCTCCCCGCCGCGGGGGCGCGCTCGCCGAGCAGGGTGGCGAGCAGGGTGGACTTGCCCGCGCCGTTCGCGCCGACGAGCGCGATCACGTCGCCGCGCCGCACCACCGCGGAAAAGTCGCGCACGAGCGTGCGCTCCCCCACCCGCACCGTGAGATGCTCGGCGACGAGCGCCTGGTCGCCGCCGCGCGCCTCGGCCTCGAGGCGGATGCTCATCGCGTCCCCCTCGCCGGGGGGCGGCGACAGCCGCGGCAGCCGCGCGAGGCGCGTGCGCCGCCCCTTCGCCTGCGCGGTGTTCTGCCCCGCGATGTTCCGGCGGATGTACTCCTCCTCCTTCGCGATGAACGCGCGCTGCTGCGCCACCTGCCGCTCGAGCGCGAGCTGCCGCTCCGCGCGCTGCACCACGAAGCTCGAGTAGCCGCCGCGGTACGACGTGGCGCCGCGCGCCGAGACGTGCAGCACGTGGTCCACGGTGTCGTCCAGGAAGGCGCGGTCGTGGCTGATCATGAGCACCGTGCCGTCGTACGTCCGGAGGAACTCCTTGAGCCACTCGGTGGTCTCGAGGTCGAGATGGTTCGTGGGCTCGTCGAGCAGCACGAGGTCGGCGGGCGCGGCGAGCTGCGCCGCGAGCCCGAGCCGGCCGCGCTCGCCGCCGCTCAGGCTCGCGAGCGGGCGCGCGTGCGCGAGCGCGGGATCGAAGCCGAGTCCCTGGAGCACCGTGTCCACGCGCGCGTGGTACTCGTAGCCGCCCAGGTGCGCGAAGCGCTCCTGGTCGTGGCCGTAGCGCTCGAGGTCGGCGGGGGGGAGCGCGTCGCCGAGCGCGGCCATGCGTTCCCCCTGCGCGTGCAGCGAGCGCTCGAGGGCGATCACGTCGCGGTAGGCGTGCGCCGCGGCCTCCCACACCGACACGGCCTCGCCGAAGTCGCGGTGCTGGTCGAGGAGCGCGATGCGGAGCGCGGGACGCCGCGCCACCGCGCCCGCGGTGGGGGCGAGCGCGCCCGTGATGAGGCGGAAGAGCGTCGTCTTCCCCGCGCCGTTGCGCCCGACGATCCCCCAGCGCTCCCCCTCCGCCACGGTGAACGTGACGTCCTGGAGGATGGTGGTGGCGCCGAAATCCACGCGCACGCCGGAGAGGGAGAGGATGGTCACGCGCGAAATCTAGGCGCTGGCGCGCGCGCGCGGGCGGCGGTAGCGTCTTGGGCCATGCGTCCACTCTTCGTGCCCGCGGCCGCGCTGGCGTGCGCGCTCGCCGCGTCCCGCTCCTCCGCGCAGCAGGGCGAACGCGCGCGCGACCTCCATCTGCCCATCGGCGGCACCGCCGGCGCGCTCGACGCCATCACCGACGTCGCCGGCGTCGAGGTGGGGCAGGTGACGCTCATCGCCGGCGAGGGGAAGCTCGTCGTCGGGCAGGGGCCGGTGCGCACCGGCGTCACCGCCATCCTGCCGCGCGGCAAGGATGATCCCGACCCCGTCTTCGCCGCCTTCGCCACGCTCAACGGCAATGGCGAGATGACCGGCATCCACTGGCTCAAGGAATCGGGGTTCCTCTGGGGGCCGGTGATGATGACGAACACCATGAGCGTCGGCACGGTGCGCGACGCGACGATCGCGTGGGCGCTCGCCCGCCACTGGGACGCGTTCAACTTCGCGCTCCCCGTGGTGGGGGAGACGTGGGACGGCGGGCTCAACGACATCGCCGGCTTCCACGTCACGAAGGCGGACGCGTTCCGCGCGCTCGACGGCGCGACGGGAGGCCCGGTGGCGGAGGGGAACGTGGGCGGCGGCACCGGCATGGTGTGCCACCAGTTCAAGGGCGGCATCGGCACGGCGTCGCGCGTGCTCACGCGCGCGCAGGGGGGCTACACGGTGGGCGTGCTCGTGCAGTGCAACTACGGCCGCCGGAGCCGCCTGAGCATCGCCGGCGTGCCCGTGGGGCGCGAGATCACCGACCTCACCCCCTGCTACCGCGGCGCGCCGCCCGCCGGCGATGCGCGCGGTCCGGTCTGCGGCCGCGCGCCGGCGGCGGACGGCAGCGGCAGCGGTTCGATCATCGTGATCGTCGCCACCGACGCGCCCCTCCTGCCGCACCAGCTCGAGCGCATCGCGAAGCGCGTGTCGCTCGCGATCGGGCGCATGGGCGGGCTCGGCGAGGACAGCTCCGGCGACCTCTTCCTCGCCTTCAGCACCGCGAACCACGGCGCCGCCGTCGACACCGGCACGGCGAAGCTCACGATGTTCCCGAACGACCGCATCAACCCGCTCTTCGAAGCCACGGTGCAGGCCACGGAGGAGGCGATCGTGAACGCGATGCTCGCCGCGCGCACGATGACCGGCGCCGACGGCTACACCGTGTTCGCGCTCCCCCACGACCGGCTCCTGCAGGCCATGAAGAAGCACGACGCCCCGCTCACCACCCCCTGAGGGATCCCATGCGCTTCCGCTCCCCGCTCCTCCTCGCCGCCCTGCTCGCGCCGCTGCCGCTCGCGGCGCAAAGCTTCACGCTCCCGCAGGTGCTCGGCTACCCCTTCCCGCTCGAGCTCGTCGCGGCGCCCTCGGGAGGCGCCGTGGCATGGGTGTTCGCGGAGCGCGGCGTGCGCAACGTGTACGCGGCGCAGGCGCCCGATTGGACGGCGCGCCGCATCACGCGCTACGCCGCCGACGACGGGCAGGAGATCACGCAGCTCGCCTTCACGCCCGACGGCAAGGGCGTGGTGTACGTGCGCGGCGGCGACCACGACGGGAACTGGGAAGCGCCGGCGCCGGTGAATCCCGCGCTGAGCGCGGTGGCGCCCGTCACGGCGATCTGGCTCGTGCGCACCGCGGGCGACTCGGCGCCGCGGATGCTCGCCGAGGGGGATGCGCCGGCGGTGTCGCCCGCCGGCGACCGCGTCGCGTTCATCCGCGGCGGGCAGGCGTGGAGCGTGCCGCTCGCGAAGGGGGAGGCGAAGCAGCTGTTCTTCGCGCGCGGCACGACGAGCGGGCTGCGCTGGAGTCCCGATGGGCGCATGCTCGCCTTCGTCTCGGACCGCGGCGACCATGCCTTCATCGGCGTCTTCACGTCGGACTCGGCGCCGGTGCGCTTCCTCGATCCCGCGGCGGACAACGACTTCGAGCCGCGCTGGTCGCCCGACGGGAAGCGCGTCGCCTTCCTGCGGATGCCGGGGCAGGGGGGACCGCCCCCCTCGTGGATCGACGAGACGCCGGTGCCGTGGGCGATCCGCGTCGCGGACGTCGCCACGGGCGCGTCGCACGAAGTGTGGCGCTCGCCGGCCACGCTGCGCGGGAACCTCCCGCAGGTCGCGGGGGATGCGAACCTCGCGTGGGGCGCCGGCGACCGGATCGTCTTCGTCGCCGAGCTCGACGGCTGGCCGCACTTGTACACCGTGCCCGCGGGCGGCGGCGCGCCGCCCACGCTGCTCACGCCGGGGAATTTCATGGTGGAGCACGTCGCGGTGAGTCCCGATCATGCGTCCGTCATCTTCAGCGCGAACGGCGGGCCCGACGCGAACGATGATGACCGCCGCCACATCTTCCGCGTGGCGGTGGAGAAGCCGGGGGCGGCGATCCTCACGCCGGGCGACGGCGTGGAGTGGACGCCCGTGGTGACCGGCGACGGCGCGGCGGTGGCGTTCCTGAGCGCCACGACGGCGCGGCCGCCGCTCCCCGCCGTGCTCGCGCTCGGCGCGAAGAGCGCGCCGAAGCTCATCGGCGCCGACCGGATCCCCGCCGACTGGCCCGGCGCGCAGTTCGTCGTGCCGCGCAAAGTCACATTCACGGCGCCCGACGGCACGCTCGTGCACGGGCAGCTCTTCGCGCGCGCGAACGGCGCGGGGAAGGCGCCGGGCGTGGTATTCGTGCACGGCGGGCCGCCGCGGCAGATGATGCTCGGCTGGCACTACATGGACTACTACTCGAACGCGTACGCGGTGAACCAGTACCTCGCGAGCCGAGGCTTCGTGGTGCTCGCGGTGAACTACCGACTCGGCATCGGCTACGGGCACGACTTCCAGCACGCGCCGCACACCGGGCCCTCGGGGGCGGCGGAGTACCAGGACGTGCTCGCCGCCGGCCGCTTCCTCGCGGCGCAGCCCGGCGTGGACCCGAAGCGCGTGGGCATCTGGGGCGGATCGTACGGCGGCTACCTCGGCGCGATGGCGCTCGCGCGCAACTCGGACGTCTTCGCCGCGGGCGTGGACCTGCACGGCGTGCACGACTGGGTGGCCGACGCGCGCGATTACTACGTGCTGCCGGGCTGGCGGATGGAGCGCGGCGACCTCGACAGCGCGAAGGCGCTCGCGTGGAAGTCGTCGCCGGTGGCGGACATCGCGACGTGGCGGAGCCCGGTGCTCCTCATCCAGGGGGACGACGATCACAACGTTCGCTTCTCGCAGACCGTGGACCTTGCGCGCCGCCTCGCGACGGCGGGCGTGCCGTACGAGGTGCTCGTCTTCCCGGACGACATCCACGACTTCCTGCTCTACCGGAACTGGCTGACCGCGGACTCGGCGACGGCGGAATTCCTCTCCACGACCATCGGGAAGCGCTGATCGAAGCGGAAACCGGTTCCCGGGACCCGGTTCCCGGTTCCCGGTTCCCGGTCTCCGATGGGCGGTTCCCGGTGTGCGGGAGCGAGTGGGGTG
>DATKOH010000033.1:0-18421 GCA_035524735.1 Gemmatimonadaceae bacterium
GCTCCACGATACGCGTGATCTCCTCCAAATGTTGGCGCTGCACGACGCTCTGCACGAGCTCCACGCCCCCGTCGCGCCCGAAACCGGGGATCTCGGTCACGCCAAAGCCCCGCTCGCGCATGGCCTCGGCGATCTCCACGCCCCCGTGGCGGGAAACAATGTGCACGGTGGCGAGCCCGTAGGCCAGCATCCCCTCGATGGTGATCCCCACGAGGGTTCCGGCGGCGAAGCCCCCCGCGTAGCCGAGGATGTGCCACACCGAGTCGAGGTGCTTGATCGCGTTCCCCACCGCGAAGATCCAGATGAGCGCCTGGAAGAAGCCGAGGATCGACGCGACGGCGCGCGCGCCGCGCACCGCGAAGAGCACGCGCAGCGTGTCGAGCGACACGTCGCAGATGCGGAGGCAGAAGATCACCAGCGGCCCCCACGGGAGCGCGAAGAGCGTGTTCATGTCCATCGGTCAGTCCCGTTCCAGGACGACCACCGCGCCGGCGGTGGTCTCGCTGTGCGACAGGGAGAGGTGCACGCGCGCCACGCCGAGGGCGCGGGCGCAGGCGGCGGCGCGGCCGTGCAGGCGGAGCGCGGGGCGCCCCCCCTCGGCGGCCACGACCTCCATCTCGCGCCAGCCGATGCCGCGCGCGCCGTCCGCGGCGGAGAGCGCCTTGAACGCCGCCTCCTTCGCGGCGACGCGCGCCGCGAGATGGAGCGACGGGCGCGGCATCGCCGCCGCGTAGGCGCGCTCCCCCTCGGTGAAGAGGCGGCGGAGCGCGCGCTCCCCCTTCGCCGCGACCAGCCGCTGCACGCGCGCGACGTCCACGAGGTCGAGGCCGACGCCGGCGATCATGCGTCGCCCTCGCGGCGGCGGAGGAGGCGGCGCCAGCCGCCGGATGTCGCCGGCGGCGCGCGGAAGACCGCGCGGAGCTCGAGCCAGCTCTCGTCCGCGCGGTCGAAGACGCGCTGCAGCGCGCCGGTCCACGCGCGCCAGCGCGCGAAGCGGTCCAGGTCGCCCGCGCCGTCGAGCGCGCGCTGCGCGCCCTCGAGCGCGGCGATCGCCGCGAAGAGGGGGGCGGCGGCGTCGGTGCCCTCGGCCTCGAGCGCGCGGCGCTCGGGCGGGTCGTGCGGGAACCGTTCGTGCGCCATCTCGCGGAGCCGACGCTGGAAGGCGGCGCGGATGGACGCCGCGTCGAAGGCCGTGCGCGCCCCCTCCGCGTGCGCCGCGCGCGCGGCCCCGCGGCGCGCCTCGAGCAGCGGGCGGAAGAAGCGGTCGTGCTCGGCGCCCGGGCCGGCGCGGTGCGAGCCCAGCCCGCGCAGGGCGCGCGTGAACTCGGGCATCGTGCACGCGCGCCGCGCCGCGGCGTCGGCGAGCGCGCGCAGCGCGGCGGCGCCGTTGATCCCCGCGAAGAGCGTCACCGCGTCGCCGCCGTCGAGCGCGAACTCCACCGCCCCGCTCTCGAGCACCTTGGCGCCGTCCACCGCGCCGAGCGGGAGCGCGTGGCGCGCGGCGCGCGTGACCAGCTCCAGCGCATCGCCGCGCAGCGCGACCGTCGCGGGCCCCGACAGCTCGTGCCCCCGCACCAGCCCCGTGGCCGTCACCGCCAGCGGCGCCGCGTCACTCATCGACGATCGCCGCCATCACGGCCTCCGTGTCCTCGAGCGTCGCGAACACCGCCGCCGGCGCGTGGCGCGCGAGCTCCTCCACGCCGTAGTGCCCCGTCGCCACGCCGATCGTGCGCGCGCCGATCGGGCGCCCGCAGGCGATGTCGTCCGGCGTGTCGCCGATCACGATCACGTCCCCCCCCGCCACGTCGTGCCCCAGCGTCTCGCGCGCGCGGCGCTGCGCGATCGCCGGCAGCTCCGGGCGGTGGTGGTGGTCGGAGCCGAACGCGCCCACGCGGAAGCGCTCGAAGGCGATCCCCGCCGCGCGCAGCTTCAGAGCGGCGCCGCGGCGCACGTTCCCGGTGAGCAGCCCCGGCACGAGCCCCGGCGTCGCCTCCACCCGCTCCACGAGCGCCGCGACGCCGGGGAAGAGCTCCAGGCGCCGCTCGCGCAGCTCCTCCTCCAGCAGCGCCACGTAGCGCTCGAGCAGCGCGGGGACGAGCGCGTCGATCCGCGACGGCTCCACCCCCTCGTGGCGCATGATGTCGCGCGCGATCTGCGGGTCGGTCTTCCCGTCGTAGCGGTAGCCCTCGGGGCCGGCGCTCCCGATCGCCTCCACCAGCGCGGCGGTCATCGAGCGGCGCCCCGCCCCCTGGCTCCAGAGCATCGTGCCGTCGATGTCGAAGAGGACGAGCTTCACGTGCGCGTGAGGACGACGCCGGCGATGATCGTGCCCGCCCCCACCGCCTGCCAGGGCGTGGGCACCTCGCCGAGCGCCGCCCACGCGGCGCCGAGCGCGATCACCGGCTGCAGGTTGGAGTACATCGCCGTGCGCGTGGGGCCGAGCACCCGCACGCCGCGATACCAGAACAGGTAGGCGATCACCAGCGCGAAGAGCCCGCTGTACGTCATCGCCGCCCACGCCGCGGGGGCGACCGTGCGCCAGTCGATGCGCGCGATCGCCGGCGCGCTCGCCGCGATCATCACGATCGCGCCTCCGGCCATCGTGAACGCGGAGATGGTGAGCACGTCGAGGTGGTCGGCGCGCGGCTTGAGCAGCACGCTGTAGAGCGACCAGGCCACCGAACCCGCGAGGATGAGCAGGTTCCCCGCCAGCGTGGTCGCGCCGGCGCCCGCCGCGCCCTCCACCTGGCGCCCGTACACCACGAACGCCATCCCCGCCAGCGAGAGCGCGATCCCCACCGCGCCGCGCACCGAGATCCGCTCCACGCCGAGCATCCGGCCGAGGATCGCGATGAACGCCGGCGACGCCGCGAGCACCAGCGCCGCGTCCCCCGCGCGCGACCGCGCCACCCCCTCGATGAAGAGGAACTGGTAGATCCCGTTGCCGAGCATCCCGAGCACCACGAGGGTGATCACGTCGCGCCGCGACGGCATCGGCCGCCGCGTCCACGCCACCACCGCGAAGAGCGCCACCGCCGCCATCGTGATCCGCACGCCGTTGTACGCCAGCGGCGCGATCACGCCGGTGCCGTACTTCACCACGGCGTAGTTCACCCCCCAGATCACGCTCATCAGCACCAGCAGCAAATCGGTGAGCGACGCCCCCGGCGTCTCATCCTCGATCTCGGGCGCCGCGGCGGGCTCCTCGTTCCGTTCCGTCATCCCGGAAAGCTAGGCGCTCCCGCCCCCCGGTGACAGCCGCTGGTCGCGCGCCCCCGCGCCCCCTACTTTCAGCGCCATGCATCTCTCCTTCGCGCTCCTCTGCGACGCCGCCAACCTCTCGCAGGAGGGGAAGCTCAACATCCTCGGCGTCTTCGATGCCCTGCAGGTGACCCAGTTCCCGAGCGTGCATCCGCGCGCCAATCTCGTCGTCCGCCTCAAGGGGACGCGCGGCGACTCCGGCGTGCACCACGTGGCCGCGTCCTGGCGGAACCCGCAGGGCACCGAACTCTGGAGCTCCAACGGGCAGCTCGACATCGGATCGCCGCCCCCCGCGCTCACGGAGCTCGACATGCCGCTCATCGTGCCCTGCGACCTGCCGCTCGACGGCCCGGGCACGTACACGATGACCATCACCCTCGACGGCGAGCGCCAGGCGGAGCTCCGGCTCCACGTGCGCGACGCGGCGACGCCGATGCCCGGCGCGCCGATGCTCAGCTAGTCGGCCAGTCCCGGGATCCCGTCGCGCCCCGTCGCGGCGCGCACGGCGCGCTCCACCGCCATCTCGAGCGCGCGCACCGCGAGCGCCTCCACCTGGATCCCGGCGGCGGGCGGCCCCTCGATCGCGCCCACGGCGAAGATCACGTCGCCGTCGAAGCTGGTGCCCACGGGCGTGATGCGGCGCGCATAGGCCGCCTCGGCGGCGCGCGCGACCTGCGCCAGCTCGAGACGCGAGAGCGCCGCGTTCGTCGCCACCACCGCGAGCGTGGTGTTCCCCACCGGCGCGCGCGGGCCCGCGGCGATCCCCTGCGCCATCGCGCGCGCGAGGTCCACGAAGCCGCCGCCGTCGGCGCGCGCGCCGGCGATGATCCGCCCGTCGCCGTCGCGCACGTCGCCGAGGGCGTTCACCACCGCGAGCGCGCCCACCGCCAGCGATCCGGCGCGCTCCACGTGCGCGCCCACGCCCCCTTTCATCGCGCGCTCCGGCCCCGCGCCCTTCCCCACCGTCGCCCCCGTGCCGGCGCCGACGCTCCCCTCCTCGAACCGCGCCGCCGCGCGCTCGCACGCCTCGTACGCCATCGCCGGCGTGGGGCGCGCGAGATGGCTGCCGAGCGGCGCGAGGTCGAAGATCACCGCCGCGGGGACGATCGGCACCACGCCCACGCGCACGTCGAAGCCGCGCCCGCGCTCCTCCATCCACTTCATGACGCCGTCGGCGGCGCCGAGGCCGTACGCGGAGCCGCCGGTGAGCACGATCGCGTCCACCCGGTCCACGAGATGCGCCGGCGACAGCGCGTCGAGCTCGCGCGTGCCGGTGGCGCGGCCGAGGATCGCCGCGGCGGCGCGGAAGGGACCGTCGCCGCGCACCACGGTCACCCCGGTGCCGCCGGGCGCGTCGGTGGCGTGCCCGACGCGCAGGCCGAGCGCGGCAAAGTCGGCCGTCACGACCCCGTCGCGGCGCCCTTCTGCTTCTCCTGGCACTTCGCGCAGAGCGTGACGCCCTTGAAGGAGCAGATGAGGCAGATGAAGGTGCCGCAGTCGGCGCAGGGGTAGCCCTCCGAGGCGCGCTCCTCCTTGCCGCAGGCGCGGCAGGTCATGCCGTCGTGTTCCTTGAGTTCCGTCATGGCAGGCAGCTCCGGTGGCGGGGCGTTCCCCCTCTCACGGACGACCGGGGGCGCTCACACATCACGCGCCACCTGCTCCAGCATCTCGCTCACCTGCCCGAGGAGGAAGGGCTTGGCGAGGAAGGGACGGCCGGCGGTGCGCAGGAACTCGCGCGCCCCCTCCGCCTCCGTGTCGCCGGTGGCGAAGACCACGCGCGCCGCGTGGCGCGGATCGCCGGCGCGGAGGCGCGCGTACAGCTCGATCCCCGACACGTCGGGCATGCGCAGGTCCAGGAAGATCGCGTCGTAGGTCTGGCGGCCGAGGAGGGCGATGGCGTGGTGCCCGCTGTCGGCCGCGTCCACCTGGTGGCCGGCGCGGCGCAGGTGCATGGCGAGCGCGGCGCGGATCGCGGGTTCGTCGTCCACGAGGAGGAAACGGCGCGGCGGCCCTTTCGCCCGGAGCGGTTCGGCCGCGGGCGCGGTGGGCTGGGCCGGCGCGGCGGACACCGGGAGCGAGACGATGAACGACGCCCCTTGCCCCGGCCGCGACTCCACGCGGATCGAGCCGCCGTGCTCGCGCACGATGCCGTCGCTGATCGAGAGACCGAGCCCCGTCCCCTCCCCTTCCGGCTTCGTCGTGAAGAAGGGGTTGAAGATCTGCTCCGCGTGCTCGGGCGCGATGCCCGGGCCGGTGTCGGCGACGTACATCTCGAGGAGGTCGCCGCGGCGGCGCGTGCCGACCGTGATCCGCTTGCGGCCGCCGGACTTCGACACCGCGTGCTCCGCGTTGGTGAGCAGGTTGAGCGCCACCTGCTGCAGCTGCGAGGCGTCGGCCCAGGTGCGCGGGAGGGCCGGGTCGAACTCGGTGGCGACCTCCACCTGCATCGTGCGCAGCACGTAGCGCCGGAGCTCGATCGTGTCGCGGAGCACGCGGTTGAGGTCGGTCTCGGTGCGCTCGGGGCTCCGCTGGCGCGCGAAGAGGAGGAGATTGGCGACGATGCGCGCCGCGCGCTTCGCTTCGCGGTGGATCGTCTCGACGGCGTCGCGGTGCTCCGGCGTCTCGGCCCCGGCGGCGTGCAGCAGCTGCGCGAAGGCCATGATGCCGGTGAGCGGGTTGTTGAGCTCGTGCGCGACGCCGCTCACGAGCTGGCCGATGGCGGCCAGCTTCTCGCTGCGCATCAGCTGCTCGGTGAGGCGGCGCTCCTCGGTGACATCGCGCATGACGCCCACCGCCCCCGTCACGACGCCGTTCTCGATGATCGGCGCGGTGGTCACGGAGCCGTAGCGCGTCTCGCCGGCCATCGGGTACGCGAGCTCCACGCGCCCGCGCTTCCCCTCGAGCATCTCCTGGAAGAGCTGGTCCGCCACCGCGACGGTGGGCGGCAGCAGCGATTCGCGGTAGTGGCGGCCGAGGAACTGCTCCTTCGGCTTCTCCATCAGCACTTCCATCGTGCGGTTCACCGAGGTGAAGCGCCCCTCCGCATCGACGGTGAAGATCGCGTCGGCGGCGGTCTCCACCAGACGGCGGTAGCGCGCATCGGACTCGGCGCGCTCGTCCTGCGCGCGGCGCTCCTCGGTGATGTCGCGCAGCGAGGCGACGGAGCCGGTGATCGCCCCTCCCTCGCGCAGCGGCGCGTTCCGCACCGAGACGATGCGGCGCGCGCCGCCGGCGCCGAGCACCTCCGTCTCGTACTCCTGCGGCTCGCCGGCCGTGGCGCGCGCGTGGCGCTGCGCGACGGCGCCGCGCGACTCGGGGGGGAGCAGGTCGTCCACCGAGCAGCCGGTCAGGTCGCCCGGCGCGGCGCCGAAGAGCGCGTGCGCGGCCGGGTTGGCGTACACCACCGTGCGCTTCAGGTCGCTCACCACGATCGCGTGCCCCGTCATCTCGACGATGAGCCGGAACCGCTCGCGGTCCTCCGCGCGGCGCGACACTAGAAGCTCCAGTCGCGGAAGATGTCCAGCCCGTACTGCTTCGGGTGGCTGCCGATGTCGGTGGTCCCCGGCTTGCACAGCAGCGACGCCGAGCTCGGCTCCATGCTCGCCATGAGGAAGTAGCGCGTGCTCACGCGCTGCTCCACCGACACGGCGAGCGACTGCGAGAAGGACGAGCTCGCCGCGCTGCTCTGCAGCCAGCAGAGCCCGGCGTTCGCGGACACGTAGGTGTTGTCGCCGATCTGCTTGCCGACGCCGAAGCGCGAGCCGGCGAGCACGCTCAGCGCGTCGCTCTGCGCCTGCGAGTTCGCCGCCGAGTTGCCGGTCTGGATGGTGATCTGGTCCACCCACTTGAGCTGGCCGGCCAGCACGCTCTCCATGAGCGGGCCGAGGCTCGCGGTGACCGAGCGGCTCAGCGCGGTGGCGTTGTTCACGTCGTTCGGCGTCGCCTGCCCGAAGAACAGGTAGCTGAAGATCTCGGCCTGCGACAGCGGCACGCGCTCGCTGCTGGTGAAGGAGAGCTTCGGCGCCGTGGTCGTGCCCTCGATGTGCGCCATGATCTTCACGTCCTCGCCCTGGCGGTTGGCCTGCCGCACCGTGCTCGACGCCCAGACGTTCAGCGCGCCGCTCCGGTCGGCGTCCCCGTAGAAGGAGACGCTGCCGCTGTCCACGGTGAAGCTGCGCTGCACGGGGCCCGCCTCCAGCCGGTACGTGCCGCGCTTCACGTCGATCTTCCCCACCAGCCGCTGCGTGCCGGAGCCCGAGATCTGCACCGCGCCGCCGAGCTTGATGTCCGCCTGGTCCGAGCGCAGCCAGACGTTGTCGCCCACCGAGATCTCGAGGTCCTTCACCTGCAGGTTCCGCATCGCCTCGCGCACGTCGGCGGGGATCGCGGAGGCGGGCACCTGCGCCGCGAGCACCACGGAGTCCTGGAAGAGCTCCGGGTCGTCGAGGTCGATCGCGGTGCTCTTCGAGGCGAAGGCGCTCAGGTAGAAGTCCGCCTTCTCCACGTCGATCGTCCCGGTGAGGGTGAGGCCGAGGAAGGGACCGCTCAGGCGGATGTCGTCGGTCACCTCGAGGCGCGCGAGGCGGCGGCTGTCGATCAGCTGGAAGTCGCGTGCGCGCATCGTGAGGTCCACCGTGTCGGCGCGCCGGTCGCTCAGCAGGTCGTAGAACACCGGCGCGCGCACCGTCCCGCGCAGCGCCACGTAATTCCCCTTCTTCGTGCCGCTCTGCGCCGTGAGCGAGTCGATGCGGAAGCCGCCGGGGGTGAAGTCCACGCCGGCGTGCACCGCCGTGAGGCGCACGCCGAAGCGCGGGAGGCCGAACGCGCCGTCGGTCACGCGCAGGCGTCCGGTGAACTCCGGCCGCCGCAGCGTGCCGCCGATCGCGAGGTCCGTGCTGGCGACCCCCTCCGGCTGCGCCAGCAGCGGGGAGAAGGAGGTGAACGCCGTGAGGTCCACGCTGTCCGCCGTGAAACGGCCGTGGATCGGCTCGTCGGGGAAGCGTTCCGGCACCGCGGTGAGCGAGAGGTCGGCCGGCACCGAGAGCGCGAGCGTGGCCAGCTGCTGCTGGCGGTCGTAGAGCCCCACGCGCAGCGCGAGCGTGCGCGGCACGTAGTCGGCGTCGAGGGAGAAGTACGGGAGGAGGATCGTGCCGTAGCGCGCGCCGCGGAAGCGCCCCGAGAGCTTCCATGCCGGCAGGGCGCGCGTGCCGCTCACCCGCAGGTCGCCCGTGAAGAGCCCGTCCATCGGCTCCGCCGTCTGCGCGATCGCGCCCACGTCGTCGAGCGGCAGGCTGTCCGCGATCACGTGCCCGCTCACCGGCCCCGCCTGCGGCAGCGTCCATTGCGCCGTGAAGAGCCCGCCCCCCGTGGCGCGCACCACGAGCGAATCGAGGGCATCGCCGCCCGGGTCGCGGCGGAAGTGCGCCGGCGCGGCGAGCGTCCACGGGTGCCCGCCCGCGACGAGGGCGAGCGTGTCGAGCGTCACGCGCGTCGTGTCCCCCGCGAGGCCGTAGCTCGCGCGCATCCGCGCGCGCAGCGTCCCGCCCTTCCGGTCCGACGCCGCCGCGGCGAGCAGCGATCCCGAGTCGGCGCCGGCGAGCGAGAGCACCAGGTGCACCGTGTCGAGCCCCGCCCCCGCGACCACCGCGGAATCGAGCCGCACCCACACCGAGCCCCCCGGCGCCTTCGGCAGCCCCGCCACGTCCACGCCCCCCGCCACGCGCGCCGCCGTCGTCGCGCCCATCACCATCCGCTCGCCGAGGAAGACCGCGTTCGCCGTGAACGAATCCGCCACCGACCCCGCCAGCCACCCCGACGCCGTCACGCTCCCCGCCAGCGAGTCGCGGTGCACGCGCGCCAGCAGCGCGCCGTGCCGCGTCGCCGTGTCCTCCGGCGCGATCAGCGAGCGGAGCCCGCCCAGCGAGTCGATGTCCACGGTGAAACGCAGCGTGTCCTTCCGCCCCGCGGCGAGCCCGAGCATCCCCGACGCGCGCGCGCGCACCCCGGTGGAGGCGAGCATGATCGAGTCCACCCGCAGGTGTCCTTCCGCCATCGTGATCCGCGCCTCGCCGTGCGGCACCCAGATGTCCGCCACGTGCGACGTGTCCACCGTCATGTGGATGTCGCCCACGAGGTTCGCGAGCGAGTCGCCGTGCACGTCGTTCGTCATCGCGACGAAGAGCCGCGTCGCCGGGAGCGCGTCGCGCTCGGTGAGCCGCCGCGCGTCGATCGCCTCCCCGCGCACCGTGCCGCGCGCGCCGATGCCGCCCAGCGTGTCGGTGTCGATCGTCTCGTCGATCGTGAGCGTGCCGGCCGCGCCGGCGAGGCGCGTCGTGAGCGCGAGCCCGTCCGCCGTGCCCACGGCGCGCACGGGCCCGGTGAACGGGCCGCGCAGGATGATGCCGGGATACGAGCGCGCGAGCGTCGTGAACGACACCGGGTCGGCCTGCATCGTCACGTCGAGGAAGGTGTTCCGCCCCGACGTCGTGACGCGGCCGGCGCCCGTCGCGTGCGTCGCGAGGTCCGGGCCGTCGTAGTGGTAGAGGTCCGCGTCGGAGAAGCGCACGTCGTCCCACACCGAGTCCAGCGTCGTGCTCCCCTCGATCGTGCCGTGCAGCCGCGGGAAGCTCGGGAAGAGGAACTCGACCGTGCGCAGGTCGAGCGCGGAGAGCGTCACGTCGAAGCCGTGGAACTTCGCCTCCGACGGATGCAGCAGGTCGAGCTCCCCCGACGCGGTGAGGTGCGACACCGCGCCGGGCACGTGGTAGTCCTGATAGGTCAGGTCGGCGCTGTCCACCTGCCAGCGGTCGATGCGGCCCCCCCGCGCCTGGATGCGCCCGGTGAAGCGCCCCTGGAAGTCCACCGCCGAGTAGCCGCCGCTGAAGGCGCGGATGAGGTCGAAGTCCGCCGGCTCGAGGCGCACGTCCACGTCGGTGAGGCCGAGCACGGGCCATCCCGTCACGAAGGTCATCGCGCCGCGCAGGCGCGACTTGACCGTGCGCAGGTCCATCTCGCGCAGCGCGAACTCCATCGCGCCGAGGTCCTTCGGGTCGTTGTGCACGAACACCTCGGTGCGGCCGCCCCCCGCGCGCGGGAGGTACGGGTACACCCACGAGAAGTCCGAGAGCGACACCGTGTCCGCGATCGCGTGCACGTCCACGCGCGCCGGGCGGCCGTCCCCCCACCAGACGTGCACCGTCGCCTTCCCCTCGCTCGCCGGGAGCGCGAAGTGCGCGAGGTCCGCCCAGACGGTGTCCCCGCGGATCCGCACGTCGCCGCGCAGCCGGCGCAGGTCCGCCGGCGGGTCGTTCAGCTGCACGTCGAGCTCGCCCAGGCGGATCCGCTGCCCCGCGCTGTCGGGATGCGCGATCCGCACCCACGGCGCGTCGATGCGGAGGTGCGTGAAGCGCCGCGTGCGCTTCGGCCCCTCCGACGTCATCCGCACGTCCGGCCACGGCTTCGCCATCGCGGCGCGCACGGCGCTGTCGCGCCGCGCCCCGCGCAGCGAATCGTCCGGCTGCCACGCCTCGGTGAGCAGGAAGGTCCCCTCGTGCAGCAGCACCGAGTCGGCGAGGATGACGTCGCCGAACGACCGCGCCCGCACGCGCACCTTGGGCGTGGGCGGCCCCGGCCGGAAGATCCGGTGGTAGTTCCAGACGTCGTCGGCGTGGCGGCGCAGGTTGATGTTGGGCCGCGCGATGTCCACCGAGTGGAAGCGCAGCCGCTGGTCGATGAGGTCGCGCGGATCGTACGTCACGCGCACCGGCCCCGTCGCGATCACCAACGAGTCCTCGTCATCCCAGATCGCGAACGAGTCCACCGCGAGCGCGGTGAAGAGCGGCCCCGAGAGGCGGCCGACGTAGATGTGCGCCTTCCCCCGCAGCCCCGCCGAGAGGCGCGCCGCCACGAGGCGGCGGATCCGCTCGCGCCCGAAGTCCGTCTGCGTCACCGTCAGCACCGTCCCCACCACCGCGAGCACGGCGGCGAGGATCACGCTGGCGCTGACGAGAGCGACGAAACGGCGGCGGGTCACGGCTAGAACGCCTGTCCGATGCTGAAGTTGAAGGTGAGGCGGTTGAAGAAGCTGGCCCCCTGCTGCGGCTTGTACGTGTCGGGGCAGGTCTCCCCGGACGGCACGATGCCGCGGTCGAACGTGTTCCCCGGGCTCACGCAGCGCAGCACCTGGTCGGATCCCGTGTAGTACGCGGCGCCGAAGCCGGTGCCGTACCGGTTGTACCCGAAGTCCACGCGGATGGGCCCGATCGCCGAAAGATACCTGACCCCCATCCCCGGCGTGACCTTGATGTCGCTCAGGTTCACCTGCACCGTGTGCCCCGCGGAGTCCATGATCGCGCCGCGGTTCCAGACGTAGCCGGCGTCCACGAAGAAGGCGAGCTGCACCGCCTGCGCCGGCTTGGGCATCGACAGGCGCCACTCGGCGGTCGCGACGATGAGCGTGTTCCCCCCCGTCGCCGACACCTGCTGTACCGAGCTCGTGGCCGGGTTCACCTGGTAGACCTTGTTCGGCCCGCTCACCATGCTGGAGTCGATGTGCATCGTGTCCACGATGTAGACGAGCGGCCCGAGCAGGTTCTGCGCGAAGCCGCGCACGCTGTTCGGGCCGCCGGCGTACAGCCGCTCCTCCGGCGGCACGAACTCCGTCGCCGGCTGGAACGCCGTCCAGGGCTTGAAGAGCCCCGCGATCTGCAGGCGGAAGGCGAGCACCGACGCGCCCACGGTCCGGTAGAGGCCGGCGTCGCCGAGGATGCGCGTCCAGTGGCTCGGGCTCCCCGAGTCCTGCTGCGCCGTGCCGTAGCGGAGCTCGAGGCGCTGCTGCGCGCCGCTGGTGGCGTTGAGCAGGCTGTTGGTGTGGTCGTGCGTGAGCCCCGCGCCGAGCACGAAGAGCAGGTTGTTCTGCTGCAGCTTCTCGATGTCGCTCAGGCTGCAGAGGTTGAAGAGCTGGCAGAACACCGCGGGCTGCGCCTGCGTGCGGCCGTACTCGAGCCGGGCGGAGAGGAGGAGCGGGAGCCCGGGGCGGAGCCCGCGCGGCGCGAGATCGCGGCTGAAGGCGAGCGCGGTGCCGATCGGCGTGATGCGCCAGTACGCCAGGTACTCCACCGTGCTCTCGGAGAAGAGCGTGATCGACGGCTGGTTGCGCGGGCCGAAGAGCGTCGGGAGGCGCAGCGTCCCCGACACGTAGTAGTTGATCCCCGCGCTGTCGCTCAGCGGGTCGTCCTTCACCTGCGACGTGCACAGGCCGAGCTGCGACACGCGCGCGTTCAGGTCCAGCCGCTCGGCGCCGCCGAAGAGGTCGCGGTCGGCGTAACGCGCCTGCGCGCGCAGGCAGTCGAGGGTGGCCCACCCCGCGCCGAAGCGCACGCTGTGCGGCGCCGCCTCGGTGTAGAGCACGCGCACCGTGACCGCGGTGTCGCTCTTCTGCAGCGAATCCTCGATCAGCCCGATCTCCACGTGGCGCACCAGCTCCAGCGAGTACAGCTCGCGCTGGCTCGCGATGACGTCCTCCTGCGAGTAGACGTGCCCCTTCCGGAGGAAGAGGAGCGCGCGCACCGTGGCGGGGGCGACCTTGCCCGAGTCCGGCCCCGGCGTCGCCGCCACGATGATCGAGTCGATGCGCGCCGGGTTCCGCGGGAGCGCGCGCGCGGCGTCGCCGAAGCGCTGGAAGAAGCTGAGGTCGATCGACGCCCGGTGCCCGCCGGAGTCCACCGTGAAGTTCGTGAGCGGCCGCTCCACGTACGGGTAGCCCGCGTCGAGCAGCTGCACGAGCGCCGTGTCGATCGCCTCCTGCAGCGCGACGCGCGAGAAGATGCGCCCCCGGAAGCGGAGCAGCGGCCCCTCCACCTTGCCGCGGATGCCCACGCTGTCCAGCCCGGCGATCGACACCGAGTCCACCATCGTCGGCGCCCCTTCGTCGACCAGGAACTTCACGCTCACCATCTTCGTCGTGAGCGCGATCACCGAGTCGCGCACGCTGGCGTTGTAGTAGCCGCGCAGGCGGTAGAAGATCCGGAGCCGCACCGCGTCGCGCCCCACCTCCAGCGTGTCCAGGCAGCGCTTGTCGCCCACCGCGATCCCCGCCGTGCGCCGCATCCACGACGACGGCGTCGTGATGATCGCCGCCTCGAGCTCCGAGCTGCTGAACTTGTGGTTGCCGACGAAGGAGACCTCCTGCACCTCGAGGTCGCCGTAATCGCACGCCGTCCCCTGCGCGGCCGCGGCCGCGGGCGCGGCGAGGCACCCGAGCAGGAGGAGGGCGCGCGCCCTCACGCGCCGGCGCGCGCCGACGGACCGCCCCGCGCTCCCCGCCCCGCTCCGCCCCGCCGCTCCGTCATGCGCTCCCCCGGGTGAAAAAAGGCCCCTCGCGGGGGCCTTCCAAATTAGCCCTACACCGCCTGCACGAGGATGGTGCCGGGTCCCCGCTGCTTCGCCCTCCGCTTCACGTCCGCGGCGAGCGACCCGATGTGCCCCGTGCTCATCCACTTCGCCGGATCCACCCGCAGCACCGCCGCGGAGAGCCGCGCGATCGGGAACTCCCGCGCCACCCCGTCGCGGTCGATGCCGGTGAACGTCCCCCGGCGCACCGCCTCCTCCCCCACCGCCCGCGCCGCCACCTCCACGAAACGCGCCGCGCATTCCTTAGCTATGGACTCCGCTGCGGCGTCCCCGGTCACGGCCAGGAAGTCGTCCCCGCCGATGTGCCCCACGAAATCCCCCGGCGCCCCCCGCGCCTCCACCGCCGCGCGGATCGCCGAGCCGAGCTCGCGGATCACCGCGTCCGCCGCCGTGAAGCCGAAGGTGTCCGCGAACGGCTTGAAGTGGTCGAGGTCCAGGTAGCAGAGCGCGAACGGCTCCCGCTGCGCCACGCGCCGCGCGATCTCCTCCTCGATCGCCTTCCCCCCGGGCAGCCCGCTCGTCGGGTTGCGGTCCCCCTCGCGGCGCACGAGACGCAGCAGCGCCACCACGCGCACGCGCAGCTCGCGCGGGTCGAAGGGCATGAGCATCGAGTCGTCCGCCCCCGCCTCGAACGCCGCCTCCGTGTGCTCGATGCCCAGGTGCGACATGAGCATCAGCACCGGGATGCGCGCCGTGAACGGGTTGAGCTTCACCGCGCGGCACACCGCGAGCCCGTCCATGCCGGCCAGCTGCTCGGCGAGCACGAGCAGGTCCGGCTCGCGCGCCTCGATCGCCGCGAGCGCGCTCGGCCCATCCGGCGCCGTGGCCGTCGCGTGCCCCGCGAGGTCGAGCGCGGTCACGACGGCCATGCGCGCCGAACTGTCGGCGGCGGCGCAGAGGATGTGGCTCATGGAAGATCAGGCATCAGCCATCAGCCGCCAGCGATACCGTCGCGACCCGCGGCCCATGCCACTCCGCCCAGTCCGGCCGCTGACGGCTGTCGGCTGATGGCTGTCGGCTGACGCCCGCCGCCGATGCCAGTCCGCTGCCATGCCACAGTCAGTCCTCCTTCTGCCCGAACACCGCCATGTTCGACGAGTGCCCCGGCATCACCTTCTTCTCCGGGTACAGCCAGTGCACCGCCTGGTTCACGGCGGTCGTCGCTTCGCCGAAGCCCGTCGCGATCAGCTTCAGCTTCCCCGGGTACGTCGTGACGTCCCCCGCCGCGTAGATCCCCGCGCGGCCGGTCTCCATCGTGGACGTCACCACGATCTCGTCCTTCTCCAGGTTCAGCCCCCACGCGGCGATCGCGCCGAGGTCGCTCACGAAGCCGAGCATCGGGAGGATCGCGTCCACCGCGATCGTCTCCTCCGTCTTCGCCTTCGCGTCGCGGAGCACCGCGCGCGCGAGCCGGCCCTCCTCCCCCTCCACGCGCGCGAGCTCGTGGAAGGTGCGGATGCGCACGCGCCCCGCCGCCTCCGCCGCGCGCACCGCGGCCACCGTCGCGTCGTGCGCGCGGAAGCGGTCGCTCCGGTGCACGAGCGTCACCGCCTGCGCCGTCTCCGCCAGGTGATGCGCCCAGTCGAACGCCGAGTCGCCGCCGCCCACGATCAGCACGCGCTGCCCGCGGAACTGCGCGGGGTCGGTCACGCGGTCGTAGATCCCCTTGTCGTACCACGCCTCGGCGCTCGGCGCCGGCAGGCGGCGCGGCGAGAAGGCGCCGATCCCCGCCGCGACCACGATCGCCCCCGTCGGGAAGCGGTCGGTGTCCGTGACGAGCACGAAGTCCCTGCCGTCCTGTTCAAGGGAGACGACCCGCTGCCCGAGCCGCACGTCGGGCTGGAAGCGCGACGTCTGCTCGACGAGGTTGCGCACGAGGTCCTTCGCGAGGATCTTCGGGAAGCCGGCCACGTCGAAGATGTACTTCTCGGGATAGAGCGCGGTGAGCTGGCCGCCGAGCTCGGGGAGCGCGTCGACGATCCGGGCGGAGACGCCGCGCATCCCGGCGTAGAAGGCGGCGAAGAGCCCGGTGGGGCCGCCGCCGATGATCGTGAGGTCGGTGCGAGGGTGCGCCATGCGCGTGGTGGACTGGACAGGGAAGGCCCGGTGCCCGGGCCCGGAGCGAGCGAGCGAATAATGCACCCGGATGACACCGTTTTGGAGTACGCCGGCGCCTTCCGCCTCGTGCGCAAGATCGCACAGGGCGGGATGGCCACCGTGTACGAGGCGCATCACCTCGGCCCCGCCGGCTTCTCCAAGCGCATCGCGCTCAAGGTCATCCACCCGCATTACGCCAAGGAGAAGACCTGGCTCCAGCTCTTCATCGATGAGGCGAAGCTCTCCGCCAACCTCGTGCACGGCAACATCGTGCAGATCTACCAGCTCGGCGAAGTGGACGGGCAGTACTACATGTCGATGGAGTTCATCCAGGGGCCCACGCTGCGCATGGTGATCGAGCGCCACCGCGAGCTCGGCCAGCCGATCCCGCACGTGATCGCCGCGTACATCGCGAGCCGCGTCTGCCGCGCCCTCGACTTCGCGCACAACTTCGTGGGCCCCGATGGCCGCCGCCTCGACATCGTCCACCGCGACGTGAGCCCCAACAACGTCATGGCCACGTGGGACGGGCACATCAAGCTCGCCGACTTCGGCATCGCGAAGGCCCGCACCTCCGTCGACCCGATGGACTCCTCGCCGATGCTCATGATGGGGAAGAAGCACTACATGAGCCCCGAGCAGCTGCTCGCGCTGCAGGTGGACGGCTCCAGCGACGTCTTCGCGATGGGGGTGGTGCTCTACGAGCTGCTCACGCTCGAGCCCCTCTTCTACGAGGACGCCACCGAGCTGCTCATCGACGAGGTCACCTGGCGCCCCCTCCCCGACGTGCACGAGACGGTGCCCGACTGCCCGCCCGCGATCGCCGACATCCTCGAGCAGGCGCTCGAGCGCGACTCGGCGCGGCGCCCCACCGCCGCCGCCATGGGGCACGCGCTCGACCGCTGGTGCGAACAGCAGTCGGTGGTCGCCACCCCCGACCGCCTCTCCGAGCACCTCGCGCTCATCTTCCCCGCCAGCTACCAGCCGGCCTCCGTGGCCGAGGGAGAGAAGACGCGCTTCTCCAACTTCAAGCGCGGACTCCGACGCGCGGGCGATGACGACGACTCCTGGCTGCGCCGCGTGTGGCGCCGGGTGCGCGGATGAGGATCTACACCCGCACCGGCGACCAGGGGGACACCGGCCTCTTCGGCGGCGGACGCGTGCCCAAGGACCATCCGCGCGTCGAGGCCTACGGCGACGTGGACGAGCTGAACGCCGTGCTCGGCCTCGCGCGCTCCATCGAGCTCATGCCGCGCGTGGACGAGGTGATCGCGCCGATCCAGCGCGACCTCTTCGCCCTCGGCGCGCTGCTCGCGACGCCGCAGCCCGACAAGGTGAAGCAGCAGCTCGAGAAGGCGCGCCTCGACGACGGGCGCATCGCCGAGCTCGAGCGCGCGATCGACGCCGGCGAGGCGGAGCTCGAGCCGCTCACCGCCTTCATCCTCCCCGGCGGCACCCCCAAGGCCGCGGCGCTGCACGTCGCGCGCACCGTCTGCCGCCGCGCCGAGCGGCGCGTGATCGCGCTCGCGCACGATCCCGAGGTGCACGTGCCGCCGGTGGTGATCATCTACCTCAACCGGCTCTCCGACCTCCTGTTCGTGCTCGCGCGCGTGGCGAACCGCCGCGCCGGCGCGGCCGAAGTCACCTGGTGAAGCCGGCCACCTTCGCGCTCGGCGGCTGCACCATCCACGTGGGGAGCGGCCTCCTCGACCGCGCGGCCGCGATCGCGCAGGACGCCGTGCGCGCGCACCGCTGGGCGATCGTCTCCGATACCAACGTCGCGCCGCACTACGCCAAGCGCGTGGCCAAGGGCTTCACCGACGCGCCGGCCCAGCTCTTCACCGTCCCCGCCGGCGAGGCGCACAAGACGCGCGAGAGCTGGGCGCGCCTCACCGACGAGATGCTCGCCGCCGGCTGCGCGCGCGACGCGGCCGTGCTCGCACTCGGCGGCGGCATGGTGGGCGACCTCGCGGGCTTCGTCGCCGCCACCTTCATGCGCGGGATCCCGGTGGTGCAGGTGCCCACCACGCTCCTCGCGATGATCGACGCGAGCATCGGCGGGAAGACGGGGGTCGACACCCCCGCCGGGAAGAACCTGGTGGGCGCCTTCCACGATCCCGCCGCCGTGATCGCGGACCCGCAGACGCTCGCCACGCTCCCCGCGCGCGAGCTCCGCGCCGGGGCGGCGGAGGCGATCAAGCATGGCGCGATCGCCGACGCCGGATACTTCCATCGCCTGACGGACTCCCTTGCCGCGGCATTCGATGCGCCGAGCGGTGAGGAGATGCATCGGTTGATCGCGGGGAGCATCCGGATCAAGACCGCCGTGGTCGCTTCGGACGCGAAGGAGCGCGGGCTCCGCAAGACGCTCAACTTCGGCCACACGCTCGGCCACGCGGTGGAGGCGGCGAGCGGGTACGCATTGCTGCACGGCGAGGCGGTGTCGATCGGCATGGTGCTGGAGGCCCGGCTCGCGGAGCGGATCGGCGTGGCGGCCACAGGGACCGCGGCGGCGGTGGAGGACGCCGTGGAGGGAGCGGGGCTTCCGTCGGCGCTCCCGGCGGGTATGGATGCCGCGCGACTCATCGAGCTGACGCACGCGGACAAGAAGTCGCGCGCGGGGGCGGTGGAGTACGCGCTCCCATCGCGCATC
>DATKOH010000034.1:0-4217 GCA_035524735.1 Gemmatimonadaceae bacterium
TGGGACCTGCGTCCCAGCCCCCACGTCGCATCGCCCGGCCACCCAGCCGCTGGGAGGGCGAAGCCGGTACGATACTCTCGGCCCACCTCCCATGCCCCACCACCCACTCTTCCCCGAACCCAGGACCTAGGGTACTCCCACCCCCCAATTCCCACATCCAGTCGGGGCCGAGGATTGGGTGACACCGCCCCTCCGGCGTCGTACCTTTGTCGCATGGCACGGGTGATAGAGCTCGACGGGGAATCGCTCACCGTCGCGGACGTCGTCGCGGTGGCGGAGGGTGGGGCGCGCGTCGCGCTCCAGGGGGCGGCGCGCGAGCGGCTGCTGCAGCGCCGGCGCACGGTGGACGACATCGTCCGCCGCCACGACGCCGTGTACGGCGTCACCACGGGCTTCGGCAAGCTGAGCGACATCGCGATCCCGCCGGCGCGGCTCGCCGAGCTGCAGGCGAACCTGATCCGCAGCCACGTGGCCGGCGTGGGCCCGCTGCTCCCCGAGCGCGAGGTGCGCGCGATGATGCTGCTGCGCGCGAACGTGATCGCGAAGGGATTCTCCGGCGCGCGCCCCGAGCTCGTCGAGCTGCTCGCGGCGATGCTGAACGCGCGGTTGCATCCGCCGGTGCCGGAGCAGGGGAGCGTGGGGGCGAGCGGCGACCTCGCGCCGCTGGCGCATCTCGCCCTCTCCCTGATCGGCGAGGGGACGCTCCACCAGGGCGCGACGAGCGGGCCCGCGCGCGAGATGCTTGCCGCCGCGGGGCTCGCGCCGGTGGTGCTGCAGCCGAAGGAGGGGATCACGCTCATCAACGGCACGCAGGCGCACACGGCGATCGCGGCGCTGCTGCTGGTGGAGGCGCGGCGCCTCTGGGGGGTGGCGCACGTCGCGGGGGCGATGTCGCTCGAGGGGCTGATGGGCACCCCGGTGGCCTTCGACGAGCGCATCCACGCGGCGCGCGGGCAGGAGGGGCAGGCGGAGTCGGCCGCGCTCCTGCGCGCCCTGCTCGCCGACAGCGCGATCCGCGAGTCGCACCGCGAGAACGACCCGCGCGTGCAGGACGCGTACGCGCTGCGCTGCATGCCGCAGGTGCACGGCCCGGTGCGCGACGCGCTCCGCTTCGCCGGCGGCCTCATCGCGCGCGAGCTGAACGCCGCCACCGACAACCCGCTGCTCTTCGCCGACGGCACGATGCTGAGCGGCGGGAACTTCCACGGCCAGGCGGTGGCGATGGCGCTCGACGTGATGGCGATCGCGCTCACGAACCTCGCGACGATCGCCGAGCGCCGCATCGACCGGCTCGTGCACCCCGACCTCAACGAGGGGCTCCCCCCCTTCCTCGCCGCCGACGCCGGCGTGAACTCCGGCTTCATGATGGCGCAGGTGACGGCCGCGTCGCTCGCCAGCGAGTGCAAGGTGCTCGCGCACCCCGCCAGCGTGGACACGATCCCCACCGACGGCAGCAAGGAGGACGTGGTGCCGATGGCGATGGGCGCGGCGTGGAAGCTCCGCCGCATCGTCGAGAACGTGTCGCACGTGCTCGCGATCGAGCTCCTCTGCGCCGCGCAGGCGCTCGACTTCCGCGCGCCGCTCGCCCCCGCGAAGCGCGTGGGCGCGGCGCACGCGATCGTGCGCGCCGCGGTGCCGCCCATGCCGCACGACCGTCCGCTCGCCCCCGACATCGCCGCGCTCCGCGCCGTCATCGGCGCCGGCCGCCTGGACGACCTCATTCCCTCGCCCCTCGCATGACCGCCACCGCCGCGCCCGCCGCCGCGCCCGCCGCCCCGCGCCTCGTGCGCGCGCCGCGCGGCCGCACGCTCTCCTGCAAGGGCTGGCCGCAGGAGGCCGCCCTCCGGATGCTCATGAACAACCTCGACCCCGAGGTGGCCGAGCGGCCGCAGGACCTCGTGGTGTACGGCGGCACCGGCAAGGCGGCGCGCGACTGGGCGAGCTTCGACGCCATCGTCGCCGCGCTGCGCGCCCTCGAGGGGGATGAGACGCTCATCGTGCAGAGCGGGAAGCCGGTGGCCGTCTTCCGCACGCACGCGAGCGCGCCGCGCGTGCTCATTGCGAACAGCAACCTCGTGGGGCGCTGGGCCACCTGGGACGTCTTCCGCGACCTCGAGCGGAAGGGGCTCATGATGTACGGGCAGATGACCGCGGGCTCGTGGATCTACATCGGCTCGCAGGGGATCCTGCAGGGGACGTACGAGACCTTCGGCGCCGTCGCCCGGAAGCACTTCGGCGGCTCGCTCGCCGGCCGCTTCGTGCTCACCGCGGGGCTCGGCGGCATGGGGGGCGCGCAGCCCCTCGCCGCCACGATGAACGGCGCCGTGATCCTCGGCGTGGAGGTGGACCCCACGCGGATCGACAAGCGCGTCGAGACCGGCTACTGCGACCGCAAGACCGCGTCGCTCGACGAGGCGCTGCGGTGGATCGGCGAGGCGCGCGCGGCGAAGGCCGCGCTGTCGGTCGGTCTCGTGGGGAACGCGGCCGACGTGCTGCCCGAGCTCGTGCGCCGCGGCATCACCCCCGACGTGGTCACCGACCAGACGAGCGCGCACGACACGCTGAACGGCTACGTGCCGGCGGGGATGCCGCTCGCCGAGGCGGTGGCGCTGCGCGCGCGCGATCCGAAGGGCTACGTCGCGCGCGCCACGGCGAGCATCGTGGAGCACGTGCGGGCGATGCTGGCGATGATGAAGGCCGGCGCCATCACCTTCGACTACGGCAACAACATCCGCACCGTGGCGCACGACGCCGGGCTCGCGGGGGCCTTCGATTTCCCCGGCTTCGTCCCCGCGTACGTGCGGCCGCTCTTCTGCGAGGGGAAGGGGCCCTTCCGCTGGGTGGCGCTCTCCGGCGACCCGAAGGACATCCACCGCACCGACGACCTCGTGCTCGAGCTCTTCCCGCACGACGAGCACCTCGCGCGCTGGATCCGGCTCGCGCGCGAGAAGGTGCACTTCCAGGGGCTCCCCGCGCGCATCTGCTGGCTCGGGCAGGGGGAGCGCGCGAAGTTCGGCGTCGCGCTCAACGACCTCGTCGCGTCGGGGGAGCTGTCGGCGCCGATCGCCATCGGCCGCGACCATCTCGACACGGGGAGCGTCGCCTCCCCCTTCCGCGAGACGGAGGCGATGCTGGACGGCAGCGATGCCGTCGCCGACTGGGCGATCCTGAACGCGATGGTGAACGTCGCGAGCGGCGCGAGCTGGGTGAGCTTCCACCACGGCGGCGGCGTGGGGATCGGCAACTCGCTGCACGCGGGGCAGGTGATCGTGGCCGACGGCACGCCGGAGATGCGCGTGCGGCTCGAGCGCGTGCTCACGAACGATCCCGGGATGGGCGTGGCGCGCCACGCCGACGCGGGTTACGCGCTCGCCCGCGAGACGGCCGTGCGGCAGGGGATCGACCTCCCGATGCTCCACACCCGCGGCTGACGCGCGGTGCTCTCGGCGCGCTACCGCCCGTGGCACGTGCCGCTCTTCGCGGCGAAGTACGGGTGGCTGCACGCGCGGCGCCGGCCGGTGCTGGTGCACTTCGAGGTCACGATGCGCTGCAACGCGCGCTGCGACTTCTGCGACTACTGGCGGACGGAGGAGTCGGCGCGCGCCGGCGAGCACGCCGCCTTCGCCGACGCGGCCCGCCGATTCGCGCCGCTCATGATCACCTTCACCGGCGGCGAGCCGCTGCTCCGCCGGGACCTCGAGGGGATCGTGGCCGCGGTGGCCGGCGCGGTGCGGCTCACCTACATCGCGGTCATCACGCACGGCGCGATGCTCACCGTGGACCGCGCCCGCGCCCTGCGCGCCGCGGGGATCGACCAGTTCAACATCTCGCTCGATTACCTCGATGAGCGGCACGACCGCGCGCGCGGGATCCCGGGGCTGGCGGCGCGCATCCTCGACCTCGTGCCGCGCCTCCGCGCCGCGGGCGTCGATGCCGTCCGCTTCAACACCGACATCAAGGACGACAACCTCGATCAGCTGGTGCCGATCGTCGAGCGCGCGGCCGCGCTCGGCGCGGGGGTCTCCTTCAGCGCGTACAGCGCGTCCAAGAACGGCAACGCCGCGCACCGCCCGCGCCCCGCGCAGGCGCAGGAGCTGCAGGCGGCCGTGGACGCGCTGCTCGCCTTCAAGCGCCGGCGCCGCGGCGTGATCGTGAACTCGGACCACTACCTCGCCGCGATCCCGCGCTGGTTCCGCGGCGAGGACCTCGGCCCCTGC
>DATKOH010000035.1:0-21512 GCA_035524735.1 Gemmatimonadaceae bacterium
GCCGATCGTGAACTTGTGGGGCACGAGGCCGTAGCGCTTCGTGGTGTCGGTGATGAATCCGAGCGGCTTGCCCTTCGCCTTCGCGGTGGTGTCGGGCGTCTGCGCACCGGCGGCGGCGCCGATCGCGAGGAGCGCGGCGAGCGCGGTGGCTCGGAATGGAAGGCGGGTCGGCATGGAGCGCTCCACGGTCAGAAGGCGGCGACCAGGTAGTAGTAGAAGCCCTGGATCTTGTACGTGAGATCGAACGTGTCGCCGTTCGGCAGCGTCTTCGTGATGTCGGCGTCGATGTAGTGATAGCCGGCGCCGATCCCGTAGTTCTTGAAGGCGTACCATTCCGCCGTGAGGCGGTCATCGGTGATCGAGCCGCCCACGCTGCCGACGGTCACGGCAATGTATTGCCCGCCGGCGCGCAGGAACAGGCTGCGCGCGGGCTCCCAGTCGAAGTACAGGCCGAGCATCGGGGCAGGCGTGTTGAGGCTGTTGTGGCGCTGCACGCTGTCGGCCTGCCCGGGGGTGGTCACCTGCACGGCCAGGTGGGTCTTCGCGTCCACCTCGTCGATGCCGATGCCGGCGCCGAGCTGCCAGCGCTTCTCGCGCAGGAAGTAGTAGCGGTAGCTGAAGCCGAGGTAGCTGAGGGTGCTGCCGGCGTCCACCGTGACGCCGGCGGGGTACGTCGCATCGCCCCAGTGGATCGTGTCCGCGAGGCTCTTCGATCCGTCGCGCGCGAAGCTGAAGTAGCTGGCGGTGATCAGGCTCTTGTTCGCGATGCGGAGCGATGCGCCGAGGTCCACGCTCGACACGTGCGACGGGAGGCCGAGCGCGTTCTCGAGGTCGATGCGGTCGTGCGGGCCGCTCGGCGATTCCAGCTCGGCCTTCGTGTCCACGCTCGGCCCGAACGCGCCGAGATAGAAGGACGCGTTCCGCGGCACGAGGCCGAAGTCGTCGCCCGGCGGCGGCTCCGTGATGGGAACGCTCGGGCGCGGAGGCACGGGCTGCGGCGCGCCGAAGGCGGCCGTGGCGTAGAGCGTGAGCCCCTGGATCGAGTAACCGAGCTCGAGATAGCGGTTCCCGACCGCGTCCTCCTTCTTGATGTCGATCCCCACGTAGTGCCAGCCGGCGCCGAGGCCGTAGTTCGTGAACGGATACCATTCGGCGGAGATCTGGCGGTCGTGCATCGCGCCGCTGTACTGCTGGTACTTGAGGAAGAACGTCTGGAAGGAGCCGCGCAGGTAGAAGTGCCGGAACGCCTCCCAGTCGGCGTAGAAGCCGATGAGCGGCACCGGCGCGACGATGCTCCCCTTCGTCTCCACGCTGTCGTAGTGGTCGCTCAGGTTCGCCTTGGCGGCGAAGCTCGCGGAGAGGTCCAGGGCGTCGATGCCGAGGCCCGCGCCGAGCTCCCAGCGCTGCCTGCGCCAGATGTAATAGCGGTAGGTGAAGCCGAAGTACTGGAGCGTGGCATTGGCGCGCACGTTCGCGCCGGCCTCGTAGAGCGAGTCGTTGATGATCAGGCTGTCGCTCAGCGTGCGCGTGCCGGTGCGGCCGTAGCCGAAGTATTCGAGGGAGATGACGTTGCGTTGGGAGAAGCGGTAGCTCGCGAAGAGATCGATGGACTGGGTGTGCGGCGTGAGGCCGAAGATGTCCTCGAGATCGATCGGCGTCGCCGGAAGGACCTTGCCCCCGAGCGTGGCGCTGGAGGACAGCGTGGGGAGGTAGCCGCCGGCGCCGAACTGCCATCGCGCGGGGAGGCTCCCCCAGCCGTCGTTGGGGAGGGCGGGGGCCGGCTCCTTCGCGGGGGCGGCGTGCGCGGAATCGGCCTGCTGCGCGGCGGCGGGGATGCGGGCGGCCAGCGTGAGTGCGAGGACCGCCAGGAGCGGGGTGCGACTATTCGCCATGAGCCACGGGTGAACGGGAGTCGGGATCCCGCGTCTGGCGGAATCGTGGTGCAATCTACCTATTGGGAACGTTCGCGCCACCGGAACTACGCCGACGTCCCATGACGGAATCTCCGCGACGCCACGCCGCCTTCCCACGCCGCTCCACGCGCGGCGCCGCTTCGTGCGCCCTGCTCGCCGCCGCCGCGTGCGCGAAGGTGCCGCCGCAGACGGCGGCGATGCGCGCGCGCCCCGAGGTCGTGGTGAGCGCCGACCAGCTGCAGATGCGCGACTACGAACTCGGGCGGGAACTCGCCGGGATGATCGTCGCCGCGGCCGATTCCATCCTCGCGGCGAGCGACTCGCCGCCGGCGCGGATGCGCGCCCTGCAATGGAAAGTGGCCGCCGTGCCCCTCGTGCAGGAGGCGTCGGTGCGCGACGATCCGCTCATCTCGGCGGCCGACCTGGCTGCGTTCTCCCTGCAGCAGGTGGACTACTTCACCACGGGGGACGGGCGCGCCGCCTTCGGCGCCCAGCAGCCGGTGGCCGTGCAGGCCGCGCGCGCGATGGAGACCGTCACCTTCCGGGCGCTCGGCCGCTCCCTGCAGAGCGGCGCCATGGCGCCGGCGGCGCGGGACTCCTTCGCGGTGTGGGCGGCGCAGAACCCCATGCGCGGGCCCGACATGCTGCGCCCGACCGTCCTCGGCGCGGGGACGATCGACGCGGCGCTCGGCGGCGCGTCGCTCGCGGCGACGGCCGGCAACATCGACCGCACGATGCGCCTGGTCACCCTGCGCCTGGGGCTGCTGAACGAGTCGCTCTCCGACCGCGTGCGGTGGACCGCCGATCTCACCCTGGCGGAGATGCTCGCCGCGCCGCGGGGCGACACCCTGATCCTGCAGAGCGCGCAGGCGGTGCGGGAGGTGGGCACCTTCACGCACGACTTCCCGGCGATCCTCACGACGCAGGTCGACGCGCTCATGGCCGGCGTGGACCACCAGCGCGCGCTCGCGCTGGCCGACGTGGACCGCCAGCGCGTGGCGACGATCGCGGACCTGCGCACGGAGCGGGTGGCGCTGGAGGCGGCGATCGCGCGCGAGCGCACCGCGCTCATGGCCGACGTGGCGCAGGAGCGCGTGGCGATCGCGCGCGAAGCGGACAGCGTGGCGGCGCGCACCGTGGACCGCACGGAGGCCGCGATGCGGCGCGTGGTGCTGGAAGCGCTCGCCGCCGCGCTGGTGGCCATCGCGGCGCTCACCGGCGGGGCGATGCTCGTCGTGCGGCACTGGCGGGCGACGGCGCTGCGGGTGTCGTCGAATCCCTGAGCGCGCCCCGGCGCGCCGCCCTTGCGAGCCCTTTCGGGCGCGGCGAACTTCGACATGGCCCGCGCGTCGGGCGATCATCCACGGAGGACTCATGAAGGGGCAGGCGATGGCGCCGGCGACGCCGTTCGGCGATGCGGTGCGGGTGAGCGGCGAGACGGTCACCGTGGCGAACGCGGGGGCGCTCGCCACGCCGGCGATGGACGCGCTGGCGCGCGAGGCGGTGTTCGGCAGCGAGGCGGCGCGCGAGCGCGCCCGCTGGCTGATCTGGGAGATCGGGCAGGCGGTGGGGGTGCAGCCGGCCTCGATCCACGATCTCTACATCGCGCGCGGGCGCGGCGAGACGCACGGCTTCACCGTGCCCGCCATCAACGTGCGCGGCGCCGCGTACGATACCGCGCGCGCGATCTTCCGCGCGGCGATCCGGCGGCGGGCCGGCGCCATCATCTTCGAGATCGCGCGCTCCGAGATCGCCTACACCGACCAGCGCCCGGCCGAGTACGTGAGCGTGATCCTCGCCGCCGCGATGCGCGAGGGGTTCCGCGGCCCCGTGTTCATCCAGGGCGACCACTTCCAGGTGAACGCGAAGAAGTTCGCCGCCGACCCGGCCGCGGAGGTGAACGCGGTGAAGCAGCTGGCAACCGAAGCGGTCACCGCGGGCTTCTACAACATCGACGTCGACACGTCCACGCTCGTGGACATCCACAAGCCCACGCTCGACGAGCAGCAGCGGCTCAACTACGAGACCGCCGCCGACATCGCGACGTACGTGCGTTCGCTGGAGCCCGCCGGCGTGACCATCTCCATCGGCGCCGAGATCGGCGAGGTGGGGACGAGCAACAGCACGGTGCCCGAGCTGCAGGCCTTCATGGACGGCTACGCGCGCACGATGCGCGCGCGCGGGCAGGGGGCGCTCGCCCCCCTGTCGAAGATCTCCGTGCAGACCGGCACGTCGCACGGCGGCATCGTGCTCCCCGACGGGAGCATCGCCGAGGTGAAGCTGGACCTCGCGGCGCTGGAGGCGCTCTCGAAGGTGGCGCGCGACGCGTACGGGATGGCGGGCGCCGTGCAGCACGGCGCGAGCACGCTCCCCGACAACGCCTTCAACCACTTCCCCCGCATCGAGACGGCGGAGATCCACCTCGCGACGAACTTCCAGAACATCCTCTACGACCACCTGCCGGCGGAACTGCGCGCGCGCATCTACCGCTGGCTCGATCAGAACGCGAAGGACGAACGGAAGGCGACGGACTCGGACGAGCAGTTCTACTACAAGACGCGCAAGAAGGCGCTCGGCCCCTTCAAGAAGGAGCTGTGGGACCTGCCGGAGGGCACCAAGGCCGCGCTCGCCGCGGCGTACGAGAAGACCTTCGGTTTCCTGTTCGACCAGCTCAAGGTGGGGGACACGGCCGCGGTGGTGGCGCGCACGGTGAAGCCGCCACGCCAGCATCATCGCGCGCCCACGGGTGCGCTCGCGCCGGACGATCCGGACGCGGGCGAATAGCGCGCCGCACGCAGGAGGGAGCATGTCGCACGACTACGAGGAGGACGAGGGGCGCGTGGTGATCGTGAAGCGGGGCGGCGGGATCGCCCCCTTCCTGATCGGGCTGGCGGTGGGGGCGGGGATCGCGCTGCTGTACGCGCCGCAGTCGGGCGCGGAGACGCGGCGGCTGATCCGGCGCAAGGCGCGCCGCGCGGTGGACACCGCGCGCATGGCCGGGGAGGACCTCGCCGACGGCGTGCGCGACCGCGTGGACCGGGCGAAGCGGCGCGTGGAGGAGGGGCTCGACGACGCGCGCGATGCCTTCGACCGCGAGCGCCGCCACGTGCGCGACACGGTGCGCGCCGGGAAGGACGCGGCGCGCGCGGCCCGCGCCGATCTGGAGGCGCGGCTCGCCGAGGCGAAGGCCGGGCGCTCGGGCGGCGAAGGCGCGCGCCCCCGGCACGCCGCATCGCCCGCCGACGAGGGCGACGACGACGCCGGCGTCTGACGCCGGCGCGGCGACCCGCCGCGCGCGGCCATGCCGTTGACCACCGCTCCTCTCCCGGCCCGCCTCTGGGCCGGGGCGAAGGACTACGCGCGCCGGATCTGGGACAACTCCGCCGAGGACGACATCTTCTTCCTCACCAGCGCGGTGGCGTTCAACATCCTGCTCGCCGCGGTGCCGCTCGTCCTGCTCCTCCTCTCGGCGCTCGGCTACTGGCTGAACCACACCGCGGCGCAGTCGCGCGCGGACCTCTGGAACTTCATCGAGGCGCTGCTCCCGCCGCACGCCGAGTCCGCCGACTCCCCGTACCACCGCGTGATCGACGAGATCATCCGCACGCGGCGGTCGGTGGGGGTGATCAGCGCCGTGGCCTTCGTCTGGTTCACCACGCGGCTCTTCGGCTCGCTCCGCTCCGCGCTCGGCTCCGTGTTCGACGTGCGCGTGCCGCAGGGGATCCTGGCGGGGAAGGCGTACGACGTGCTGCTCACCTTCGTCGCCGGCGCGCTGTTCATCGCGTGGACCGGACTCAGCGCCTACCTCCGCCTCGCGACGAAGAGCGGCGTGCAGGCGCTCTCGCAGCTCGGCGTGCACCCGCAGACCATGGGCTTCGTGGAGTACGCGCTCGCCTCGCTCACGGCGAGCGCGGCGCTCGCGCTCATGTTCTTCGCGCTCTACAAGTTCCTGCCGAACCGGCCGGTGCGCTGGGACTCCGCCGCGGTGGGCGCCGTGGTGACGACGCTCCTCCTCGAGCTCGCGAAGATGCTCTTCGGCCGCTACGCGCCCGCGCTGATGCCGAGCGGGCTCTACGCCGGCACGCTCTACGCCGTGGTCGTGGTGGTGTTCTGGGTGTACTATGCGGCGCTCATCTTCCTGCTCGGCGGCGAGGTGGGCCAGGCCTACGAGCACCGGCGCGCGGTGCGCCTCCAACGCGAGACCTTCGAGGACTGACGTGCGGATCGACCTGCGCAGCGACACGGTGACGCGCCCCACCGCCGGCATGCGGCGCGCGATGGCGGAGGCGGACGTCGGCGACGACGTGCTGGACGGCGACCCCACCACGCGGCGCCTCGAGGCGCGCGTGGCCGAGATGCTCGGCAAGGAGGCGGCGCTCTTCGTGCCGAGCGGCACGATGGGGAACCAGGCGGCGATCCGGCTGCTCGCGCGAGCGGGCACCGAGGTGCTGCTGGACGCGAACGCGCACATCGTGCACTACGAGCTGGCGGGGGCCGCGGAACTCTCGGGGGCGCAGCTGCGCCTCGTGGCGGGCAGCGGCCCGGTGATGGACGCGGACGCGCTCGCCGCCGCGATCCGCATCCCGTCGCCGCACGTCCCGCGCCCGAGCCTCGTGTGCGCCGAGAACACGCACAACGGCGCCGGCGGGAAGGTGACGACGCTCGCCGGGCTGCGCGCCATCCGGACCGTCGCCGCGGAGCACGCGCTGCCGCTGCACCTCGATGGCGCGCGACTCTGGAACGCGAGCGCCGCGAGCGGCACCGCGCTCGCCGACTTCGCCGCCTGCGCCGACACGGTGATGGTCTCCTTCTCGAAGGGGCTCGGCTGCCCCGTCGGGGGCGCGCTCGCCGGGCCGAAGGCGCTGATCGCCGAGGGCTGGTTCGTGCGCAAGCGCTTCGGCGGCGGCATGCGCCAGTCGGGGGTGCTCACCGCGGCGGCGCTCTACGCGCTCGACCACCATCTCGCGCGGCTCCCGGAGGACCACGCGCGCGCGAAGGCCTTCGCCGCCGCGGTGGACGGCGCCGGCGGCGCGAAGGTGGTGCCGCCCGACACGAACATCGTGATGATCGACCTCCCCGCGGGGCGCGATGCCTTCGACATCGTGAAGGCCGCCGCCGCCGAGGACGTGCACGTCGTGCCGTGGTCGCGCACGCGCATCCGCGCGGTGTTCCACCTGGACGTCGGGGACGAGGCGCTCGCGCGCGCGGGCGCGGTGGTGTCGCGCGCCCTCGAGGGGCGGTAGCCCTCCTCCACCCTCGCCGTCCTCCGGCCCACTCGGTATATTGAAGGTGCTCCAGGTCCCGGAGGGCGCGAGCCTGCCAACCCCGCCAGGGCCGAAAGGCAGCAACGGTACGCGTGGCGAACGCCGCTTCGGCCGGCCTGGAGCACTGCGCGGGGACCCGAGCGCCGCATCGCGCGGCGGCGGTCCCGCGCGAATCCGCGGTGGTCCCCGAGCCTGGCGCCCCCCGCGCCGGGCTCTAGCTTTTCAGAGGCAGCCTTCAGCCTTCAGCCTTTAGCCTTCAGCCATCAGCCATCCGCTCACTGCGTGTCGCTGTCGGCAGACGGCTGATGGCTGATGGCCTTCGGCGGAAACCAGAACCCGGATACCGGACTCCGTGTACCTCTCCCTCGCCCGCAAGTACCGTCCCCGCCGCTTCGCCGATGTCGCCGTGCAGTCGCACGTGGCGAACACGCTGAAGGGGGCGATCGCGCGCGGGCGCGTGGCCAACGCGTACCTCCTCTGCGGACCGCGCGGCGTCGGCAAGACCACGCTCGCGCGCGTGCTCGCGATGGCGCTCAACTGCGAGCACAAGGGCGCCGACGGCGAACCCTGCGGCGTGTGCACCAACTGCACGCGCATCTGGAGCGGCTCCACGTCGCTCGACGTCGTGGAGATCGACGCCGCGTCCAACCGCAGCGTGGAGGACGCGCGGCAGCTCCGCGAGCGCGCGATGTACGCCCCGTCCACCGACACCGGCTACAAGGTGTACATCCTGGACGAGGCGCACATGCTCACGAAGGAGGCCTGGAACACGCTCCTCAAGATCCTCGAGGAGCCGCCGCCGCGCGTGGTGTTCGTGCTCGCCACCACCGAGCCGCAGAAGATCGCGCAGGCCGCGGCGCCGATCATGAGCCGCCTCCAGCGCTTCGACTTCAAGCGCATCGGCCCCGCCGACATCCGCGAGCGGCTCTCCGCGGTGCTCGCCGAGGAGAAGGTGGCCGCCGAAGGGGAGGCGCTCACGATGATCGCGCGCGCCGCCGACGGCTCCATGCGCGACGCCCTCTCCCTCGCCGACCAGGCGCTCTCCCTCGGCGACGGGCAGCTCACCGCCGCGCGCGTGCGCGAGGCGCTCGGCCTCGTGGCCGAGGACGAGTACCTCGCGATGCTCGACCTCATCATCGAGCGGCGCGCCGCCGACGTCTTCCCCGCGATCGCGCGCCTCGTGGACGCCGGCATCGATCTCCCCGCCTTCCTCACGGGCTTCGCCGACGTCCTGCGCGCGCTGCTCGCCGTGCAGCTCGGCGGCGAGGCCTCCGGCTACTCGGACGCCGCCAAGGGCGCGCTCGGCGCGCGCCGCGCGGCGATGGGCGAGGGGGACGTGCTGCGCATGCTCACCGCGATCACCGAACTGGAGCCGCGGTTCCGGCGCAGCGCGCAGCAGCAACTGCTCCTCGAGATGCTCTTCGTGCGCTTCGCGCTGCTCGATCACACGGTGGGGCTCGAGGAGGTCATCAAGGCGATCGGCGGCGGCGGAGAAGGGGAGGGAAGCGCCCGTCGCACGGCGCCGCGCCCGCGCTCCGACGCGCCCGCGCCGGCGCCCCCCGTGCGCAAGGCGGATGCGCCCCCCGCGCCGCCGCCGAAGCTGGCCGACGCCGCGCCGCCGGCCGCCGCGACTCCGGTCGCCGCGCCCGCCGCCTCCGCACCGCGCCGCGCGCTCTCCGCCAACGCGCTCGCCGAGCAGTGGGATGCCGTGGTGGAGCGCGTGCGCGCCGATGGCCGCAGCATGCTCGCCGCGGCGCTCGGCCACGCCATGCCCGCCGCCGTCACCGCGAAGGGGGAGATCACCCTCGAGTTCGACGCGCACGGCGCGGTGTACGAGGAGGCGATCACCAAGGCCGCGGCGGAGGTGCTCGCCGCCGTGCGCACGATCTTCCCGGACGCGTCCAGGCTCTCGTCGCGGGTCGCCGCCGGCGCCGCCGACGCGCCCCCCAAGCGGATCACCGCGGAGAGCGTGAAGGCCGAGCGGCTCGCCATGCTGCGCAAGAAGGATCCCGCGCTCGACGCCGCCGTGGAGTCGCTCGATCTCGAACTGCTCGACTGACGCCCGCCGCCACCCCGCCACCTGCCGCTCACCGCTCACCGCTCACCGCTCACCGCGCCGCCCGCCATGGCAGACTTCAGCAAGGTCCTCCAGCAAGCCCAGGCCGTCCAGTCGCGCCTCCAGCAGATGCAGGAGGAGCTGGAGAAGATGACCGTCACCGCCTCGAGCGGCGGCGGCATGGTCACCGTCACCGCCGACGGCAAGGGGCAGGTGCGCGCGGTCAAGATCGACCCCTCCGTCGTCAACGCGGCGGACGTGGAGATGCTCGAGGACCTCGTGCTCGCCGCGGTCACCGAGGCGCAGCGGAAGGCCGCCGCCGCGGCCGCCGAGCAGATGCAGAAGGCCACGGGCGGGCTGTCGCTCCCCTTCAAGCTCCCCTTCTAGCCGCGATGTCGGCGATCGACGACCTGGCCGCCGAGCTCGCCAAGCTCCCCGGGATCGGGCGCAAGACGGCGCTCCGGCTCACGTATCACCTGCTCAAGCAGCCGCCGGAGCAGAGCCGCCGGCTCGCGGGGGCGCTCGAGCATCTCGTCGAGCGGATCCGCCGCTGCTCCGTCTGCTCGAACCTCACCGAGGAGGACCCGTGCGCCATCTGCGCCGACCAGCGGCGCGACCACGGCCTGCTCTGCGTGGTGGAGGAGGCGGCGGACATCGGCGCGATCGAGCGGGCGGGGGAGTACCGCGGCATCTATCACGTGCTCGGCGGGCGGCTGAGCCCGCTCGACGGCGTGGGTCCCGAGGACCTCACCGTGGCACAGTTGGGGGAGCGGGTGGGCGCCGGGGCGGTGCGCGAGGTGATCGTGGCCACCAACCCGAGCCTGGAGGGGGAGGCCACCGCGCTCTACCTTCAGCGGCAGCTCGCCGGGAAGGTGCCGGTGGTCTCGCGGATCGGCCGGGGGCTCCCCGTGGGGGGCGATCTGGAGTACGCCGACGGGGTGACGATCGCGCAGGCGCTCTCGGCCCGGCGGGCGATGTGAGGGTGACCGGTCGCGGTGGCCTCCGGGCCCCCTCGGTCGTCTGGAAGGCACGGGACGGACGCGCCTGCGCGGCGCGGCGCCCCCGGTCGTGCATGGCACAGCCCCTCGAGTAACGGACTCCCCAGGATGCCCGTCGGCGCCGCCAGCTGGTCGTTCACCGAAGACGATTACAGCGCGATCCTGCGCGCGCTCCAGCAGTTCCTCTACGACAGCAACGCGCGGTGCGCGCTGCTCGTGGACCGCTCGGGGCAGCTCGTCGCGACCGTCGGGGAGCAGCCGCACTTCGACCCGACGGCCTTCGCCACGCTCACGGCCGCCGACTTCAGCGCCAACGACCAGCTCGCCCGCCTGATCGGCGAGACGGAGTTCAACTCCCTCTTCCACCAGGGGGAGCAGGAATCGATGTACCTGGTGGACGTGGCGCGGCGGGTGATCCTCGTCGTGCTCTTCGACAACCGCACCACGCTCGGCCTGGTGCGCCTCAAGGTGAAGCCGACGGTGGAGGAGCTGGTGCGGCTGTTCACGATGATGTTCGACCGCGACCGCGATGGCGCACGCCCGCCCAACATCCTGGCGGGCGCCGAGGATGAGATCGACCGGCTGTTCCAATAGGAGAGGACAGCCATGTCGATGATCAACTACGCCTCGCGCGAGATCAACTGCAAGATCGTGTACTACGGGCCGGGGCTCGGCGGGAAGACGACGAACCTCGAGCACGTGTACGGGCGCGTGAAGCCCGACACGCGCGGCAAGCTCATCTCGCTCGCGACGGAGACGGAGCGCACGCTCTTCTTCGACTTCCTGCCGGTGGACCTCGGGACGATCCGCGGCTTCAAGACCCGCTTCCATCTGTACACCGTGCCGGGGCAGGTCTACTACAACGCGAGCCGCAAGCTGATCCTGAAGGGGGTGGACGGCATCGTCTTCGTGGCCGACTCGCAGGTGGAGCGCATGGAGGCGAACATCGAGGCGATGCAGAACCTGTACGACAACATGCTCGAGTACGGGTACGACCTCACCGCGATGCCGTTCGTGATGCAGTACAACAAGCGCGACCTCCCCAACGCGGCGCCGGTGAAGGAGCTGCAGGCGTCGCTCAATCCGGGGTTCGAGGTGCGCGAGGCGGCGCGCCAGCGGGTCACCCCCGACCCGTACCACGCGGGGGAGAACCTCGTGGAGCAGCTGGCCACGGGCGAATGGGTGGAGCACGCGCCATATTTCGAGGCGGTGGCGGTCACGGGCGAGGGGGTCTTCGACACCCTCAAGGCCGTCAGCAAGCTGGTGCTCAAGACCCTGGCGTAGTCCCCCCGGGAGGGCGCGGGTGAACCTGCCGAACACGCTCACGATCAGCCGCATCGCCGCGGCGCCGGTCGTGGCCTGGTTGCCGTTCCGAGCGACGTGGGAGGCGCGCCTCGCCGCCTTCGTCCTCTTCGTGCTCATCGCCGTCACCGACTACTGGGACGGCAAGCTCGCGCGCGACAGCGGGCAGGTCACCGACCTGGGGAAGATGCTCGACCCGCTCGCCGACAAGATGCTCGTGGTGGCGACCTTCGTGCCGATGTTCGTGCTCATCGGGTCGGGGACGTCGCTCTCGCTCCTGTCGGCGTACACCGACAGCGTGGTCGCCGGCGTGGCGGGCCCGATGAACGGCCGCGCGCCCGGCAGCGTCGTCTTCCCCTACGTGACGCCGTTCGGGATCATCGGACTGCCCTGGTGGATCCTGGCGCTCGTGCTCGGCCGCGAGATCGCGATGACGGTCTTCCGTCAGCTCGCCCAGCGCCGCGGCGTCGTGATCGCCGCGATCGCCAGCGCGAAGTGGAAGACGGGCTTCCAGCTCGTGTGGGTGGGGGCGTCGCTCTTCTGGTTCGCCTACGCCACCGCCGCCGCGATGTACCACTGGATGAGCCCGCTCTGGACGGCGTGGGCGCACTTCGTGGGGGTCGTGAACCTGGTGAGCATGACGGGCGCGGTGGGACTCACGGCGTGGTCGATCATCCAGTACGCGCGGCAGTACCGGAAGCTCATCGGAGAGATGGCGGGCTGACTTCGTACGGCCGGGAGCCGGTGGCCGGGAGTCGGGGTGGCAGGACCACTCATCTTCGAGTAGGGCAACGGCCGACGTTCGATGGGCGACGCTCGATGTGGAATGACCACTCATTTGCAGGTACGGCAAGGGCCGACGTGCGATGGGCGACGCTCGATGTGGCATGACCACGATGGCATGCGGGCGCGAGTAGTTTCATAGTCGTTGTCATTCCTCATCGAAAGTCGAACATCGACAGTCGGCCCCTCCCCATGACCTACGGCCTACGACCCCCCAACTACCGCCTCCCGCCCAGTGCGCACATCGGCCGCGTGCGCCTGCAGGTGGGCGACTTGTCGCGGAGCATCGAGTTCTACGAGGGGAAGCTGGGCTTCCAGCGGCTGGGGGCGGCGCCGGGGCACGCCACCTTCGGCGCGGGCGACGCGCCGCTCATCGAGCTCGTCGAGCGGAAGGGCGCGAAGCCGGTGCTGCCGCGCTCGCGGCTCGGTCTCTTCCACTTCGCCATCCTCCTCCCCGATCGCGCGTCGCTGGGGCGCGCGATGCTGCAGCTGCACCAGGCCGGGATCGACCTCGGCATGGCCGACCACGGCGTGAGCGAGGCGCTCTACCTGTCCGACCCCGACGGGCTCGGCATCGAGATCTACGCCGATCGCCCGCGTGAGTCCTGGCGCGCGGAGGGAGCGGAGCTCGCAATGGGCACCGACCCGCTCGACACGGGCTCCCTCCTCCGCGCCGCCGCGGGGGAGCCGTGGAGCCGGATGCCCGCGGGCACCGTCATCGGCCACGTGCACCTGCACGTGGGCGACCTCGCGCTCGGGAAGCGGTTCTACCACGAGGCGCTGGGGCTGGACCTCACGCACTGGTCCTACCCGCACGCGCTCTTCCTCTCCGCCGGCGGCTATCACCATCACCTCGGCATCAACACCTGGGCGCCGCACGCGCCACCGCCGCGCGACGACGAGGCGCAGCTCCTGCAGTGGGAGCTCGTGATCCCCGATGACGCGGCGCGACGCGCGGCGCTCGAGAGCGTGCGCGCCGCCGGGCTCGGCGACGGCGCCGCGGCCGGCGTCATCCCCGACCCATGGGGAACGAAGGTGAAGCTCTAGCGGGAGATCAGTCCCCGGTGGGGACGATGTCCTCCCCTTCCACCATGAGCACGATCGTCCGCTCCGGCGCGCGCGGGCGGTGCATCACGCCCCGCGGGATCACGGTCCCCTGGCGCGGTCCGAGCTCGATCGTGCGCTCCTCGAGATCGATCAGGAAGCGTCCCTCGAGCACGAAGAAGAACTCGTCCAGGTCCTCGTGCTTGTGCCAGTGGTACTCCCCCTGCACGATCCCCACGCGCACGACGTGATCGTTCACCTTCGCCAGCGTCTGGTTGAACCAGGGATGCGTGGTGGCGTCGGCGATCCGCTGCACGTCGATCAGCTCCAACGGGCCGTGCAGGATGTCGAGCCGGGTGAGGTAGGGATAGTCGCCGTCAGCCATCGCCGAGCCCCGAGCGCGTGAAGAAGGGACGCGGCCGGCCCCCCTCGGCCACCGCCTTGAGCCGCCAGAGCACCGCCCCCCAGGTGGTGTTGCTCGAGATGAAGTACGGCGTGACCTCGCGCCATCCTTCGTGCACGAAGCGGAGCGCCGTGCCGTCCCCCTTCGCGGCCATGTGGAAGATGAGGCGCGTGCCGGTCCATTCCGTGCCGCTCACCGCGAGCCAGGCCGCGGTGGCCGGCGGCGCCAGGGTGAGCCCGCGCAGCCGGTAGATCACCTTCCGGTCGTAGAATCCCAGATCGACGCCACCGGGGAGGGGCGTCACGTCCTCGGCGAGCCACTGCGCGAGGCCGGCGGGCGAGGCGACGAGCGGGAAGATCGTCTTGGGCGGCGCGCCGATCTCCACGGCGTGGATGAGCTCGGGCATGCTCTCAACCTACGGCTCATGGCCGGGAGCGCCAGCCGCCGCGCCGCCGTTGTGGACGCCCCGCCGCGCGCCCACCTTTCTCCCCATGCAGGTGGAGATCCTCACGATCGGCGACGAGCTGCTGCTCGGCTTCACGGTCGACACGAACGCCGCGCACATCGCGCGCGCGCTCGCGGCGCTCGGCGTCGGCGTCGCGCGCCGCGGCCCGGTGGGCGACCGCGCCGAGGAGATCGCCGCGGGCGTGCGCGAGGCGCTCGACCGCACCGGCGGCGTGATCTGCACCGGCGGCCTCGGGCCCACCGCCGACGACCGCACGCGCGACGCGATCGCCGAGCTCTTCGGCCGCCCGCTGCGGCGCGATGCGGCGATCCTCGCGCAGGTGGAGGCGCGCTTCGCCCGCCTCGGCGTGCCGATGCCCGCGGTGAACGTCAACCAGGCCATGATCCCCGAGGGGGCGCACGTGCTGGTGAACCGCCATGGCACCGCGCCGGGGCTCTGGCTCGAGGACGAGCGCGGCCGCTGGTGCGCGATGCTCCCCGGCGTGCCGCGCGAGATGCGCGGCATGCTCAAGGAGGAACTGCTGCCGCGGCTCGCCGAGCGCGTGGGCGCGGATCCCGCGGTGCTGCTGAGCCGCACCGTGCGCACCACCGGCATCGGCGAGTCCGCGCTCGCGGAGATGCTCGGCGAGCTCGCGCGCGGGGTGGACGGGCTCCCGCTCGCCTTCCTCCCGGCGTGGCCCGGGGTGGACCTGCGCCTCACGAGCGCCGGCCGCCGTGCCGCGGACGCCGACGCGGCCCTCGCGGCCGCCGCCGCGAAACTCCGCGCCCGCGCCGAACGATATGTCTACGGGGAGGACGACACCGACCTCGCCTCCGTCGTCCTCGCGCTCTGCCGAGAGCGGCGGCTCACGATCGCCGTGGCGGAGAGCTGCACCGGCGGGCTGCTGGGAGCGCGGATCACCGCGATCCCCGGCTCGAGCGACGCGTTCCTCGGAGGGATCATCTCGTACGCCAACGACGTGAAGGTGCGCGAGCTGGGCGTGGATCCGGCGCTGCTCGCGTCGGAGGGCGCGGTGAGCGAGCCGGTGGCGCGCGCGATGGCCGACGGCGCATGCGCGCGGCTCGGCGCCGGGGTGGGGATCGCGATCACCGGCATCGCCGGCCCCGACGGCGGCACGGAGGAGAAGCCGGTGGGGACGACCTGGATCGCCGTGCGCGCGCACGGCGAGACCCGCGCGGCGAAGAGCGTCTTCCACGGCGACCGGGAGGAGATCCGCCTCCGCGCCACCCAGCGCGCGCTCGACCTCGTGCGCCGCGCCCTCGCTCCGCAGCGCTAGCGCCCGTTATCTTTCGAGGACCATGTCGAAGAAGCATCCGCAGACCGAGAAGCCGGCCCACGACGCGCCCGCGATGGACCCGCCCCCCGCCGATCCACGCCCCGATGCCGTGGCCGTGGACGCGCCCGCCGCGGGCGACGAAGGGTCCGGCGGCGTCGCGGCGCAGTCGCCCGCGCTGCAGGAGCTGCAGGACAAGTACCTCCGCCTCGCCGCCGAGTACGACAACTTCCGCAGGCGCACGGCGAAGGAGCGGCTCGAGCTCTCGGCGCGCGCGCAGGGGGAGCTCGTGACCGCGATCGTCGACCCGCTCGACGACCTGGCGCGCATCATCGCGCAGGGTCCCGGCGCGAACGACGCGAAGACGGTGCTCGACGCCGTGGAGGTGGTGGACCGCAAGATGATGAAATCGCTCGCGGCCGCCGGGCTGGAGGTCATCAATCCCGTGGGCGCGCCCTTCGACCCCACGCGGCACGAGGCGGTGTCCACCGCGCCGGCGGCGACGAAGGAGGAAGACCACGTCGTGGCGCAGGTCTACCAGCCGGGGTACCTGTTCAAGGGGCAGCTGCTGCGCGCGGCGCGCGTCGTCGTGAAGCAGTGGAACGGGTGAGGGGCGCCTAGCCGATGGCCCAGGGCAAGGACTTCTACGCCGTGCTCGGCGTGTCCGAGAGCGCGAGCGCCGACGAGATCAAGAAGCAGTACCGGCGCCTCGCGAAGAAGCACCACCCGGACGCGAACAAGAGCGACCCGAAGGCCGCTGAGCGCTTCAAGGAGATCTCGGAGGCGTACAACGTGCTCGGCGACGCCGAGCAGCGGAAGAAGTACGACGAGATGCGGAAGTACGGTGCCTTCGGCGGCTTCACGTCGCGGCCGCCGGGCGGCGGTGCGCGGCCGCGCCCCGGGGCGGGAGCGCCGCCGCCGGGCGCCGACGCCGGCGGAATCGATTTCGAGGGATTCGACATCGGCGGCCTCGGCGGCCTCGGCGACCTGTTCAGCTCGATGTTCGGCGGCGGCGCGCGCGGCGGCGGATCGCGCGCGCGCGGCCCGGAGCGCGGACAGGACATCGAGGCGAACGTCGAGATCCCCTTCCGCACCGCGGCGACGGGCGGGCAGGTGCCGATCACCCTCGAGATGAACGAGGAGTGCGGCACCTGTCACGGGTCCGGCGGCGCGCCGGGGGCGAAGCTCAGCACCTGCCCCGAGTGCAAGGGGCGCGGCACGGTGAGCTTCGGACAGGGGGGATTCGCGGTGAACCGCCCCTGCCCGATGTGCCTGGGACGCGGCCAGGTGCCGAGCGAGCGCTGCCCGACGTGCGGCGGGAGCGGCGAAGTGCGCGCGCGGCGCACGATCAAGGTGAACGTGCCGCCGGGATCGGGCGCGGAGACGCGGCTGCGCCTCAAGGGGCAGGGGGGGCGCGGCGCGAGCGGAGGACCGCAGGGCGATCTCATCATCACGTTCACGGTGCAGCCCGACCGCTTCTACAAGCGCGAGGGGCTGGACCTGATCGCGACCGTGCCGCTGAACATCGCGCAGGCGACGCTCGGCACGAAGGTGAGCGTGCGCACGCTGGACGGGAAGAAGGTGACGCTCAAGATCCCCCCCGGCACGCCGGCGGGGAAGCGCTTCCGCGTGCGCGAGCAGGGGATCGAGCACAACGGCGCGCGCGGCGACCTGCTGGTGGAGGTCACGATCGTCGTGCCGGACAAGCTCACCCCCGATCAGGAGAAGTTGATGCGGGAGTTCGCGGAGGCGGGGGGGATGAAGTACTGAGCGGCGCTCGGGGCTCGGCGCTCGGCGCTCGGCGCGCGGCGGGGAACGTAGCTGATGGCTGACGGCTGATGGCTGACGGCTGTCCATCATTTCCCCGCGAAGAAATCCCAGATCAGCCGCGACGCTTCCAGCGCTTCGCTGCGCGGGCCGACGATGGCTTCCGGCAGCGGGCCCTTCTCGCCGGGCCAGCCGTGGCCGCCGCCGACGATCGCGTAGAGGAGCACGGTGCGCCCGCTCGCGCAGTGCGCGTACGCGATGCGGCGCACGAAGGTCGGGTCGTCGGGGGACGGTGACCTGAGCGTCGTGCTGTCGGGCGCGGCGGCGCAGCCGTCGATCTTCGCCCAGAAGGCGGCGTTCGCGTCGGCGCCGAGGAGGAGTCCGCGCGCGCCGCCGCCGTCGTACGGGACGAGCGGGTCCTCCGTGCCGTGGATCGCGATCACGGCCACCGGCTTCGCGTTCGCGCAGCGCGCGACGTCGTTCACGGGGAGCGCGGCGCCGAGGGTGCCCACGGCGGCGAAAACGCCGGGCATCCGGCAGGCGAGGGTGAAGGCCATGATGCCGCCGTTCGAGTGGCCGGCCACGAAGCGCCGCGCGCTGTCGATGCGGTGGCGCTGCGCGAGACGCGGCAGGAGCGCGCGGATGAAGGCGACGTCGTCGGCGTCGTGGAAGTGGTCGCGGCCGTCGGCCCAGTGTCCGTTCACCCCCTCGGGATAGACGACGATCGCGCCGCCGGCGAGCGCCCGGGCGTCGAAGCCGTAGCGCCACGCGGCGCCGCGCGCGTTGCCGCCCCCGCCGTGAAGGAAGACGACGAGGGGAGCGGGGTGGCCGTCGGGCGCGGCCGGGAGGGCGAGGTAGTACTCGCGCAGCCGGCCGTCGGCGGTGATCGTGTCGTGGGCGAGCTGCGCGCGCGCGGGGAGCGCGGCGGCGAGGAGCGCGAGCGCGGTCGCGGCGGTGCGGGGGCGCATGGCGCAATTCTATCGCGCGGCGCTCTTGGCTGCCATCATTCCGAAGCGGCGGCGGTGGGTCGCCCCGGCGGGACACGGCGGAGGCGTGCGGCGCATGTTCGATTCGTTCATCGAGAAGGCCCTGACGAAGCTCTGGGAGGAGCACTGGCCCGGGGGGGGCGGCCGGAAGGCGCGGCCGCCGGCGGAGGTCGGCCTCGGGGGGGAGCGGCTCATCCGCGCGGACGCAGGGCGGATCGCGGTCAGCTGGTCGAGCGCGCTGGTCGCGACGGCGCTCGGGCTCGCCTGGTTCGCCGTGGAGAAGTCGCGTTCGGCGGCGGCCCTCGGATTCTTCGTGCCCTTCCTCGCGGCCGCGCTGGCGCTGCGCGGCGCGCAACTCATCCTGTTCGCCGTGCGCTTCCGTCTCGTGCTCACACCGCAAGGATTGCGGTATCGCCGATGGTGGGGGCGGCGCTTCGAGACGCTCGCCTGGGACGGGATCGCGAAGATCTACCGCCGGAAGGATGGCGCGCTCGTGATCGCGCCGCGCGAGGGGTTCCGTTTCACGGTGCCGGCCGAGGTCCGGGGACGCGCCGAGCTCCTCGAGGCGCTGGCCGAGCACGTGCCGCGCGAGCGCTGGGACGCGACGTTCGCCAAGGAGTGGACGGCGCTCGAGCGCGCGCGCCTGGAGGAGCGGATGGGCTCGCTCGCGCCGCCCAAGGCGTCGCCGCGCGCCCCTGCGGGGGGTAGATTCCAGCGGTGATGGAGCCCGCCCGCACTCCCACGCCCGGCGCCGCCCGGCGCGCGCCCACGTCCACCGTGCTCGCGCTGCATCCGGAGCGGAATCCCGGCATGGCGCTCGACCTGGACGTCATCCGCGCGATCCGCGTGAACCGGAGCGCGGTGGAGCGGCGCGCGGCCACGATCCCCACGCGGCGCACCGTGAAGAAGGAGTGGCAGGCGGCGTGGCTGCTGCGCGCGATCACGCTCATCGACCTCACCACGCTCGCCGGCGACGACACGCCGGGGAACGTGCGGCGCCTCTGCGCGAAGGCGCGCGCGCCGGTGCGCGCGGACATCCTGGCCGCGCTCGGCGCGTCGCATCTCGGCATCACGACGGCGGCGGTGTGCGTCTACCACGAGCTGGTGCCGGTGGCGGTGGAGGCGCTCGCGGGGAGCGGGATCCCGGTGGCGGCGGTGTCGGCGGGGTTCCCGGCGGGGCTCAGCCCCTTCGCCACGCGGCTCGCCGAGATCACGGCGAGCGTCGCGGCGGGGGCGCGGGAGATCGACATCGTCATCACGCGCGCGCACGTGCTCACCGGCGACTGGCGCGCGCTCTACGACGAGGTGCGCGCCTTCCGCGATGCCTGCGGCGATGCGCACCTGAAGGCGATCCTCGCCACCGGCGAACTCGCCACGCTCACCAACGTCGCGCGCGCGAGCCGCGTGGCGATGATGGCGGGCGCGGACTTCATCAAGACGAGCACGGGGAAGGAGAGCGTGAACGCCACGCTCCCCTTCGGCGTCGTGATGGCGCGGCAGATCCGCGAGTACCAGGCGGACACCGGCGCCGCGGTGGGGTTCAAGCCCGCCGGGGGGATCCGCAGCGCCAAGAACGCGCTCGACTGGATGATCCTCATGAAGGAGGAGCTGGGCGACGCGTGGCTGCGCGCGCCCCTCTTCCGGCTGGGGGCGAGCGCGCTGCTCACCGACATCGAACGCCAGCTCGAGCACGCGGCCACGGGGCGCTACGCCGCCGCGTACCGCATGCCCATGGTCTGAACCGGAGGGGACGCATGACCGTCGCCGAGATCTTCGAGACGATGAGCTACGGCCCCGCGCCGGAGAGCGCGAAGCCCGCGCTCGACTGGATCGCCGCTCACGGGGGCGCGTTCGGCCACTTCATCGGCGGGAAGTTCACCGCCACGAAGGGGGCGAAGCTCTTCGAGACGGTGGACCCGGCCACGGGACGGCCGCTGGCGCGCATCGCGAACGGCACCGCCGCGGACGTGGCCGCGGCCGTGAAGGCCGCGCGCGCCGCGCAGCCCGCGTGGGAGCGGCTCGGCGGTCCCGCGCGCGCGCGGCATCTCTACGCGCTCGCGCGCATGGTGCAGAAGCACTCGCGCCTCTTCGCGGTGCTCGAGAGCCTCGACAACGGGAAGCCGATCCGCGAGACGCGTGATCTCGACATCCCGCTGGTCGCGCGGCACTTCTACCACCACGCCGGCTGGGCGCAGCTCATGGCGTCGGAGTTCGCCGGCTACGAGGCAGTGGGGGTGGTGGGGCAGATCATCCCGTGGAACTTCCCCCTGCTCATGCTCGCGTGGAAGGTCGCGCCGGCGCTCGCGGCGGGGAACACTTCGGTGCTCAAGCCCGCGGAGTTCACGCCGCTCACCGCGCTCTGTTTCGCGGAGCTCGCGGCGCGGGCCGGGCTCCCTCCCGGCGTGCTGAACATCCTCACCGGCGATGGCGAGACCGGGGCGGCGCTCGTCGCGCACCCCGGGGTGGACAAGATCGCCTTCACCGGCAGCACCGAGGTGGGGCGGATCATCCGCCGCGCCACCGCGGGCTCGGGGAAGAAGCTCTCCCTCGAACTGGGGGGGAAGAGCCCCTTCGTGGTGTTCGACGACGCCGACCTCGACTCGGTGGTCGAGGGGGTGGTGGACGCGATCTGGTTCAACCAGGGGCAGGTCTGCTGCGCGGGGTCGCGGCTCCTCGTGCACGAGGGGATCGCCGGCCGGCTGCACGACAAGCTGCGCGCGCGCATGGAGAAGCTCCGCGTGGGCTCGCCGCTGGACAAGGCGGTGGACATGGGGGCGATCGTCGCGCCGGTGCAGCTGGAGCGCATCCGCGCGCTCGTGGCCAAGGGCGTGGAAGAGGGCGCCGCGATCTGGCAGCCGAGCTGGGCGGTGCCGAAGGACGGATGCTTCTATCCGCCGACGCTCTTCACGGAGGTGGCGCCGAGCTCCACGATCGCGCAGGTGGAGATCTTCGGCCCCGTGCTCGTGTCGATGACCTTCCGCACGCCGGAAGAGGCGGTGGCGCTCGCGAACAACACGCCGTACGGCCTGGCCGCGAGCGTGTGGACGGAGAACATCAACCTCGCGCTCGACATCGCGCCGAAGATCAAGGCGGGGGTGGTGTGGGTGAATTGCACCAACCTCTTCGACGCGGCGTCGGGATTCGGCGGCTACCGCGAATCGGGATTCGGGCGCGAGGGCGGACGGGAGGGGATGTTCGAGTATGTGACGCGGCGCGCGGCGCTCGGCGCTCGGCGCTCGGCCACTACTCGCGCCGTG
>DATKOH010000036.1:0-5283 GCA_035524735.1 Gemmatimonadaceae bacterium
AGCACCGGCCGCGCGCGCGCCACCACGCGCGCGGGGCTCAGCGTCGCGGGCAGCTGCACCAGCGCCTCGTACTGCGCGCGGCTCCCGAAGCCCAGCAGCCGCGTCTCCTCCAGCCACTTGTCCGCGATGTACACGCGCGGACCGAAGGCCGTGGCCACCCCCACGTCTCCCGGCACGTTCTTCAGGGTGCCGATGATCGCGAAGCGCGCGTAGCCGAGGAAGAGCGTGTCCCCTACGCGCGCGCCGAGCGCGATCAGCAGCGCCTCGTCCACGAGCGCGCGCCGCCCCTCCTGCAGCGCCCCCCACCGCCCCGGCGGATCCGTGACGATCGCGCCGTAGAAGGGGACCTCCGCGCTCACCGCGCGCACCTGCGCGAGCCGCGTCCCCGGATGGCCGACGATCGTCGCCATCGACGCGAAGGTGGTGCTGCGCCCCACGCGCGCCCCCTGCGCCTCCAGCGCGGCGAGCACCGAGTCCACCGGCGCCGTGAACTTCTGGTTCGCCGAGAGCGACAGGTCCGCGCCGAGCAGCGCGCGCGATTGCTCGCGCACCGAGCGCACCACGTCGCTCGAGAAGGAATCGGTGGCCACGAGCGCCGCGATCCCCAGCGAGATCGCGCTCACCGACACCACGAGCCGCCGCCGCGCCGTCCGCGTGTCGTGCCACGCGAGCGCGGCGATCGCGCGCCAGCGCCTCACGCCGCGCGCCCCGTGTCCTGCACCACGGCGCCGTCCGCGAGGCGGATCACCCGCGTGGCCCGCGCCGCCAGCGCCTCATCGTGCGTCACCAGGATCACCGTCGTCCCCGCCTCGCGGTTCATCTGCTCGATCAGCTCGATGATCCGCGCCCCCGTCGCCTGGTCGAGGTTCCCCGTCGGCTCGTCCGCGAAGAGCACCTTCGGCGCGTTCGCGAAGGCGCGCGCCAGCGCCACCCGCTGCTGCTCCCCCCCCGAGAGCTGCGCCGGATAGTGGTGCGTGCGGTCGCCGAGCCCCACGCGCGCCAGCAGCTCCCGCGCGCGCGCCGCCGAGTCCGCGATCCCGCGCAGCTCCAGCGGCACGCGCACGTTCTCCAGCGCCGTGAGCGTCGGGATCAGCTGGAAGCTCTGGAAGACGAACCCCACCTTCTCCCCGCGCAGCCGCGCGCGCGCGTCCTCCGAGAGCGTGCCCAGGTCCGCGCCGTCGAGCGACACGGTACCTTTCGAGGGCACGTCGAGGCCGGCGAGGAGCGCGAGCAGCGTCGTCTTCCCGCTCCCCGACGGCCCCACCACCGCCACGAAGGCGCGCGGCGGGATGTTGAACGTCACGTCGCGCAGCACCGTCAGCGTCGCGTCGCCGCTGGGATAGGTCTTGGTCAACTCTCGGGCTTCGAGCATGCGCACTCCGCGTTCCCTGGTGATCGTCCTCGTTCTCGCCGCCTGCCGCGGCGCGCCGGCACCGCCCGCGCGCCCCGCCGCGGACTCCGCGCCCGCACCCGCCCCCGCTGCCGCACCCGACGCGCGCCCCGCGATCCTCTTCATCGGCACCAGCCTCACCGCCGGACTCGGCCTCGAGCCCGGTCAGAGCTATCCCGATGTGATCGCGCGCCGCCTCGACTCCCTCGGCGTAAAGTATGAGGTGGTGAACGCGGGCGTCAGCGGCGAGACCTCCGCCGACGCGCGCCGCCGACTCGGCTGGCTCCTCCGCCGGCCGTACGCCGTGATCGTCGTCGAGACCGGCGCCAACGACGGGCTCCGCGGCCTCAGCGTCGACTCGATGCGCGCCAACATCCAGGCGATCATCGACACCATCCGCGCGCGCGAGCCGGCCGCGCGCCTCGTGCTCGTCGGCATGGAAGCGCCGCCGAACATGTCCACCCGCTATACGGCGGAGTTCCGGAAGGTGTTTCCCGAGCTCGCGAAGGCGAACGGCGTCACCTATCTGCCCTTCCCGCTCGCCGGCGTCGCGGGGATCGACTCGCTCAACCAGGCCGACGGCATCCATCCGAATCGCCGCGGCGCCGAACTCGTCGCGGCGAACGTGATGAAGGTGCTCCTGCCGATGCTGGACGGCCGCTAGGGGCGGGGGCGTCGCCCCTCGCCGCCGCCAGCGCCCCGATCGCCCTGGGCGCCCGCTACCGCCGCCCCCGGAATCCGCCGCTCCAGCCCGCGGCCCTCGGTCCCCCGGCCATGCGGTAGCCGCCGTAGCGAGCCTCCCCCATGTCACGGGCGTAGCGCTGGTTGTCGAGGTAGCCCGCCCGCCCCGCATCGCCCACCGCGCCCCAGCCGCCGCGCACGTTCCCCTCCTGCCAGCCCGTGCCCGGGTTCCAGCGGTAGACGCTGCCGTCGCGACTCGCGAACACGGTGTTCCCCACGTGCCCCACCCCTCCCTCGGCGGTGCGCACCCCGCCGTAATCCACCGCGCGCCCCGTGCGCGCATCGTAGGCCACGCCGCGCGTCCCCGTGGCGTAGGTGCCGGTGAAGGCGTTGCCCACCGTGTAGCGCTGCCCCGCGGTCGCGATCCCCGTGCGCGAGTTGTAGCTCACGCTCGCGCGGTCGTACCAGCGGTTGCCGGTGATCGCGTCGTAGCCCGCGGTCGCGTTGTACACGCCCGAGCGGAATCCCCAGGAGTCGTACACGTTGCCGGTGCTCACCCCCCAGTTCCCCGCGCCCCAGCGTCCCACGCCGCGATAGGGACCGAGCCCGTAGCCGCCCCACCCGTAGGCGTAGCCGTAGCCCGCGCCGTAGCGCCAGCCGTACCACGGGGTCCAGCCGAGGTTCGCGCCGTAGCCATAGGCCCAGATCGGCGCGTACCAGTCGGTGCCCACCCACGCCGGGTAGTCGTAGCCCGTGCCGTACACGACGGTGCCATCGTCGCCGACGATCGCGCCCGTGTAGCCATTGGTGTAGCCCGCGTAGATGCTGTCGGCCGTCGCCTTGTAGACGTGCACGTACGTGGTGTAGTGCATCGGGCTCTGCGGCGGGATCGAATAGATGGACGCGGGCACGTCCGCGGCGAGCGTCCACGGACCGTTGGGGGACGACGCCTGGAACCACGCGCCGTTCACGCACGCGAGCCAGCTGATGTCGGTGATGCGGATCATCGGCCGCGACGCGTTCTGGACGTACTGCAGGTCGGTCCCCTCGATCGGCAGGAGCTTCGGCGCGCCGTCGATCGCGATCGTCGGCGCCTGGAGCCCGCGCGCGAAGGACGTCGTCTGCGGGATCGTGTTCGCGATCACCGCTTCGGCGGCCTGGGCGGTGCCCGGCACCGCGGCCTTCACCGTCTCCACGGCGCTCGAATCGGGGATCTTCGCGAAGTCGGCGGGGAGCGCCTTGCCGGGGACGTAGGCCCAGGGGCCGGCGAGCGAATCGGCGTCGAACCAGCGTCCGGCGAGCAGGACGTAGTACTTGTGATCGTCCGCGTTCTTGAAGACGCGGCCGGTGGTGTTGCTGATGTACGAGAGCCCCGTCCCCTCCACCGCTTCCCACTTCGGGGCGCCCTCCGTGACGATGAGCTCGGTGGGGGTGGTGGCGATGATGACCTGCGGCACCGGCGTGTCGAGCAGCGAGGGCGCGCGGCCGGTGACGCTCGGATCGAGCGGCGCCCCCTCGAGCGGATCGGCCTCGCCGGAGTCGACGAGCGCGCGCAGCACCGTGTTGAGGTCGTTGATCGTCGTGCGCGGCGCGCTCTTCGTCACCGCCCATGGCCCGTCGATCGTGGCGGCGCTCATCCAGCCGTCGAAGAGATGCAGGTAGAGGGTCTTCGACTTCGTGTCGCGCACGAGGAGCGCGCTCATGTTGATCACGCGGTCGAGCTCGGTCCCCTTCATCGGGCGCCACGCGGGCTGCCCGTCGATCGCGATGAGCACCGCCGGCACCGGCGAGAAGCGGATGGCCGGCGGCTTCGTCGCGAGCGGCTGGCGGTTCGCCTTCTCCGCCGCGCCGGCGGCGCTCAGCGCCGCTTCGAGGCGGTCGAGCGCGATGGCGCGCGACCGGGCGGGGATCACCTGCGTGATCTCCGACTGGAACTGCGCCTCGCGCTCGTGCGCGGAGGGGAAGGTGACCTTCGTGACCTCCATCTCCTCGAGGTAGACCACGCGGTTCACCTTGTCGACGTCGGTGCGCGCCGTGAAGAGCGCGACGCCGTAGATGGTGACGGAGGCGTTCGCGAGCAGGCTGCCCACGGCCATGTGCGCTTCGATCCGGTCGCCGACCCAGGAGTCGACCTGCGGCTGGAAGACCGTGAGGGTGTCCCCCTTGCTGGTGGCGAAGACGCGGGGCCAGCCCTGGTCGGCGGGGGGCACGGGCGGCTCGGCCTTGGGCAGGTCCTTCACCTGCTGGGCGCCCGCGGCGGAGAGGGCGAAGGCGACGAGCGCGGCGAGGGGGGCGAGGCCCCGAAGTGAACGACTGATCATCGAAGAAGCTCCTCGTGAGGGTCCGCGGCTCGGGCGCGGACCACTCGGCTTGACCGGACACCCCCGAACCCTATAAACTTAATGGCTACGCCAATTTGCAGGCCAGACCCACCTGAGCGAACCGAACGTCCCATGGCCATTCCAGCGACCCAGATTAGGCGCGGCATGGTGATCGTCTTCGAAGGCGATCCCTGCCGCATCACCGAGTTCCGCCACCATACCCCCGGCAACCTCCGGGCGATGGTGCAGGCGAAGCTCCGCAACCTGCGTACGGGCAGCAACTTCGAGCACCGCTTCCGCGCGGCCGACAGCATCGACAAGGCCTCCCTGGAGACGCACAACCTCGAGTTCATGTACAAGGGGGGCGACACGTACCACTTCATGAACACCGAGAACTACGACCAGCTGGAGATCGACGAGGAGACGCTGGGCGACGGCGCGCAGTGGATGCAGGCGGGGATGAAGATCATCGCGGAGTACTACAATGGGCGGCCGATCGGCATCGAACTGCCCAATTCGATCGAGCTGGAGATCGTGGAGACGTCGCCGGTGATGAAGTCGGCGACGAAGACGGCGTCGACGAAGCCGGCGAAGCTGGAGAACGGCGCGACGGTGAACGTGCCGGAATTCATCTCGAGCGGCGAGCGGATCCGGGTGAATCCGAATACGGGCGAGTATCTGGATCGGGCGAAATAACGGTCGACGACGGTCGAAGACAGTCAGGGACAGTCAGGGACAGTCAGGGACAGTCGACGACAGTCAGGGACAGTCAGGGACAGTCAGGGACAGTCAGGGACAGTCAAAGACAGTCAGAGACAGTCGACGACAGTCGAAGGCAGGATCCTCGATCGGCACCGCGATTCGTTCTTGACTGTATTCGACTGTAGCTGA